>NZ_JBFOCX010000034.1:0-316136 GCF_040908025.1 Aeromonas sp. R9-2
ACTTCGGCATGAAGGCTCATATCGGTGTCGATGCCAAGAGTGGCCTGACGCACAGTCTGGAGACCACGGCAGCCAATGAGCACGACCTCAATCAAGTGGGAAATCGGCTCCATGGCGAGGAGGCATTTGTGTTCGCTGACGCAGGATGTCAGGGTGCAGAAAACCGTGAAGAGCTGGCGGATGTAAAGGCACAATGGGCGATTGTGATGCGACCTGGCAGGCTCAAGGAGCTCAAAAAGCATCCGCGCAAAAACAAGGCTGTGATTGCCTTTGAGAGGCTCAAATCCAGCATCCGCGCCAAAGTGGAGCACCCGTTTCGGATCATCAAACGTCAGTTTGGCTTTGTGAAGGCGCGGTTCAAGGGGCTGCGCAAGAACGACAACCAACTGGCGATGTTGTTTACGCTGGCGAATCTGTTTCGCGTGGACCAGATGATACGGGCATGGGATAGCTGTGCCCAAAAATCGAGATAAGCCTCGAAAATGAGGCTAAATGGCGCTTAATAGCCGAATACTTGCGGAAAAAGTCAGGTTTTTGGAGTGATGTGCATTTCAAATGCGGACAAAGAGTTCGTGGTGAAGGTGCGATCCACTTGTTCGCACCTTCCTTAATAAAGCAGGCGGCTCCAGTCCAGGTATCAAATTTATCGATATAGCTCAGTTGAGTTAGGATGACCATCTATAACTAAGGGGCCAGAGGCGCCATAGTTGACGCACCGAGCTTTGATGAGACCTTCTCTTGCTTTGGGTAACTTGAGGAAATCGTGGCAATGACCTGTCCAAGGGAGTGCTATCAAGGGGTAGGGCAGTCAACATCTAATGACATACTCACTGGCATACCAAGAATTTCAGAAACAAAAAAGCCCAACCGAATCAATCAGCTGGGCTATGTAGATGGCGGAGGAGGTGGGATTTGAACCCACGGATGGTCGCCCATCGCCGGTTTTCAAGACCGGTGCATTCAGCCGCTCTGCCACCCCTCCGAACGGCGTGCATACTACGCTAAGCCCTTGTTCATATGCAATACATATTTCCTGTGGGATAGTGTGCGGGAGCAAAATGGCAGGTGGCTTGAAATTGTTCCTCGTCATCCCTATTTGTTCTACATACAATGCGTAAACATGCAGTAACAAACAGCGATCACGAGGCGGCTGCTCGCCGTCTCACCCGGACATCAAGAGGACACCCAAGATGGATACCCGTTCTATCTACACTGGCACCCAAAGTGCCGTACGCGATACCAACAAGGTGCTGCGTAACACCTATATGCTGCTCTCCCTCACTCTGGGCTTCTCTGCCGTGGTGGCGGGGGTCGCTACCGTGATGAACATGCCGCCGCTGCACTGGGCCGTGTTCCTGATCGGTGTCTACGGTCTGATGTTCCTGACCGAGAAGAATCGCAACAACGGCATGGGTCTGGTCTTCACCTTCGCCCTGACCGGTCTGCTGGGCTATAGCCTGGGCCCCATCATCAACATGTACATGAACAATGGTGGTGGCGAGATCGTGATGACCGCCCTTGGCGGTACCGCGCTTACCTTCTTCGGTCTGTCGGCCTATGCCCTGACCACCAAGCGTGATCTCTCTTTCATAGGCGGTATGCTGTTCGTCGGTTTCTGGGTACTGCTGGTGGCCATGATTGCCAACATCTTCCTGCAGATGAGCGCCCTGAGCCTGGCCCTGTCCGCCATGTTCATGCTCTTCTCCTCCGGTGCCATCCTGCTGACTACCCAGCAGATCGTGCGCGGCGGCGAGACCAACTACATCTCTGCCACCGTCACTCTGTATGTCTCCATCTACAACATCTTCCTGAGCTTGCTGAGCCTGCTTGGCGGCAACCGCAACTAATCAAAAACCCCGCTTCGGCGGGGTTTTTATTGGCGTCGATTTTTGTCAGGATAAGTTGTAAATCAAGGATATGAAGCGAAGTGGCCCNGGGCCACTTCGCGCTTGGCGGGTTACTATCTCGCTCTCGTTTCGATCAAGGGTTTCACCTGTCTCATGCCGATGGATCTCTCTGGCCTGCTGCGCCGACTGCTGATTGATAGTCACATCGATTTTGCTTCGCTCAAGGGTGGTGCCTAGCATGCCCATGGAATTCTCCGGTTTGTTACGCCGACTGCTGACCGATAGTCATATCTACTTCGCTCTCAAGGTGCTGCTGGCCATTCTCGGTCTGCTCGCCTTCACCCTGGCCACCGGCAATATCCAGCTCACCGTGCTGCTCTCCCTCGGGGTAGTGGCGGGCGCCATCGCCGAAACCGACGACAGCCTGTGGGGACGGCTCAAGAACCTCGCCATGACGCTGATTTGCTTCATGTTCGCGTCGCTGTGCGTACAGTATCTCTACCCCACCCCCTGGCTGTTTGCCATCGGGCTGGCCAGCTCCACCTTTATCTTCGTGATGGTGGGGGCGCTCGGCGCTCGCTACGCCACCATCAGCTTCGGCTCGCTGCTGATCGCCATCTACACCATGCTGGGAGCCGCCAAGGCACCGGATCTCTTCTACCAGCCGCTGGCCCTCGGCGCTGGCGCCCTCTGGTACGGGCTGGTCTCGTTTATCTGGCTCTGGCTGCTGCCCTACAAAACCCTGCACGAGCAGCTGGCCCAGAGCTACTTCGCCCTTGGCCGCTACCTGCTGGAAAAGTCCCGCTTCTTCCCTGCGGACGAGCACGGCGCCCAGGCCATTCGCCACAATCTGGCCCAGCTCAACATCAATCTGGTGAGCGCGCTGACCCTCACCAAGTCGGCCCTCAACGCCCGCCTGAGCCGCCGCCACCCGGCGAGCCCCGAGCTTGCCAGCCTGCTGCGCCTCTATCTGCTGGCGCTGGAAATTCACGAGCGTGCCACCTCCAGCCACTACCCCTACAGCCGGCTGGAGGCGGAGCTCAAGCAGGGCATCGTACTGGAAGGATTTCAGGAGCTGTTTCTGCAACTCTCCGAGGCGTGCCAGCGGCTCGGTTACGCCATTCTGGTGCACAAGCCCTACGCCCATAACAAGCGCATTCACTGGACGCTGGAGGCCCTTGGCGATCAGCTGGAGTTCACCAATCTCAAGCAGCACTACCCGAAAACCCTGCTGACGCCGATGAAATTCCTGCGCCGCAATCTGGCCAGCATCAACCAGCTGCTGGGCAGCGCCGAAGTGCTGCAAAACCCCGAGCAGCCAGAGCAGGAGCTGCCCGCGCTGGCACGCCCGCCCCGCCTGCCGCTGCTGGCCCAGCTCAAGCAGCACCTCACCTTGCACTCCATGGTGTTTCGCCATGCGCTGCGTTTGTCACTCGGGCTGGTGATCGGCTACGGCATACTGCAAGCCTTTGATCTGGAAAAGGGCTACTGGATTTTGCTGACCGTGCTGTTTGTCTGCCAGCCCAGCTACAGCGCCACCCGCCGCCGACTGGTGCAGCGGATGCTCGGCACCTTCGCCGGCATACTGGTGGGCATTCCGGTGCTCTGGCTCTTCCCCGAGCTGCACGTTCAGCTGGTAGTGATGGGGCTGGCCGCCTTCCTCTTCTTCACCCAGGTGCGCAACAACTACAGCGCCGCAGTCTGCTTTATCACCCTCTACGTGCTGATGGCGTTCAACCTGCTTGATGGCATCGGCTTTGCGATCCTCGGGCCGCGGCTGCTCGATACCCTGCTTGGCTGCCTGATCTCCTACGGGCTGGTGGCCTGGCTCTGGCCGGACTGGCAATACAAGCGGCTGCCGACGCTGATCGCCAATTCGCTCTCGGCCAACGCCCGCTACCTCTCAGCGGTGCTGGCGAGCCTCAAGCAGCAGCGGGACGAGTCCATCGACTATCGGGTGGCGCGCAAGAGCGCCCATCTGGCAGACAGCGAACTGGCCACCGCCTGGCAGAGCATGCTGGTGGAGCCGCAAAAGCGCCGCCGCTTCCTCGATCTCTGCTTTACCCTCACCTGGCGCAACCACGCCCTGCTCTCCTACATCTCGGCGCTGGGGGCCCATCGCGACAAGCTGGAGGCCATCAGCGGGCTGGATGAGGTGCGCCACCACATCTGCCACACCCTGGAGCAAGCCGCCGGCCATCTGGCAGGCAACCCCTCCAGCTCCATCGGTGGTCAGAGCCCCCTTCTTTGCACGGACAGCAGTGCAGACAGCAGCGAGGAGCAGCTGATGCTGACCCAGCAGCTCAACCTGATCAGCGAGCTGGCGGATCAACTGCTGCATCTGGCCAACGAGAGTCGGTTGCTCACCGGGGATCAAGGCGCTACCATGCCCGCCCAATCCTGATAGCCCCATTAGCGAGGAGCCCTCATGTCTGCGTCCGAAAAACATCAGCTGGAATTCAACGGCCAACTCATCGAGACCGATGCCAAGGGCTACCTGCTCAACAGCAACGACTGGAGCGAGGAGCTGGCGCTGGTGCTGGCCGCGCAGGAGGGGATCACGCTTGAGGAGCCGCACTGGGAAGTAGTGCGCTTTGTGCGCGCCTTCTATCTGGAGTTCAACACCTCCCCCGCCATCCGCGCACTGGTCAAGGCGATGGAGAAGCAGTATGGCCCCGAGAAGGGCAATAGCCGCTACCTCTACAAGCTGTTCCCGGAAGGGCCCGCCAAGCAGGCGACCAAGATTGGCGGCCTGCCCAAGCCGGTGAAGTGCATCTGATCCCATAACAACGGGGGGCCGCAACTGCGGCCCCCCGTTGTGTTTGGTGCGCAACCTTCGCGCACCTCGTATTCATATCCCTCAGGCTTCCAGCAAGCCTTATTCTCGCTTGTCAGCCAGCGCCACCAACTGCTCCGCCAGCCGGTGACCGTGCAGGTAGGAGGTAATCAGCTCGCTATCCGCCTTGCCGATTTCAATCTGCTGATACCAGTGCGCCAGCATGGCAGCAAAGCCGCGCTGGGCCAGCACCGGCTGCCAGTCGTTGGGGCTAAGCATCTGCGCCTGCTTGTCGCGGGCGATGATGCCGCGGGTGCAGTTCTCAAGGTGCAGGGAAAGATTGTCGCCGTAGGCATCGATGCGCTCCTCGGTGATCCCGGCGCTGCGGTTCATGCTGCCGCTGATGGCGCGATCGCCGCTCTGCCAGCTTACGCTCACCCCGGCCAACAGGCTGTTGTCCTGCGCACAGGGGCGCAATACCGCATGAAAGTCGCCGCCCGGCACGCCGCCATAGAAGCAGAGGCTGTCGAGCACATGGATAAAGTCATCGAACATAAAATCCCGCGCCTTGCCCGGCAGGGCGAAGCGGTGTTTCTGCCAGTTCAGCTCAGTGAGCGGCCGAGCCCGCGCCTCGGCCATGGCGGGCAGATAGCGGCGGTTAAAGCCGGTAAAGAGGGCGCAATCTTGCGCGATGGCGAGGTTGGCCAGCGCCTCGGCCTCGGCCAGATTGTCGCACAGGGGCTTGTCGACAAAGGTGGGGATACCGGCGCGCAGGCACTGCTCGGCCAGCTCGCGGTGAACGGCGGTCGCGGCGTGGATCATCACGGCGTCGGGGCGGCTGGCCAGCATGGCCGCCACATCGGTAAAGCACTCGGCGACCCGATACTGGCGGGCCAGCTTTTCCAGCACCGATGGACTCCGGGTGCAGAGCAGCGGGGTGACCCGCTCATCGCTCGCCAGCAGCGGCAGATAGGCTTTTTGGGCTATATCCCCCAGACCAATCATGGCAATGCGCATCTCAACTCCTTTTCACTCGATAACGAGACAAGCGGATAACAGCCCGCACCATCGCAGGATTTACCCCGCAGATCCAGCCTGCCGTTAGCGCACTGGCTGGCATGTGCAGCTCTGTGCAAACGGCGATGTTATCTCGGCATGGCAAGATCGCTGACCGACTTGATCACCTCGGCCAGCCACTCGATGGCGAGATTGCCCTGGCTTTTGCGGTGTCTGCCGACCACCACCTCGAACGGCTGGGGCGCCCCGGCCAGCTCCAGCACACGAAAATCCCCAAGGGCGGCGATGGCCGACGGAATGCAGGCCGCCACGTCATTGACCGACATAAAGGCTTGCAGCGAGGTGTAACAGGGGAGCGTCGCCACCGCCGCGCTGGCAACCTGCTGCGGGCTCATCTGCCCTTCGAAATTGCCGACGCTGTTGGCTAACTGCACAAAGGGGATGGCCGCCAGATCCTGCGGGGCGTTGTCCGGAAGATATCGGGAGTCGCGGCGCAGCACGCAGCAGTAGTGATCCCGGCGCAGGGTGGCACGCAGCAACCCCGGGTCGAGATAGGCATCAAAACCAATCACCAGATCGACCTCGCCACTGGCCAGCGCCTCTAGATGCTGCTCGGCCTGAAAGTCCACCACATCGAGCCGGATGGAGGGCGCCTGAGTGCGCAGGGCGCTCGCCAGCCTTGGGATAATGGCGAGCTGGGCATATTCGTTGGCCATCACCCTGAAGGTGCGCTGGCTGCTGGCGGGATCGAAGGGGGTTGCCACAAAGACCCCGTCGATATCGGCCAGGATCTGCTCAAACCTGGCGGCCAGCTCGCAGGCGTAGTCGGTCGGCTGCAACCCGGCGCTCTGGCGGATAAACAGCTCGGCGGGAAAGAGGTCGCGCAGCTTTTTCAAATGGCTGCTCACCCCCTGCTGGGAGATCTCCAGCAACTCGGCCACCCGCGACACACTCTTGTATCTCACCAGCAGCACCAGCACCCTCATCTGCCTGATATCGATCTTCTCCACCCTTACCTCACCAATATAAGTTGTATCACATACAAACCACCCATGATTTACATTGTATCAGTGGCTATCTAACCTTGCAGCTCTTCCAGCAAAGCTAGGTTAACGATGAAAACTGTCATTATGATTGGTGCTCAGGGGAAAATGGGGCAAGCCGCCCTCAGTGGTCTGGGCAAGCACAAGGTCATTACCGCCAGCCGCTCCGGCGAGGGGTGTGATTTTCAGGTGGATATCACCAGCAGAGAGTCCATCGAGCGGCTCTACCAAAACGTGGGCTCCTTCGATGCAGTGGTCAATACCGCCGGCTATTGCGAATACGCCCCCTTTGGCGAGATGAGCGACGAGCAGTGGCAAACCACCATCCAGAGCAAGCTGATGGGGCAGATCAATCTGGTCAATATCGGCCTCAACTACATCAATCAGGGGGGCTCCTTCACCCTGATCTCCGGCATCCTCAATATCAAGCCGATCCCGCTGGCCATTGCCGATGCCACCACCAGCGGCGCCATCGATACCTTTGTCCAGTGCGTGGCCCACGAGCTGCCCCGCGGCATCCGCATCAATGTGGTCAATCCGACCGTGCTGGAAGAGGCGTGGGACGTATATGGCGAGATGATGCCGGGCTTCCAGCCGGTGCCGGGCGCTTTGGTCGGCAAGGCGTTTGAGCGCTCCGTCGATGGCTTTATTAGCGGCCAGGTGCTCTATGTAGATGCCTGATCTTCTTCAGACCTGATCCCAATGCCTTTGTAATTCTTTGTCGATGTTTTTCCTCTTCCCCGAAAGCTCTGCTCTCGGGGCTTTTTGCATAGAGGAACCGGAGTAGCGACAGAATATGATTTCATTTCGACGGCGGCACACAGATTTATGTCATCCGGGTCACTGTCAGAGCGGCCTCGTTTGGCTTACTATGGCGCTCTTGTCCCTGTTGCCGAGCAAAGGGACTATTTCAGCCATTTGCCGGAATGAATTACCGCTGACCAACGCCCTGTTTGGCCGCTGCTTATTGGCGCGGCCACTATTGCCTGTGCGCTATCGGCACTTATAAAACGCGTTATTTATGGATGTATAACGATGAAATCATCAATTGCACTCAAAGCCTTGTCGCCCTATATATTCGCAATATTGTCAGTTGGACTGATGTCCAGCGGATATCATGCGCTGCCGATCTATTGCGGCCTGGCCATTGTCGTCTATCCGGTGCTGGTTGCCATGATGGCGGACGAGTGGGAAAAACAGGGGCTGGTCTATCGCGAATCAACCCAGGTCGAGGTTGATGTCAATGTGCGCGGGATCCTGATCAAAGAGCAGAGACGGCATCTGGAGAATCTCTATTTTGTCTCGCCGGACGTGATGCAGACCAAACTCACCAGCCTCGCCCGCCTCAAACTGCTGCTCTGCGGCGCCATGTTTGCCGTGTCACTCTATGAACTCGCGCAGCAGGCCGAAGCACAATTTGCCCTGCACGCCGTCAATCAGATCGATATCAATCTGCTGGATATATGTGGCCTGATGATCGGCCTTGGTGGGGTGCTGTTTCTCGGCCACTGCGCGAGAAAAAGCCTCTCCCTCTATGGAACCTGTCGCCATAAAAACTATCTGGTGCAGAGCCATAACGAACCCGGCGTCCAGCTCTATAGCGCAGCCATTTCTACCAAGGCGGCAAACCTGCAAGTGACCCATACCCGCATGTTCGATGCCTTATTGGCGTGGTATTGAGCAACCCTTAATTGGCAATCTTCAATCGACCTCCCCCCTTTGGATCAAGATGGCGGGGCAGGAGGTAAGACAATAAGGCCCCATCCCAAACGCGCTCACGGACCACTCTGCCGTGACAGGCGCAGTGGTTGGTTGAGCCTCTATTGCCCTCCCTATAACCATCCTCTGCCCCTCCCCTTGCTTACTGCTTTATCAGAAGTCATCTGCCTGTCATCTGGCTGACATCCCGCGGTCATTTTCAAGCCATAGAGTTTTTCACTTATTTTTCATATGGATAGATAAGGAACATCATGACTTTCCCGCGCTCTTCTTATGTGGCTGTGGCCGTCTCGCTGGTCTTGCTTGGCGGCTGCCAGTCAGAGAACGAATCGTCTGCCGACAGCCAGGGCAAAACGGCCTATCAATACAGCACCAAAGCGGTCTACAGCCCGCAGCAGCAGGCGGAGAGCTACGAGCCAGCGCCTCAGGGGTTCAGCCCGGTCTTTACCGAGATGGTGGCGCGCCACGGCTCGCGCTCCCTCTCCAGCCCGAAATATGACGTGCTGACCAAGCTGGTATGGGAAGAGGCGCAGCGTCAGGGGGCGCTCACCACTCTCGGGCAGGGGCTGGGAGGCAAGGTCGATCTGGTGACGGCCGCCAACCAGAAACTGGGTTATGGCCTGCTCTCGGCGCTGGGCAAGGAGGAACACGCCAATCTCGCTACCCGGCTGGCGGCGCGGCTGCCGACCCTGCTCAACAGCAGCGAACCCCACTGCATCAAGGTGGTCACCTCGGGCAAGGACAGGGCCAACGAAAGCGCCTTCTACTTTATGGAGAGCCTCAAGCGCAACGTGAGCTATGTCAGCGACTCGGCGCAGTGCTACCTCACGCAGGATGACCCCTCGAAGATCGACAAAAAGCTGGTCAACAAGTTCGAGCTCTACTTCCACAAGACCACGCCCGAGGGGGATTACGCCCGCTACCTGCCCGCCTATGAGAGCTACCAGCGCTTTATCGGCGACGAGGATGCAGGAATCGCCCCGGCCCCCGAGCTGGCCAGGGCGCTGGATCAGCTTAAAAACCTGAGCAAGACCAAAGAGATGGCCCGCAGCATGCTGGAGCGTATCTACAGCAAGGGCTTTGTTGACTATCTGGCGGGCGGCGTCGAGTTTGTCGCCGTCAACCCGGAAGATGGCGGCATGACCTATGTGCGCGACGAGGTGGATGCGGCCCTGATGCTCTACAACCTCTTTATCATCGGCCCCGGCATGATCCGCGAAGCGCAGGCACAGGGCAGCGAGCCCTGGGCGCTGGAGCAGTTCCTCACTCCGGAGGAGTCTGCCTGGTTCTCCTACCTCTCCGATGCGGAAGATTTCTACGAGAAGGGGCCGAGCTTTGCCAACCAGAATGCCCCCTACGCCATTGCCCAGCCGCTGCTCGACGGCCTGTTTGGCGAGGTGCAGCGTCAGGTCGTGGAGGGTGAGCAGAGCCGACAGGCCACCCTGCGCTTTGCCCACGCCGAGGCCATTATCCCCCTCGCCGCCCTGATGAAGCTGGAAGGGAGCCGTCAGGGGGCCAGCGCGGATCAGCTGTTCAGCCAGCAGAACAACGAGTGGCGCGGCGGCTGGGTCTCCCCCTATACCGCCAATATTCAGTGGGATATCTACCAGAACGGGCAGCGGCAGGTGCTGGTCAAGATGCTCTACAACGAAAAGGAGATCGCCTTTAAAACGGGCTGCCAGCCCTACCAAAGCGGCAGCCACTACTACGATTTCGAGGAGCTCAAGCGCTGCTACGGCTATAACGGCTAACCCTTCACGCGCCAGATATGGCAATCACAAGGGGCGACCTGCGGGTCGCCCCAATTCACTCCCTTCCCTGCTTGCCAAAGCGGGATATGGCGATAAAGCCGCCTTCCAGTTCCATTTGCTGATCAAGCGCAAAAAATGATTAATTTCTGATGGTTATGTCACTTAAAGGCTCGCCTCGGCAGTTTCGTTTGGCTTACCATGGCCATTCAGAACCTGTTGAGCTGCGATGGGTTGCTGCCAGCGCAGATCAAGGGAGCATATTGGAAGCTGTAATCCACGGGCGGTAGTGTGTTATTCAGCACTGTTACACCTTGCTTAGAAAAGTTGGTGTATCAAAATTCGATCCCCATCAATTAAACGGAAATTGAGGTGTCAATGTTAAATGATGTAGCTTCAGAGTTGGAAAAATTACAAAAACTATTAAACAGAAGTAACTCTCTTTTTGCTTTTTCGACAGAACTCAGAGGTGCTCATTTCGATTCTAACTCTAAGCTCACAGAGCTGATTTATACATCAACGACAACACCTAAAAATGCAAATGCTACATATTTATTACGCTCAAAACCAATATCATTAAAATTAAAATCCCCCCTATTCATATCAAAAATAGAAATAACATCCTTTACCAAAAGACCAATAATAATATCTTATACCGATACAATTGGGACAGTTCACAGTCAAGTAGGCGACAACTTTAAAACTACTAATATCGAAGGAACTTTTCAATTAGTTTATAGCATTTGTGCTCCAATATCAGAGCTTTCTATATCTACAGTTGATGGAGAGGTGACTCTTAGAAGAGTTCAAGGCTTTATATTCTATGAAACAGCAACAACACAAAATAGCTCTATAGCATTATCAAATCATATTGATCGACTTCGCATTATTCAAAGCAAAGTTAATAAGATATATGATGAATTAACCTCAGAGAAGCTTTCTATAGAAAAACTTGGTACTGAGATCAAAGAAAAAGAAAAAATCTTTGAGAAAAAATCATCTGATCTTGACGCCATAATTTTAGAAAAAGAAGACCAATTAGAAGAGATTGAAAAGGAAATAAAAGCTATTGAAGGTAAACTAGTCGATCAAAAGTCTCAATTAGCTGAGTCAAGTGCAACACTGAGCTTAACACGTAAAGAAACTGAGAGCTTATCACAAGCCAGAAAAACTAATGCGGAAGCGCTAGAACAACTTCAGGCCAACGTTAGAGCCGAAAATTATAAATTACATCAATTACAGAAAGATGTAGATATATTTAGTGAGGATTTAAAGTCATTCACTGGCGAGACTAGAAAACAGCAAATATTTTATGGGGTAATTTGCTTGGTCTTGCTCTGCATTCTAATTTTTATAACAAATTCATTATTTGAAAGAGCTAGCGATTTAATCACCTATTTTGATAACGGGAAAATAAAAAGTATTTGGGATGTCATCTTAAGCCGCATACCATTCATGTTGTCTGTTATTGGTATAGTGACTTTCGTTGCAGAAGGCGTACGGCGATGCCTCAATCAAATTATGATTATTCACGAGCAACGCTTAGCCTTTTTAAGGCTATCAATCGTTGCTCGTGAAGTTATTGATGCATCCACATTAGACTGTGAGCTAAGTAAAGAAGATGTGGTTAAACTGAGAACCAAACTAAAGCTAGCTATGCTTCGCCAGCATATGGAAAAAGATCTCGGAAAAGATGTTGTCACTTTAGAATATATAAGTGATGAACAAAAAAATGCAGATGACGAGGAACTACATAAAAAAGCAGCCTAGCCATAAAATGGCATAACCGCATTTTTATATATAGATATATCCTTTAATAAAAATTTTCTAAAAATAAAAAGGCGACCATCCGGTCGCCTTTTTTATTTCTATCACTTTTCAATCAGGAAACTCACCGAGCCGGTCGCTTGGCACCATTGCCTTTAGCCGCAGGCTTGCCGCCCTGAGTGGCGGGTTTGGCCCCCGGCTTGGCAGATCCTGCGCGGGTCGGGGTTTTACCCTTATGGGCGGGTTTTCCGGCAGGTTTGCTTTTACCTGCATTCTGGCCCGCACTCTTGCCTTCACCCTGTACGGCCGGTTTGCCGTTAGCCGCCCCTTTCTGCAACTGGGAACCCACCGGCTTGCCGCCGGTCGGCTTGTTGCCTGTGCCATTGCCACGCTGGTGACTGATGTTGCTGTGACGGGTCAGGGCCGGTTTCAGCCCCTTGCCGCTGGCGGCGCGCTCGTTGCGACCTTCCGCCGGCACCAGACAGCCGGGACCGTTGCCAATCAGGTGGCCCTTGCCCATGGCGAGCAGGGCTTCGCGGATCATCGGCCAGCCAGCGGGGTCGTGGTAGCGCAGCAGCGCCTTGTGCAGGCGGCGACGGCGCTCGCCCTTGGCAACAAACACATCGCCACCGGTGCGGCTCACCTTGTTTAACGGGTTTTTCTCCGTGTAATACATGGTGGTGGCGTTGGCGAGCGGCGACGGATAGAAGTTCTGCACCTGATCGAGCTTGAAGCGGTTCTCTTTGACCCAGAGCGCCAGATTGATCATGTCTTCATCGGTGGTGCCCGGGTGGGCGGAGATAAAGTAGGGGATCAGGTACTGCTGCTTACCCGCCTCTTTGGAGTATTTGTCGAACAGCTCCTTGAACTGGTAGTAGCTGCCCATGCCCGGCTTCATCATCTTGGAGAGCGGCCCCTCCTCGGTGTGTTCCGGTGCGATCTTGAGGTAGCCGCCGACGTGGTACTTGGCCAGCTCCTTGATATAGCGGGGATCTTCCACCGCGATGTCGTAACGCACGCCGGAGGCGATGAGGATCTTCTTGATCCCCTTGAGGTCGCGCGCCTTGCGATAGAGGTTGATGGTCGGGCTGTGGTCGGTGTCCATGTGCGGGCAGATGGTGGGCCAGACACAGGAGGCGCGACGGCAGGTCTGCTCGGCCTTGGGGCTCTTGCAGCGCAGCTTGTACATGTTGGCGGTAGGGCCGCCGAGATCCGAGATGACGCCGGTAAAGCCCGGCACCTTGTCGCGGATATCTTCGATTTCCTTGAGGATCGACTCTTCCGAGCGGCTCTGGATGATGCGCCCTTCGTGCTCGGTGATGGAGCAGAAGGAGCAGCCGCCAAAGCAGCCGCGCATGATATTGACCGAGGTCTTGATCATCTCGAAGGCCGGGATCTTCTCGTTGCCATAGGCCGGGTGCGGCACCCGCTGGTAGGGCAGGCCGAATACGCCGTCCATCTCCTCGGTTTCCAGCGGGAAGGCGGGCGGGTTGACCCAGACGATGCGATCGCCGTGAGCCTGCGACAGGGCGCGGGCACAGCCGGGGTTAGTCTCGTGGTGCAGAATGCGCGAGGCGTGGGCGTAGAGCACCTTGTCCTCTTTCACCCGCTCGAACGCCGGCAGCTTCACATAGGTTTTTTCCCACGGCTTGGGTTTGGCCGGCTGCACCAGCACGGGCTGGGCTTCCTGCGCGGCAGGTGCCGCGTCGGTGGCATCGTCAGAGCATGGGGCCCCTTCCATATAGGGGTTCATGATGGGATCGATGCGGCCAATCTGGTCGAGCTTGCTCGAATCCACCCCTTTCCAGCCCGGCAGCGGCTCCTTGCGGATGACGGCAGTGCCGCGAATATCCTGCATGGTCTCGATGGTCTCCCCCGCCGCGATGCGGTGGGCGACTTCCACCAGCGGCCGCTCGGCGTTGCCGTAGATGAGGATATCGGCCTTGGCATCGAGCAGGATGGAGCGGCGGATGGTCTCGGACCAGTAGTCGTAGTGGGCGATGCGGCGCAGGGATGCCTCGATGCCACCGATGACCACCGGCACCTCTTTGAAGGCTTCTTTACAGCGCTGGGTATAGACCAGAGTCGCGCGATCCGGCCGCTTGCCGCCCACATCCCCCGGGGTGTAGGCGTCGTCGTGGCGCAGCTTTTTGTCGGAGGTGTAGCGGTTGATCATGGAGTCCATGTTGCCCGCGGTCACCCCGAAGAAGAGGTTCGGTTTGCCCAGACGCATAAAGTCATCCTTCGATGACCAGTCCGGCTGGGCGATGATGCCGACCCGAAAACCCTGCGCTTCGAGCATCCGGCCGATGACCGCCATACCGAAGCTCGGGTGATCCACATAGGCATCCCCCGTCACCAGAATGACGTCGCAGCTGTCCCAACCGAGCTTGTCCATCTCTTTGCGGGACATGGGCAGGAAGGGCGCCGTGCCGTAGCACTCGGCCCAATAGCGGGGATAGGAGAAAAGGTTGGTAACCGGCTGCATTTTAACCACCTGGAACAATTCGGGTCGCGCATTATACCGATTGCGGCCAAGGGGGGCGATGGCTTTTTGTCCCTATAGATCCCGCGGAATAAGCCGCTGCCCGCAATAGCAAGGGCGCCCGCAGGCGCCCTTGTGATGATGGAGGCTGATAACCGGCCCCGCTTGAGCGCGCAGGTCAGGGTTCAGGCCAGGATTGAGGCCAAAGTGCTGATCAGGGCGCCGGAGGGTGCGACTCCCCTGCCCCCTTGGCGGCCAGCGCTTCGTCTACCTGTTGATCCCGCGCCCCTGTCATGCCAGCGTGACGGGCGATCAGATGGTAGATGGCGGGCACCACCAGCAGGGTAACCAGGGTTGCCAGCGACAGTCCGAAGAAGACCACAGTACCCACCGCCATCCGGCTCTCGTAGCCGGCCCCCATGGAGAGCATCAGCGGTACCGCGCCGATAATGGCGGTGAGCGAGGTCATCAGGATAGGGCGCAAGCGGCGCACCGAGCCTGCGATGATCGCCTCCTCGAACCCTTCCCCGCGCTGGCGCAGCTGGTTGATGAACTCGACGATGAGGATGCCGTTCTTGGTCACCATGCCAATCAGCATGATCATGCCGATCTGGCTGTAGATGCTCATCTCCTGCCCTGTCAGCCAGAGGCCAAGCAGGCCGCCGAAGATGCCGAGCGGCACCGTCACCATCACCACCGCCGGGGTCAGGGTGCTCTCGAACTGGGCCACCAGCACCAGATAGACCACCAGCAGGGCGAGGCCAAAGACCAGCACCATCTCCCCCTGATTGTCGCGGTAATCCTTGGAATCACCGGCGTAATCCACCGTCATGCCGGTGGGCAGGTTGGCGTTGGCCCAGCCATCGAGGAAATCGAGGGCCTCACCCAGGGTGTGATCCGGGTGCACATCGGCGGTCAGGGTAATCGCCTTTTGCCGCTGGTAGTGGTTGAGTCGGTTGGCAGTCGCCACCTGCTTGACGGTCGCCAGGGTCGAGAGACTGACCATCTCGCCGTTGGCGGCCTTCAGGTAGATTCGACCGAGATCCGAGATGCCGTTGAACTCGGTCTGGTTGCCGCGCAGGTAGACGTCATACTCCTCACCCCTGTCCACATAGGTGGTCTTGCTCGCCCCGCCCAACAGGGTCTGCAAGCTGTTGGCCACGGTGGAGACCGGAATGCCAAGCTGGCTGGCGCTGTCGCGATTGATGGTCACCTGCAGCTCGGGGGTCTTCTCGGCGTAGTCGAGATCCGGGCTCAGCATCAGGCCGCTGCCCTGCGCCGCCTGTTGCAGCGCCAACCCTTGCTGGTAGAGCTCGGCATAGTCGTTACCCTGCAGCACGAACTGCACCGGTGCGGTGGAGCCACCGCGGAAACCGGGCTGGAAGGTGCGGATCATCACATCGGGAATGCCGGAGAGCTTGGCACCCAGCGAGCGGGAGAACTCGGTGGCGGTGACGTCGCGCTCGGCCCAGTCGGTGAGCTGGATGATCACCATACCGGTCTGATCGCCGCCACGGCCAAAGGCAGGGGTACTGAAGCTCAGCGCCTGCACCACCCCTTTGCCCAGCATCGGCATGATGGCGGACTCCACCTGCTGCATGTTGCGCTTCATCCGCTCGATGCTGGTCCCCTCTGCCCCCTTGACGAAGACATAGATGACGCCGCGATCCTCGGTCGGGGTGAGGCTGGTCGGCAGTTGGGTAAAGAGGGCACCGATACCGCCCAGACAGAGCAGCAGCACCAGCGGCGTCCAGCGGGAGCGATGCAGCACCCACGCCAGCAGGTGGCGATAGTGCCCCTCCAGCCAGCCGAGCCCGCGATCGAGCCCGGCGGTGAGCCGGTTCGGTTTATCAAGCGGGCGCATCAGCCAGGAGCCCATGGCCGGGGTCAGGGTCAGCGCCACCAGCGAGGAGCAGAGCACCGCCAGCGATAGCAATATCGCAAACTCGGTAAAGAGCCGCCCCACCATGCCATCCATAAAGGCGATGGGGACGAACACCATCACCAGCACGGCGGTGGTGGCGATGACCGCAAAGCCCACCTCGCGGGTGCCGTGCCAGGCGGCCAGCAGCGGCGGTTCACCCCGCTGCAGATGGTGGTGGATGTTCTCCACCACCACGATGGCATCATCCACCACCAGGCCGATGGCGAGGATCAGCGCCAGCAGGGTGATGAGGTTGATGGAAAAGCCGAAATACCAGGCGCCGATAAAGGCGGAGATGAGCGACACCGGCACCGTGATGGCCGGAATGAGCGTGGTGCGCCCCTGCCCGAGGAACAGATAGAGCACCGCCACCACCAGCACGGCGCAGATGGCCAGGGTCTCGTACACCTCGTCGATGGCCTGCTTGATAAAGATGGTGGAGTCGTAATCCACCTCGAGCTTGGCCCCCTCCGGCAGGAAGCGCTGCATCTCGCCGAGTTTCTTCTCGATCCCCTGCGCCACCGCCAGCGGGTTGGCGGTGGACTGGGCGACGATGCCGATACCCAGACTCTCTTTGCCGTTGCGCTGGTAGGCGCTGTCTTCGTTCTTGGCCCCCACCTCCACATCGGCGATATCGGCCAGATAGACGCTCTGGCCGTTGGCGGCGGTGGTGACTTGCAGTTGTTGGAAATCTTCCGCTGTGTGATAGAGACGGGCGATCTGCACCGCCATGGTCATGGAGTTGTTGCGGATCTCGCCGCCCGGCAGCTCGATATTCTCCCGCTTGAGGGCCTCTTCCACATCGCTCACCGTGATGCCACGGGCCGCCATGTCGGCCGGGCGCAGCCGCACATACATCACCTGGGTGAGATCGCCGGAGAGCGCCACTTCGCTCACGCCGTCCACCAGACTCAGGGGGTCAACCAGCACCCGGTTGGCGTAGTCGGTCATGGCGGTGCGATCCATCTGGCTGCTGCTGAAGTTGAGCCAGATCGCCACATCGCCGTTGCCACTGTCCTTGGTCACCAACGGCTCGTCCACATCATCGGGCAGCCGTGGCCGCGCGCGGGAGAGGGCATCGCGCACATCGGAGATCCCCTCCACCATGTTCCAGCCGAGCTTGAACTCGACGGTGATCATCGAGCGCCCCTTGCGAGTCATGGAGTTGATGTTCTTGATGCCGCTGATGCCGGAAAGCTGATCCTCGATGGGCTTGGTGACCTGACTCTCCATCACCGAGGGGGCCGCCCCCTCATAGGTGGTGGTGATGGAGACCGAGGGGATCTGCACGTCCGGCATCTCCCGCACCGTCAATTTGCTGAAGGCGACCAGACCAAACACGGTGAGCAGGGCACTGAGCACCACCGCCACCAGCGGGCGGCGAACTGAGATATCGGAGAGCCACATCAGCCGTTCACCTCGGCCAGATCACGCACCTGCACCCCATCACGCAGATTGACCAGCCCCTCGACCACGATGCGATCGCCGACCTTGAGCCCCTCGGTGACCCAGACGGTCTCCCCTTCGGTTTCGCCGAGCACCACTGGCACCCGCTTGACCCGGCCATCGGCCTCGAGACGGTAAACAAAGCGCTGCTCACCGGCATACTCCACCGACTGGGCGGGGATCAGGGTAAGCTGCTGGGCAGGCAGTGCCAGCTCCACATTGAGCAGCATGCCCGGGCGCAACTGACCGTTGCCATTGGGGATCATCACCCGCGCCTTGATGTTCTGGGTATCGTTGGAAATGCGGCTGTCGAGGGTGGTCAGGGTGCCGTTGAATTGCTGATCCGGCCAGGCGGTACTGGTGGCGGTCACCGCCATGCCGGGGCGCAGCAGGGCGAGGTAGCGCTCCGGCACCGCCAGATCGAGGCGCAGTTTGTCCAGTTCATCCAGATGCAACAGGGTGTCGCCGCTGTTGACCAGCGCCCCTTCACTCAAGTCAATCAGACTCACGGTACCGGCAAAGGGCGCCTGCAGGGTACGCAGGGAGAGCTCGTAACGGGCGGCATCAAGGCGTGCCTGCACCTGGGCCACGATGGCCTCCTGCCCCTCCAGCTCGGATTGGGTCACGGCGCCACGGGCCACCAGCTTGCGCATATCACTCAGCTTGCGGTTCTCGTCGCGCAGACTGGCGCTCTGCTCGGCCAGCTCCGCCTGCTGCTTGCCCGCATCCAGCGCGATCAGGGTCTCCCCCTTCGCCACGCTCTGGCCTGATTGCACCGCAATCTTGACGATGCGGCCGGTCACTTCGGGGCTGATGATGACGGAACGATTGGCCGCCAGCTTGCCCACCAGCTTGAGAGTCGGCTCGGCCAGACTCTGTTTGACGGTTTGAGTGCGGATATTGACCTGTCTGGTCGGTGCTTTGGCGGCGGGTTCGCTGTGACGCAGCGCCCAGACGCCGGCAACCACGATTAGAAGAAGGCCCAAGCCGAGCCAGATACGCATTTTCATCGAACAATCCATGAAGAGTGAGAGGGTAAATCCAGATTGGGGCCATTTTAGCCCCAGACTATGCCGTGACTATGTATAAATGTGACAAAACGTAACAAGAGCGGGATAAGCTCACTCTGTTTCAGGTCGCGCCGTTTGTTTTCACGCCACATCGCATACACTAACGACAATTTCCTTCGCAACCCGACTGACTGCCTATGCCCAAAATGTCTGACCACCGCTTTCTCACACGCCTGACCTGGCTCCTGTTCGCCGTGGTCATCCTGCTGATTGGTCTGACCTTGCGGCAAAGCCTGAAACAGATAGAACGCCTCTACCAGAGCGATACCCTCAACAGCGCCATCTACCTGCGAGATCGGTTCAAGCAGACCGAAGTGTTTCTGGAAGCGATGCGCGGGCAGGCCGAAGAGCGACTGCGCAGCGACCCCCAGTCGGTGCTCACCCGCCAGCTCTATGGCCATATCGAGGCGCTGCCAGAGGGGCTGGCCCTCGACAAACTCCCCGGTGATTTGCCAGCCGGACTGGCGGGCAACCTCACCGGTGACGGCCCGCTGCCGCCCCCCGGCAGTGCGCGGGAGGCGCAACTTCATTTGGCCCTGAGCCTCTCCCCCTTGCTGGCCACCGCCAGTCAGCGCCTGGGCAGCGAGATCGCCTGGGCCTACTTCACCGGGGTGGACAACTTTATCTACCTCTATCCCTGGATCCCCTCCAGCCAGTTTCGTTTTGCCCGCAGCATCTATGACAAGCACTACTGGCAGGATGCGCTGATGTCACCCAACCCCAGCCGGGACACCATTCTCTCCCGCCCCTACGAAGATTTTGCCGGACTGGGCACCATGGTCACCATGTCCCAGCCTCTCTACAAGGACGGCTCGCTGGTAGGGATGATCAGCATGGACATCCTGCTCTCACGCTTGCAATCGCAGCTCAATCAGCTGGCGCCGGCGCTGGGTGAGTATCTGCTGCTCAATCAGTACCATCAGGTGCTGGCCAGCAGCGCACTCCAGCCCGTAGTGCCGCAAGACCCCGAGCCGACCGACGAATACCAGTGGCAACAAGGGGCATTGCAGCTGACCATGGCAATCCCAGATACCCCGTTGCGACTGGTGCACAACGTCACCCTGCTGCCGCTGGTGTGGGCCATGCTCTGCCAGTCCACGCCGACCCTGCTCGCCATCCTCTTTATGCTGCTGGCCGCCCTCTCCAACCTGAGGTCCCATCGCCTCAACCAGCGGCTCAATTATCTCTCCTGCCACGATGCCCTCACCGGCGCCTTCAACCGCCACTATCTGGTGCTGCTGGAGCAGGCGGGCGATCTGGCCCGGCTGCAAGCGGGGATCCTGATGTTCGATGCGGATCACTTCAAACGGGTCAATGACAACTTCGGCCATGCCGTCGGCGATATCGTGCTGATCCGGCTGGTGCAGCTCTGCCAGCAGCAGATTAGGCCCACTGATCGCCTGATCCGCTGGGGGGGCGAAGAGTTTCTGCTGCTGATTGGCCGCGCTGATGCAACGCAGCTCGGCGAGCTGGCGGAGCGGCTGAGAAAGGCGGTGGCGGATCACGACTGGGCCGCCATCGAGCCCGGGCTGGAGGTCACCATCAGCCTCGGCTATCTGCCCCACCAGGAGAACCTTCCCCTGCACGAAGCGGTGCGCCGCGCCGATGTGGCGCTCTATCAGGCCAAGGCCAACGGTCGCAACCGCAGCGAAAGATGGCAGGGTGACGCCTCCTGACTCTCGGAGTAAGCTGAGCCCTCAACCCCTTTTTTGGAGGACTGTCGTGCCACGTAAACCCCGCGTAGGGCTCGCTCTCGGGAGCGGCGCCGCCAGAGGATGGGCCCATATCGGCGTCATCCGCGCCCTTGAACGTCTCGGCATCAAACCGGATTTGATCGCTGGCTGCTCCATCGGCAGCTTTGTCGGTGCCGCCTATGCCGCCGGAGAACTGGATCGACTGGAAACCTGGGTGCGCGGCTTTACCCGCCTGCAGGTGGTCAGCCTGCTCGACCCGGCCCTCTCCGGCGGTCTGTTTCGCGGCGAAAAGGTATTTGGCCTTGCCGCCAGCCATCTGGGGGACCCCGATCTCGAGAATCTGCCCATCCCCTTCGCCTGCATCGCCACCGAACTCGATACCGGCCGCGAGATCTGGCTGCAACAGGGCCCGCTGCGCCAGTCGGTGCGCGCCTCCTGCGGCATGCCGGGGATCCTCACCCCGACCCGGATCAACGACCGCTGGCTGGTCGATGGCGCCGTGGTCAATCCGGTGCCCATCTCGCTGGCCCGCGCCATGGGGGCCGAGGTGGTGATTGCGGTCAACCTCAACACCGATATGCACCAACCCTGGACCGATGAGCCGGATCAACCCGGCAGCGGCGGCCTGCTCAGCCAGTGGCTCAATCGCGGTGAGTCCGCGCCAGCCACCCCGGGTCTGTGGAGCGTGATGAGTGGCTCCATCAACATCATGCAGGAGCGGATCACCCGCGCCCGGATGGCCGGTGACCCGCCGGAGATCCAGCTCTGCCCGCGCCTTGGCAGCTTCTCCATCATGGATTTTCATCGCGCCAGCGATGCCATCAACGAGGGGGAAGCCTGTGTCGAGCGCAACCTCGATCAGCTCAAGGATGAACTGGGCCGCCTCGGGTTGCTGGGCAGTTAGTTGTCGACATGCTGTGGTTTACACATGAAAAAAGCGCCATTCGGCGCTTTTTTTTCAACTCACTTACCCGGTCACTCCTTACGGTAGAAGAGCAACCCGAGCAGAATCACCCCCACAGAGACCAGCAGATAGAGTCCCAGACTGGGATTGGTGATACCGCCATACAGAATGATGAGCGCGCCCAGGGTGGCGCAGGTCGGGATCACAAACCGCTTTATCCAGCCCAACTCGGTAAAGGTGCGCATGTACCAGACATAGAGGAACAGATAGAGGCCATAAATCAGCACGATCGGCATCTCGTCCAGAGCGATGTAACGACCGAATGTCTCGTTGATGCTGCAGTACCACAGCACTGAGTAAATCACCGACAACAACGCTGCCGCGAGGGCCGAGTTGATTGGCATGTGGTGATGCGGTTCGATACGGCTCATCCACTTGGGGGCCGGCCCCTGATTGCGGATCGCCAGGGAGTAGGGAATGCGCATGGTCGCCAACACCAGACCATTGAGGGTGCCGAGGCAGGAGATAATCACGAACACGGTCAAAATGGTCGAGGCAGTCCCGCCAAACAGGCTGGTTGTCGCGAGATTTACCGCGTTATCCCCTTGCGCCACTATCTCGTCCGTCGGCAAGACGCTGGCGATCCCCAGAAAATAGGTGACATAGACCACAAAGACTATCAGGGTGCCAATCACCAGCGCTCTGGGCAGATTCTTCTTGGAATCGCGAATTTCACTGTTGATGGTCACGGCGGCGATCCACCCTTCATAAGCGAAGGCGGTGGCAACCACTGCCGTGGCCAGAGTGCCTCCGGTGCTTCCTATCCCATCCATTGCCTGCACAAAGTTGGTCACGGTGACACCATTGAGCAAGCCTGAAATGGTGCCCACAATGGCAACCAGGATCAGCGGGATCAACTTGATCAGGGTAGAACCCACTTGCAGCTTGCCCGCCAGGACCGGGGTATAGAAGTTGATCAGATAGGTGACCGTCATATAGACAGCCGCCAGTATCCAGGTCGCACCAGAGTTGGTCGGATTATCACTGCCGAGCAAGATCATGGTGTACAGAGCGGCGACCCAGGCAAGGATGGCGGAAAGAGGGGCGTAATAGAGTACGCCTTTGAACCACCCCACCAGATAACCAAACATTTTGCCGTATGCCGCTTCGGCATAATCGACGATACCGTTGGACTTTTCGATCCGCTGGGCAAACTCGGCAAACACCAGCGCGCCGAAGATCATCGAAAATGCCCCCAGCGCCCATGCCAGCAGCGCAATGGCCAGATTACCGCCAGTCAGACGCAGTACATCATCGGCCTTGAAGAAGACACCGGAGCCGATCACCACGCCGACCACCATCGCAATGGCAGTCATCAGGCCATAGCGTTTATCCAACTCATTACTGCTCATACCCATACTCCATACGATTGCTCATATCATCCTGAATGTAATAGTGTTCGGGTGGCCAGATACCACCAGGGGCCCACTTTTCGGGGCCGCTTATTCTCGTTGGCCTGCATGGATAATTCAAAGCGTGTTAGATCAAAATATCGATCGGCAACCCAAAAAAAATACCGCCCGAAGGCGGCATTTCTATTCACATCGATGATCACGCCTTGGCGAGGTCATCCGGGCCAATCTGGCCGATTTCGGCGACTTTCTTGTCTGCCAGCAGCCAGAGGGTGAACTTGTGCAGATCCGGGTGGTGCGCCAGGGCAACCAGGAAGGCGCCCCCAACTTCACGGTAACCCAGCTCGTAGTTTTTCAGCGTGGTGGGAGGAACACCCAGCAAATCTGCAAACTTCGGACGGCTCAAACCGACCGCTTCACGGATCTGACGGATCTTCTTGCCAACAGTGACGATATTTGAATTCATAATGTTCCATACTCCGTTTGGCGGATTTACTCCGCCTTTTATTTTTCGCGACGACTCGTAGTCAAGTGTATCAGTTTTGTTCGGACTCGTTATGGTCGAGCCTCTATCTTATGAGCGCCTTTCGGCGACAACCCTTGCCTTCAAGGGGGGATGGTAATCGCTCAGCCGCCTCAGGTAAACAGTCTCGAAAAGAAACCTTTATTGTGCCCCCCCAATAACTCGTATAATCCGCCGGATACCCATTAAGAGGAATAAGTATGGCGTTTCCCGGCATTATCTCTCGCCTGCACCCCGTATCCAGCACAGAAGAACTGGCACAACAGCGCCTGCAGGGTGAACAATATCGCGCCGAAGCATTCTGGCTTCCGGCCTTGATGTCCAGCCACGCCAGCGAACTGCTGGCCGCCCTGCCGGAGAGCTGCAGCCTGTTTCTTGAACAGTCATGCCCGGACCTGGCCTTGCGCAGCCACGACGGCACCCTGCATAACAATGAGCAGCTCGTCACGGTAAATGGTCAGGCGATTGCTCTGGCAACCACTCAAGGTGATGGTGGTCTGGTGCCCGAATCGGGCATGTGCGAGATGGCCGACTGGCTGGAGGCGGGACACCGTCATTTCATCTGTTCAGCTGCGGTTCAGCCTGTGGCGCGCGCCATCCTCAACATCTGGCCCCTTGACCCCTATCTGGCCCGACATTTCTTGATGACATTTACCCCCCTGCTGCAGAGCGCAACCCAGGCTGATTACCTCTCGGTCTTTGCCGCCAGAGCGAATCCTGCCAGCCCGCATAGCGACTGGGTTCAGGCTTATATGAAGCTGGAGAAGAAACTGCACAGGGCCTATCTGGATCACTAATTAATCAAAATAAACAGCCAGTTAAGAGCACGACACAATTTGCCACAAGGCTCATTTGTGAGCTTGATCATGTTTTAAAATCGGCATAGAGTGCGCCTCGTCATCGGAATGACATCAGTTGCCTGGCAGTGGTTTCTCACGCATTGCGTGCCATGCCAGCGCACTCGACACACCAGGAGAGTGTGCAACCCGGTTATACCGGGTCATCTGCCAGACTCGACGCCAGCCGTACGGCGGAGCCTGCAGCTTACATAAATTACAAAGTGTGAAGCACGTGAATAACGTGCGATCTCAACGAGGATTTTTTTATGATGAAAATGGCTCCTTCCATGATCGCCATCGCCATGGCTGCTCTGGGTGCTACCGCTGCTCACGCTGCTGACGACATCTACTTCGGTGCCGGTGTCGGTGCTACTCACTTCAACGGCCTGAACAAGCTGGAAAGCACCAATGTAGGCCAGGAAGACGCGGCTGCTGCCAACGCCTTCATGGGTTACAACTTCACCGAGAACTTCGGTACCGAACTGGGCTACCAGTACACCGGTCGTGGCAACACCGACGGCAACCGTTACGAGAGCCAGGGTGCCACCCTGTCCGGTATCGCCCGTATGCCGGTTGGCAACGACTTCTCCCTGTTCGCTGAAGGCGGCGCCTACTGGGGTCACACCGATGGTCTGGGCACCAGCGACACTAAAGTTTCCCCGCTGGCCGGTGCTGGTGTGACTTACAAGGTAAATGACGCGCTGGATCTGCAAGCTCGCTACCGCTACATGTGGGACGTGGCTGACCTGCACGCCAACGGTGAGCGTTACAAAGCCAACCAGAGCATCGCTACTCTGGAAGCGGTATACCACCCGTTCCGTACTTCCTACGTAGCTCCGGTAGCTGCTCCGGTAGTTGAAGAAGCGCCGGCTCCTGCTCCGCAAGTGGTAGAGAAGAACTTCGCCCTGAACTCAGACGTGCTGTTTGCCTTCGGCAAAGACACCCTGAAGCCGGAAGGCGTTGCAGCCCTGAACGGTCTGTATCAGCAAATCGTTGAGTTCCAGCCGAAAGATGGCAACGCTGTTGTTGTTGGTTACACCGACCGTATCGGTTCCGACGCTTACAACCAGAAGCTGTCTGAAGCCCGTGCCCGTACCGTTGCCAACTTCCTGGTGAGCAAAGGTATGGCTGCCAGCAAAGTTGCCATCGAAGGTCGTGGCGAAGCCAACCCGGTTACCGGCACCAAGTGCAACGGCGTAACCGCTAAAGCTCAACTGATCTCCTGCCTGGCTCCGGATCGTCGCGTAGAAGTTCGCGTATCTGGCGTACAAGAAGTTCAGCAATAATCTGACCTCGTTCAGATAGTGCGAAAAAAAGGGATGCTGCGGCATCCCTTTTTGTTTGTCTCGTTCTCGCTTGCATCCCTCATTCCCGCCTCCCTGCCCTTGCCTGCCCCGTCTCGAAAGCATAAAGTAGTTGCGCCTGTAAGGTATTGGATAAGCACTAAAAAGCGCTTCTTGTCCGGTCTGTTGTCCATGACGCCAATGCATCATGAGAGTCCAAAGCCTTCGCTATCCACTTTGCTGGCGATTTTTCGCAGCAATAAAAACAAGTGCATTGCCCGACATGGGCTAACACAACGAGGATAAACCGATGAAACTCAAAATGGCTCCTACCCTGATTGCACTGGCGCTCGCCGCCGCAGGCACCACAGCTCAGGCTGCCGATGACTGGTACACCGGTGTTGGTGCAGGTTGGGCATATGCTCACAACCTTGACGATGTACAAGGTCTGGATACAGACAAAGACGCCACCGCGCTGAGCCTGTTCGGCGGTTACAACTTCAACGACTACTACGCAGCGGAACTGGGCTATCTCTACGCCGGTAAAGCGGGTGTTGACGGTGCCGATTTCAAAACCCAGGGAGCCACCCTCTCCGGTATCGCCCGCCTGCCGCTGGGCGACATCTTCTCGGTGTTTGCTGAAGGTGGTGCCTACTTCAATCATGTCAACGGTAATGGCAACAGCGACAACGGCACTGCGCCGCTGGCGGGTCTGGGTCTGACTGCCAAGCTCTCCGACCTTATCGATGTGCAGGCACGCTACCGCTATCTGTGGAATCTGGGTGACGAGCAGAAAACCTGGGAGAGCGACATGAGCGTCGCGACCCTGGAGCTGGTGATGCACCCGAATCGCACCTCTTATGTTGCCCCGGTTGCCGCCCCTGCGCCTGAGCCGGTTCCCGAGCCGGTACTGGTCGACAAGAACTTCGCCCTGAGCTCTGACGTGCTGTTTGCCTTTGGCAAATCCACCCTCAAGCCAGAAGGTGTCGCAGCGCTGAATACGCTGTATCAGCAGATCGTTGATGTTCAGCCGAAAGATGGCAGCGCCGTGGTCGTCGGTTACACCGACCGTATCGGCTCTGACGCCTACAACCTGAAACTATCCGAAGCGCGTGCTCGTACCGTAGCCGACTTCCTGGTTGGCAAAGGTCTGCCGGCTGGCAAAGTTGCCATCGAAGGTCGCGGTGAAGCCAATCCGGTCACCGGTACCCAGTGCAACAGCGTCAAGGGCAAGGCTCAGCTGATCTCCTGCCTGGCACCGGATCGCCGTGTAGAAGTACGCGTCACCGGCGTGCAGCAAGTACAACAGTAATCCTGCAGTCCGACATAACAAGGAGGCCACCTGGCCTCCTTTTTCTTGCCGCTTATTTCACCCACCTGGAACCCTCTTTTGCCCCCTTCCTCTTCCCGTCTCGCGCCCTAGTTCACGGCGTGTCGCCCCCCATACCTCTTTGGTGGTTAAAAACAGCCCGTCACCTATACATAAGTGTGGGGTTTGACCAGCAGGCAACCCCACTACACCAAACATCGACGAGGATACGCGATGAACATAAGAGTAAAACCTGTGTGGATTGCACTGGCATTGGCGAGCACAGGCGCACAAGCGGAACCGGTTCACGACTGGTACGCCGGGGTTGGCGGTGGCTGGGCCATTGCCCACAATCTGAATGATTTCAGTCAGGATGTCGGCAAGGATGCGACTGCGCTCTCCCTGTTTGGCGGCTACAACTTCACGGAAAATCTGGGGGCCGAGATTGGCTATCTCTCCACCGGTGACTGGGATATCAGCGGCCATGACTTCAACAGCAAGGGAGCCACGCTGTCAGTCATTGGCCGCCTGCCGCTCAGCGAGATGTTCTCGCTCTTTGCCGAGGGTGGTGGCTATATCTATCACGTCGAATCGGTCAATGGCGGGGACGACAACCTGGCGCCGCTGGCGGGTCTGGGAGTGACGGCCCGGCTCCATGACTGGGTCGATCTGCAGGCACGCTACCGCTACATAGTGCGCGTTGGCGATGATCCGGATAACGGCAAAGCCAACAGCGGCACCCAGCGCTGGGTCAGCGACATCAGCACCGCCACGCTGGAGCTGGTGATCCACCCGAACCGCAGCCAACCCAAAGAAGCAGCCCCCACGCCCGCCCCGGTCGTGGTTCCCCCGCCACCGGCCGAACCGGAGGTGGTGGATCAGACCTTCAACCTCAGTTCCGATGTGTTGTTCGCCTTTGGCAAAGCGGACCTCAAACAGGAGGGGATGAGTGCGCTGGACGATCTCTACCAGCAGATCGTCGACGTGCAGCCCAAGGATGGCAGTGCGGTGGTGATGGGGTATACCGACCGCATCGGCTCGGATGCCAACAATCAGAGGTTGTCAGAAGCTCGGGCCCAAACTGTTGCCGACTTTCTGATCAGCAAAGGATTGCCTGCCGACAAGGTGAGCATCCAGGGCAATGGCGCGAGTAATCCGGTCACCGGCAACCAGTGTGATGCCATCAAGGCGAAGGCGGCGCTCATCGACTGCCTTGGGCCGGATCGCCGGGTAGAGGTGCGTGTCACCGGCGTACAGGGCGGCAGCGAGTAGTTGATCTTGAGGCGATAACCATGTCAGACGTGCAGTAAAAAGGGATGCCGAGGCATCCCTTTTGCTTTGCATCTTCTCGCAGAAATCAGAACGAGGTGCGACGGTAGCGGCGATATTCCGGATGCCAGAAGTTGGCGTCGATGGCCTGATCGATCACCTCGTCCGGGGTCTGCACCGCTTTGCCCTGCAGCATGGCGGTCTTGGCCACCATCTTGGCGATGTAGCGGGAGACCTGATGGATATCCGCCAGATCCGGCAGCAGAGAACCCTCCTCCCCTTTCACCAGCGGCGAACACTCCGCCAGCGCGCGGCTGGCCGACATCAGCATGGCGTCGGTCACCCGGGTGGCGCCGGAGGCGATGACGCCAAGGCCGATCCCCGGGAAGATGAAGGAGTTGTTGCACTGGGCGATGACGTAGCGCTTGCCCTTGTGCTCCACCGGTGCAAACGGACTGCCGGTGGCCACCAGCGCCTGACCGTCGGTCCAGCGGATCAAATCCGCAGGAGTCGCCTCGACCCGGGAGGTGGGGTTGGAGAGCGGGAAGATGATGGGACGGGCACAGTGCTTGTGCATGGTCTTGACCACCTCTTCGGTGAACAGCCCCGGCTGACCGGAGACCCCGATCAGGATGTCCGGGCGACCGTGCTCCATCACCTCCAGCAGGGAGATATTGTCCCCCACCGGCCAGTCAGCGATGCGCTCCACCGGTTGGGAGAGACGGCGCTGGAAGTCGAGCTGGTTGGGGATCTTGTCGGTGATAAGACCGAAGCGATCCACCATAAAGACCCTGCTGCGCGCCTGCGCATCAGTCAGCCCTTCGGCCTTCATCTGCGCCACGATCTGCTCGGCGATACCGCAACCGGCGCTGCCCGCGCCGAGGAAGGCAACCCGCTTCTCGGAGAGCTTGGCGCCGGAGGCCTTGCAGGCGGCGATCAGGCTGCCCAGCGTCACGGCAGCAGTGCCCTGAATGTCGTCGTTGAAGCAGCAGAGCTCGTTCTTGTAGCGGTTGAGCAGTGGCATGGCGTTGTTCTGGGCGAAGTCCTCGAACTGCAGCAGGATGTCGGGCCAACGGCGCTTGACCGCCTGAATGAAGGCATCGACGAACTCGGCATACTCATCCCCCGAGATACGCGGATTGCGCCACCCCATATAGAAGGGGTCATTGAGCAGTTGCTGGTTGTTGGTGCCGACATCCAGCACCACCGGCAGGCAGTAGGCGGGCGAGATGCCGCCACAGGCGGTGTAGAGGGAGAGCTTGCCGATGGGAATGCCCATGCCGCCGATACCCTGGTCACCCAGACCCAGGATCCGCTCGCCATCGGTCACTACGATCACTTTGACGTTCTGCTTGGTGGCGTTTTGCAGCATGTCATCGATCCTGTCCTTGTCCGGATAGGAGATAAACAGGCCACGGGCGCGGCGATAGATGTTGGAGAACTCTTCGCACGCCTTGCCGACCGTCGGGGTGTAGATGATGGGCAGCATCTCGGTCAGGTGGTTGTGCAGCAGACGGTAGAACAGTGTCTCGTTGGTATCCTGGATGTTGCGCAGATAGATGTGCTTGTCCATGTCGTTGCCAAACGCCATGAACTGGCGATAGGCGCGCTCGGCCTGCTCTTCGATGGTCTCGATATTCTGGGGCAACAGACCTTCGAGGTTGAAGTTGCTGCGCTCTTCGCTGGTGAAGGCGCTGCCCTTGTTGAGCAAGGGGGTCTCCAGCAGGGCGGGACCGGCGTAGGGAATGTAGAGAGGACGTTTCTGGTTATTATCTTCAAACATGGATCTTGGTACCTAAACGGTTAGCTAGACGCAGGGACCCGCCGATCCTAGGGGCTTGTCTCATTAATTTCAAAGAGTTTGCACATCCGTTGCAAAAGGTTTGCGACCCAGTCGACGAAAGGCGCCGGGGGTCTGACCAGTCAGACGACGAAAGCGGTTGGCAAAGTTGGCCCCATCGCTGTAACCGACCCGGGCCGCCAGCTCGCCAAGTGGCCAGTTGGTATAGAGCAGCAGCTGGCGCGCCTTGTTCATTCTGAGCTCGGTCACCCTCGCCATCGGCCCCATACCGAACGCTTGCTGACAGAGCCGGTGCAGATGGGGCACGGAGCAGGCCATCTGCCGGGCCAGCAGGGCGACACTCCAGGGTTCGTCCAGGCGCGCCTCCACCCGGCGAAACAGTGCCTGCAATCTGAGTTCAGGGGTGCCGCGCACCTCCCCTTGCAGGGTCCGCTCCAGCAGCGCCAGCAAAAGGCTGAGCAGTTGGGGTTGAAGCGGGGAGCGAACCCCCTCCCCCTGCATCAGGCTGAGCAGATGGTAGAGCTGATCGCCGCCATCCCCTTGCCAGACACGGTGACCAAGGCGATGCAGGTGCTGCCAACGCGGCACGTCATCGAGCAAAATCCAGCTGATCTGCCAACTTTCGCCAATCAGTTTGAGACCACCGGGCACGGCGGCGGGCAGGAAAATCAGTGACCCGGCCGGAATGGCTTGCTCCCCCTCGTCGGTGAGCAGAGCGCCCCCCTCATCGTGACTCACCATCAGGATGTGAAACTCGGGGCGATTGCGGCGGATGAGGTAGTGATCCCGCACCCGTGAGAGGCCGGTCAGGAAGATCCCCGCCTCGCCGAGCAGGGGCAGCCCTTCACGTCCCAGCATCTGCTCTTCACAGGCTGGCGCTATCTCCAGACACTCGCTGGCAAATGGCATAACACCTCAACAGGATAGTTTTACACAAGAAAATCGAGAGCTACTCACAGTGAGAAGAGCCTCGCCAGCCCCTATCATACCCCTGACAAACCTTGCTTTTCTCATACCCGGTTAACAACTATGAATTATTGGCAAGCGATTTTAAAACAAACCACCGATCGCGAGTTCATGACCCGATTGTGGCGGCTGGCCCTGCCTGTCTCGCTGCAATCCATGATGTTCTCCCTGCTCGGCCTCATCGATATCATGATGGTGAGCCAGCTTGGCACCACGGCTGTGGCGGCGGTCGGCTTGGGTAACCGGGTCTTCTTCTTCAATCTGCTGGTGATAGCGGGCCTCGCGGGCGGGGTCTCGGTATTGGCAGCACAATACTTCGGGCGCGGGGAGATGGCCGGGGTGCGCCGCTCCCTGGCGCTGGCAATAGTGGGCGCCCTGCTGGTCACCCTGCCCTTTGCCTTCATCTATGTGTTATCACCGGGCAGTGTACTCGGCTTTGCCAGTCAGGATCCGGCACTGCGGGCACTGGCGGATCAATTCTTGATGATCACCGGCGCCACCATCCTCTGTACCGCTATCGTAGTGCCGCTGGAATCAGCCCTGCGCTCGGTCGGCAATGCCGCCGCGCCAACCCGCATCGGCATTATCGCCATCATCGCCAACGTCATCCTCAACTACGCCCTCATCTTCGGTCACTTCGGCTTCGAGGCGATGGGGGTGGCCGGCTCGGCCTGGGGCACCACCATTTCCCGGCTGCTGCAGACAGCCCTGCTGCTGCTCTACGTAAAGCGTTATGAGGCGCGCCTGATCCCGCGTGCACCAGACTGGCTGGCCGCCTTCAAACGCAAGGAGGTGGTGCGCTTTACCCTGATCGCCCTGCCGCTGCTGTTCCATGACGGCCTCTGGGCCTTCGGCATGCTGATTTACGGCTTTCTCTATGCCCATCTTGGCACCGATTCGCTGGCCATCATGACCACCCTCGGCACCCTGGAGAGCATCCTTATCTCCCTCTTCTTCGGACTGGCGGTGGCCTGCTCCACCCTGCTCGGCCACCGGCTCGGGGCCGAGGAGTACGAGGTCGCCTGGCAGCACTCCCAGCTGTTCCTGCTGCTGGCACCGATTGGCGCGCTACTGGTGGGGATCATCGTCTGGCTGCTGCAAGCCAACCTGCTGCAGTGGGTCGGCAACCTGCCCCCCGAGCTGATGACGGAAGCGGGACAGGTGCTCGGCATCATGTGCCTCGGGATGCTGCTCAAGGTGTTCAACATGGTGGGGATCATCGGAGTGCTGCGTTCTGGCGGTGATGTGAACTACAGCATCTTTATCGACATCGTCGGCATGTGGTGCATCGGCATCCCGCTCGCCTGGGTGGCGGTCACGCTGCTCGGCTGGCCCCTCTCCTGGGTGGTGGCGGTGGTCTTGCTGGAGGAGCTCAGCAAGGTACTGCTGGTGCAGCGCCGTATTCGCCAACGCTGCTGGTTGAAGAATCTGGTGATCGGATAAACAGCCACAAATCGGGGTCATATCAATGACAGAAAAACCCTGTTTGCAGTATGCTGGGCGCCTCTTCAATCAGAGACAGGGATCCACGGTTTCCCTGTCCAGTAGTCGTTTAAGGAGACGAGCATGCAACCACAGAAAGAGCTGATCACCGAGACGGCCCTGCTTGAGATGGCCAACAAGATCATCAAAGAGCATGAAGACTTCATCCACGGTATGCGCGCCGATTCGGTGGAGCAGAAGGGGGATATTCTGGTGTTCAAGGGGGAGTATTTCCTAGCCGAAGACGGCACCCCGACCGGCAAGACCATGGCAGTCTTCAACATGTTCAAGCTGCTGGCCCAGCAGCTCTCCGGCAAGTACAAGCTGGCCTGATTTCACCAGCACATTGCCAACAGGATGCCGCCCTCAGGCGGCATCTGTTTTTGCGCGGTTCAGCCCCTCGACCACCACGCAGTTGCGTCCCGCCATCTTGGCCTGATAGAGACACTCGTCGGCACGGTTGATCAGAATATCGATGGTGTCATCGGAACGGGCCATGGCAATCCCGATACTCACCGTCACTTCCAGCAATTCGTCCGAGGTGGGGCTCTTCACCAGACGCGCCTCGACAGCAATGCGCAGCCGCTCGGCCATTTTGCTCGCCAGCGCCGGATCTGCGCAGTTGTGCATCAGGATGGCAAACTCTTCGCCGCCATAACGCCCCAGCACCATGTCAGGCTCCAGCTGCTCCCCCAGGGTGGTCGCCACCTCCTTGAGCACCGCATCCCCCGCCAGATGGCCGTAGATATCGTTGATCCGCTTGAAGCGATCGAGATCCAGCAGCATCACCGCAAAGGGCTTCTTCTTGAGTTGCAGCCGGATTCTGGCCTGCTCCAGCTGCTTCATCAGCAAGCGGCGGTTCATCATGCCGGTCAGCTCATCGGTGGTCGATTCCCGATAGAGACGCAGCAGCATGTTGAGTTGGCCGCACTGCACCCAGCAACTGGCCATGGTAAACATGCCGAGCACCCACACCTGATTCAGGGTGGCCTGACTCCAGATGCTCTGCCCCACCAACAGCCAGTGGCCCAGCAGCATGGTCACCAGTACCACGCCTGCCAGTTGCAAGCCGAGGGAGAGGGGGATGGGGAAGATGGCAAACAGGGTGATCAGCAGATAGGGAAAGGCCGCATAACCCGCCTGCAACTCCTGTCCGGCGCCAAAGCTGTTCAGGCAGAAGAGGGAGAAGAGCATCATCACGGCCATCAGGTAGCCAAGGGCCAGCTTCATCCGCTCCCGCTTGAAGTGGATGAGGTACGAGAGCGGAATAAGTGGCGAGAGCGCAAGGGTGCAGAAGATCCTGGCCTGGAACAGCTGCTCGAAATGAACGGCGGGCAAGGTCAACCAATCCACCACTGCCCAGGCGGGCAATCCAAGCATCAGCAAGCAGGTCAGCAGGCGCAACCGCACCGTCATAAACCCCATGCGAGTACGAGTAAAATCTTCGGAGTGAACCCTCGCACTCCAGAACTCTGACAACTTGAGCATCCAGAGTCTCCACGATGAATACTGAGGGCTCATTCTACACCTACAAAGTGGTAAAAATGTCATTAGCGGGGAGAATAAAAAGGAGAGGTCGATCACACAAACCGACAGATGATAATCTCAGCGCGCAAACGTTTCAACCCATCAAAAAATAAACCTTTTTTTGCATAATTAGCGCTGGTCAGCCTCATTTCAATCACTACAATAGCGCCCAATTTTCTCCCCCTCCCCACACAATTCGAGGTACTTATGGAACAGGCTGCTGTCACACGCGCCAATCGAGAGGCACATCCACCCAGGCGAGCCCATAGCGAACTGGTCTATGGCATAGAGGATGTCCCGCCTCTGCCCCAGACGCTGTTCGCCGCCCTGCAGCATATGCTCGCCATGTTTGTCGCCATCATTACCCCGCCCCTGATTATCGCCAATGCCCTCGGCCTCCCTGCCGCCGACACCCGTTATATCGTTTCCATGTCGCTGGTCATGTCCGGCATCGCCTCCTTCATTCAAACCCGCCGCTTCGGCCCCATCGGTTCCGGCCTGCTCTCGGTACAGGGCACCAGCTTCAACTTCCTCGGCCCCATCATCGCATCCGGTCTCGCCCTCAAACAGGCCGCCATGCCCACCGAGGATCTGTTGGGCACATTGTTCGGCACCATGATGGTTGCCGCACTGACCATAGTGGTGATGAGCCGCTTCCTCCATCTGGTGAAACGGATCATCACCCCGCTGGTCACCGGCATAGTGGTGTTGCTGATCGGCCTGACCCTGATCAAAGTGGGCCTGATCAGCATGGGCGGCGGCTATGCAGCCCTCTCTGATGGCAGCTTCGCCAGTCACACCAACCTCTTCCTCTCCCTGCTGGTGCTCGGCCTGATCGTGTTGCTGCAACGCAGTCGCAACCCCTGGTTGCGCCTCTCCGCCATCATGATCGCCATGCTGGCGGGCTATGCCGTGGCGCTGTTGCTGGGCAAAGTGAGCGCCCCCACCTTCGACGGCCCGCTGGTGATGGTGCCCATTCCGCTCCACTACGGCCTCGGCTTTGACTGGCAACTGTTCGTGCCACTCGCCATCATCTTCGTGGTCACGGCGCTCGAAGCGATCGGCGACATGACCGCCACCTCGGATATCTCCGGCGAGCCACTGGAAGGGCCTGTCTATATGGAGCGGATCAAAGGCGGCGTGCTGGCTGATGGTGCCAACTCCATGCTGGCGGCAGTTTTCTCCACCTTCCCCATGTCCACCTTCGCCCAGAATAACGGCGTCATTCAGCTGACCGGCGTCGCCAGCCGTCACGTCGGGCTCTTTATCGCCGCCATGCTGGCGCTGCTCGGCCTGTTCCCGGCGGTCGCCAGCCTGGTACAGCAGATCCCCGAGCCCGTGCTGGGGGGCGCCACTATCGTGATGTTCGGCACCATCGCCGCCGCAGGCGTGCGCATCATTGCCCGCGAGGAGCTGGATCGCCGCGCCCTGATGATCCTGGCAGTGTCGCTGGCCATGGGGCTGGGAGTCGCGCAGGTGCCGGAAGTGCTGCAACACCTGCCGGAGCTGGCCAAGAGCGTACTCTCCTACGGCGTAGCCACCGGTGGCATTACCGCCATCGTGCTCAACCTGCTGCTGCCCAAGCGCGAAGCGCGTCACTCCTGAGACATCGTCCACCGATAGCCAACCCAAGCCCCGCACTTGCGGGGCTTTACCTTGCCTGTCGCCACGGGTAGTGTGCTGGGCAGCCTTTTTTGAGGATGCCGCCATGCCCTATCCCCTGCTCTCTCCCCTCCCCGATACCGCTTCACCCGCACAGATACTGACGCAAGAGCAGTGCTGGTTGCGCGACTGTGCCCATGACGGCCAGCCCCGCGCTCACCTCTGGCAGGCGCCCCAATGCCTGATTGTCACCCGCAAGGATACCCGCCTCCCCCGTTACGAAGCCGCCTGCCAGCAACTTGCAGATGAAGGCTGGCCGGTACATGTGCGCGACAGTGGCGGTACCGCCGTGCCCCACGGGGCGGGGATCCTCAACCTATCCCTGCTGCTGCCCCGCACTACCACAGATCTCGCCCACTACTACCGGCTGCTGGGGGCGCCGCTGCTGACCTTGCTGGCAGAGTACGGCCTGGAGGGGAGCTATGACTTCGTGCCCGGCTCCTTTTGCGATGGTCAGTACAATCTGGTGATCGGGGGACGCAAGATCACCGGTACCGCCCAGCGCTGGCTGGCGCCGGGACAGGATCACCAGGGCGCCGTGCTGGCACAAGCCATGCTGCTGGTGGCGGGTGATGTGGATGAGGGAACCAGGATGGCAAGCCGCTTCTACGAGCTGGCGGGCGGCGAACTGCGTTTTATGGCGAGAACCTCCACCACGCTGGCAAGCTGCATCGATTGGCGCGGTAGCGATCAGGCACTGGTAGAGAAAGTGCGAGCACGTCTGGATAGCCTGCTGAGCGAGGGGCTATCTCCCCCATCCTGACCTTATTCCGAAGGGAGAGGGAAAGTCCCCGTCCATAGACACAGCGCACAAAAAAGCCACGACCGGAGTCGTGGCTTGTTCTTTTCAATGGGAACGTGAAACGGGCTGGGCGCTCAGGCCGTCTGCGGCTCCGGCTCGGCTTCGCTATCCAGATCCCGGCAAAAATAGGCGCGGGTCTCGGCGATCACCACATGGCGCAGGCCAATCAGGCCGATGAGGTTGGGCACCGCCATCAGGCCGTTAACGATATCGGCCAGCAGCCAAATCATGTCCAGATGGAGGAAAGCACCGCTCGCCACCAGCGCCAGATAGACCAGACGATAGGGCTTGATTGCCTTCACCCCGAACAGGTATTCGGTGCAGCGCTCGCCGTAGTAGTTCCAGCCAAGGATGGTGGTAAAAGCGAAGAACAGCAGGCCAATGCTCACCAGATACTGGCCGACATGAGCATCGAGCCCCTGGGCAAAGGCCAGACTGGTCATGGCCGCGCCGCTTGCATCGCCGCTCCACACGCCGGTGACCACCAGGGTCAGGCCGGTCATGGTGCAGATGATGATGGTGTCGATGAAGGTACCTGTCATGGAGACCAGCCCCTGCTCCACGCACGAATCGGTCTTGGCTGCCGCCGCCGCGATGGGCGCAGAGCCCAGTCCCGACTCGTTGGAGAAGACCCCGCGCGCCACCCCTGACTGAATGGCCAGCATGATGCTGGCACCGACGAAGCCGCCGGTCGCCGCATGGCCGGTGAAGGCACTCTCGATAACCAGCATGACGGCATCGGGCAGGGCGCTGGCGTTGTTCACCAGCACACCCAGACAGGCGACGATGTAGAAGATGGCCATGAAGGGCACCACCTTGCTCGACACGCTGGAGATGGACTTGATCCCCCCCAGGGTCACCAGCGCCACGATCAGGGTCAGCACCACGGCAGTCGCTTCACGGGGCACCGAGAAGGAGAGGCTCATGGCGTCGGAGATGGCATTGACCTGCGGGAAGGTACCGATCCCGAAGAAGGCCACACCGATACCAAACAGGGCAAACAGCTTGGCGAGCGGCTTGGAACCGAGCCCCTTCTCCAGATAGTACATGGGGCCACCCGCCATCTGGCCGTTGGCATCCTGCTCGCGGTATTTGACCGCCAGCAGGCACTCGGCATACTTGGTGGCCATGCCGAACAGTGCCGCCATCCACATCCAGAACAGGGCACCGGGGCCGCCGAGCTTGATGGCGGTAGCCACCCCGACGATGTTACCGGTGCCAATGGTGGCAGAGAGAGCGGTGCACAAGGCGCCGAAGCTGGAGACATCCCCCTGCTTGCCCTGACCCTGATCGCGGCCGAAGACCAGCCGCAGAGCGAGCGGCAAGCGCACCACCTGAAGCAGACCCAGACGCAGGGTGAGATAGATACCGGTCCCGACCAGCAGGATCAGCAGGGGTGGTCCCCAGATAAAGCTATCGATGGCGGTTAACGCCGATTGAATTGATGACATGCATCCTCCTTAAGAAACAGAAATTAAGGAGGAGAAGGATGATCTTCCCATAGGTGTCGCGATCGGCCAGAGGCGATCGGATGCGGGCCAAGCCCAGGTACAACCATCCCATCCCCTCTGTCCTTTTGCCTGAGAGTTTCCGGCGCCAGCCTGCCCTTGCGGGTAGTCATGGTGCCTTGCTCCTTCGGCGCCCGATTTAACGGGTCTCTCCAGAGTATCGTCCAGTAGCAGTCCACACCGGTTGCCCGGTACCTGAAAGATTCACTTCTTCGGTGGATGGTTGCCCATCGCTCTCCTGCTACCTTCATCCGAACTAGTTTGGATTAGGAAGTCGGCATGTTAATCCAAAAAATGTGAGCTGTCTCGCACTTGGCCGCCCCCATTTATATTTTTTTAGTGACCGCCAGAACCGCGGCAAGAATGTTAAATGTTAGTTAACTATCAACAAGTTAGGCTCTCACGGATCAAATGTGGCCCAAACGGGAAAAATGGCGGATAGAGAACAGTGATCCCTCTCGTTTCGCCAAGAAAATCTTGCCGACATATCCAATCAAAATGCTTGCACACAGAATCAATAAGCCGATAATCCGCTGCATAACCAAGCACTTTGCCATCAATTTATGCACTGTGTTCGGTTGGTCCCACCGGACCGCTCGCCTGACCCGGCCGTCGCCGGTTCAATCGCATATGGCTTGGGCATATCACGCCCCCTAAGGATGACCAAAAGAGAATGAACGAGACCCTGGTTGCAAAAGATGTGGTCGCACAAGATTACCGTCAGCTGGTTGAACAATTCGGCTCCCCCCTGCTACTGCTCGACAAGGCAGCCGTCCGCAAACAGTATCGGGCCCTGGCCGCCGCCCTGCCCGATGTACGATTGCACTATGCACTCAAACCCCTGCCCCATGAGGCGGTGGTCTCTGTCTTGAAGGAAGAGGGGGCCTGTTTCGATCTGGCCACCAATGGCGAAGTGGATCTGGTGCGCAGTCAGGGGGTTCGCCCGGGACGTTGCATTCATACCCATCCCATCAAGCGCGACAGCGATATCCGTTATGCGCTGGAGTTTGGCTGCACCGTGTTTGTCTACGACAACCCGCTGGAGCTGGAAAAGTTCATTCCCTACAAAGACGAAGTGAAACTGCTGCTGCGGGTCAGCTTCCCCAACCCCGAGACCAAGGTCGATCTCTCCAAGAAGTTCGGCTGCACTCCGGAGCAGGCGCTGCCGCTGCTGCAACTGGCCCACGCCAAGGGGATCAAGGTGATGGGGCTGTCGTTCCACGTCGGCTCCCAAGTACCTCATGCCCGTCGCCATGTGCAGGCCATCGACGCCTGCCGCGAGATCATGGAGCAGGCCTGGGCGCTCGGGCTCAAGCCCTGGGTGCTGGATATCGGCGGCGGTTTCCCGGTGGATTATGAAGGGGGCGAGTTCGATATCGACGGTTTCTGCGCGCCGATCCGCGAAGCGCTGGCCAAGTTGCCCGCCACGGTGCAGAAGATTGCCGAACCGGGCCGCTTTATCAGCGCGCCGGCCATGACTTCGGTATCCAGCGTGATGGGCAAGGCCCACCGTGGCGACAAGATCTGGTACTACCTGGATGACGGCCTCTACGGCAGCTACAACGGCCAGCTCTATGACCACGTCACCTATCCGGTGAGCACGCCTTATGCCAGTGGCGAGCAGCACAACTCGGTGCTCTCCGGCCCCACCTGCGACAGCGTGGATGTGATCCGCGATGGCATCATGCTGCCGGACCTGGCTATCGGCGAGTTGGTGGTTGGCAAGGTGATGGGCGCCTACACCTGGGCCTCCGCCTCCACCTTCAACTTCTTCCCCAAGGCCAGCATCCTCATTCTGGACAGCAGCCAGAAAGGGCAGAAACTGGTGGCAGTAGCCTGAGCACACCGCTCGCTCGCCAACAGGTTCACTGGGCAAAAACAAGAGGGGGAAGCTTGAGCTTCCCCCTCTATCATTTCACTAACCTCTATCAGATAAACTGACTGGTCAGCAGCCAGCCGGTGTAGGCGACGAAGCAGGTGAGCAGCACGCCCCCCTCCAACCGGTTGATACGGCCCTGCCCCTTGCGGCCCAGACACATCACCAGCAGCAGCAGGGTCAGCCCCATCATGATGCTCCAGTCACGGGTGAGTACCTCCGGCGCCACATCGAGCGGGTGGATGCCCGCCGCAATCCCCACCACCGCCAGGGTGTTGAACAGGTTGGAGCCGAGCACGTTGCCAAGGGCCAGATCATGCTCGTTCTTGCGAATGGCGATGAGGGAAGAGGCCAGCTCCGGCAGGGAGGTTCCCACCGCGACTATGGTGAGACCAATCACCAGATCGCTGATACCGAGCGCCTGAGCGATGGTCACCGCCCCCCAGACCAGCAGACGGGAAGCACCGATCAACAGCACCAGCCCGACCACCAGCCAGAAGATGGCACTCTTGAGGGACATCCCCTCGCTCTCGATATCCTCGGCGGTCTCGGTATCCAGCGCATCTCCCTTGCCATTCATGCCAGCCCAGATGGACCAGCCCATCAGGGCAACGAAGACGGCCCCCAGAATGACCGCATCCATCCGGCCCAGATGACCATCGATCAGCAGGGCGCCGGAGAGCAGGGTAATACCGAGCAGGATCGGGATCTCCTTGCGCACCACCTGAGAGGCCACCGCGATAGGGCTGATCAGTGCCGTCAGACCCAGGATCAGCGCGATATTGGTGATGTTGGAGCCATAGGCATTGCCAAGCGCCAACCCGGGATTGCCCTGTGACGCCGCCAGTGCCGAGACCACCATCTCCGGGGCCGAGGTACCAAAACCGATGATCACCATGCCGATCAGCAGCGGCGGCATCCCCGCATAACGGGCAGTGGCGGCGGCACCGTCGACAAACTTGTCTGCACTCCAGACCAGCAGCGCCAGTCCGGCAATCAGGGCAACAAAAGCCAGGGTCATAGGATCTTCATCTCTTGTTATCTGCAACGAAGCGCCAGCCCAAACGGGCAGGCACCATGGGAAAGTGGCGCCAGTGTAGCTGTGCCACCTCCCATTTCAAGGGGAAATCAAACCGTGATTAACATTTCACAGTGCAGCCAGCAGGCTCGCGGCATCGGAGACCTCAAACTTGCCTGGCGCCTCCAAAAACAGCTGCTCGACCACACCATCGTTGGCGATCAACGCAAAGCGCTGGGCACGGATGCCGCCAAAGGCGCCGGTATCCTTGGCCAGGCCCAGCGCCCGGGTCCAGCTGCCATCGCCATCGGCCAGCATGGTGATCGCCTCGGCATTCTGGGCCGTCTGCCAGGCCCGCATCACGAAAGCATCGTTGACCGACAGACAACAGATGGCATCCACCCCTTTGGCCATAAACTGATCGGCCAGCACCACATAGCCGGGCAGATGAGCATTGGAGCAGATGGGAGTAAAGGCGCCAGGTACCGCAAACAGCACTACTTTTTTACCGGCGAACAGCGTCTGGCTATCCCGCAGCTGCTTGCCCTCGGCGGTGATAAAGGTAAATTCGCCCGCAGGCAGGGGTTGTCCTACAGCAATCATGATTTCTCGTCCTGAGTCGTGATGGGAAGTCGCCAGTTTATCCCAGAGTGACGATGCCACCTAACAGCGGCTCTGAGCCTGACCATGGATAGCGGCAGGCATTTTCCCCTTGGGCAGACTACTCTTGAGCTGGTTTCACGGCGCCAGGAGGCCCCATGCAACACTATTACGATGGTCTGGAAATTCGTCCCCCCGCCATGCGCGAACAGCAGCAACTGGACCAGCTCAATCATCAGCTTACCCATGTCAGTCAATATTGCGCCGGTTACTCCAGCGCCTATCGCCAGTGCCGCCTCGAGGATCTGGCAGAGCTGGCCACCCTGCCACTGCTCGATAGCAAAGAGCTCTTTGCCGCCCAGCAGGCTCATCCCCCCTTTGCCGGTCTCACCGGCCGTCCGGCCAGTCAGGCGCTGCGGGTCTTCTCCTGTCCGGGTCAGCTGGCCATCCCCGAATATGCCGGGGCAGACTGGTGGGGCGCCGCCCGAGCACTGTTTGCCGCCGGCTTCAAGGCGGGGGAAGTGATGCTCAACGGCCACGACTATCATGCTGGCCCCACCGCCTTTATCTTCGATAACGGCGCCCGCCAGCTGGGGGCTCCCGTGGTACCCTGCGGCCCCCACGATACCCAGCGCCAGCTGGAGGCACTGCTGCGCTATCAACCCACCGGCTACGTCGGTCCGCTGGTGACCCTGCTCGACCTGCTGGAAGCGGCCGAGGCGGCGGAGATCCCGAGCGACTCGCTGCGCCGCGCCCTATTGTGCGAAGCCACCCATCCCGAAACGGCACCACTGCGCGCCATTCACGGCATTGCGGCCCTCAACTGTCTGGTGTGGCAGGATGTGGGGGTGGTGGCCTACGAGAGTCAGCCCGGTCAGGGCTTTATCGTCAACGAGAGCTGCATCGTCGAGATCATCGATCCCGCCAGCGGCAATCCTGTGAGTGGCGACGAGACCGGCCAGCTGGTGGTGACCCGACTCGATCTGGAGTATCCGCTGCTGCGGCTAGCCACCGACTGGCAAGGTCACTGGCTCGCCAAGCCGAGCGCTTGCGGGCGCACCAACCGACGCCTCAAGCTGGTGTAGCAGACCCAGTAAATGCACAAAGGCAAACGGGCAGCCATCAGGCTGCCCGTCTTGTCTCTGGAGAAGAGAATATATGAAGTTGGTCAGCGCCTTGCCTGCCAGGTGGCGATGGCGAGCAGGGAGTCGGGGGTAAATTCGCTGGCGCGCTCGGCAATCTCGGCCAGGCTCATCCAGTGCACCGCGCTCACCTCTTCGGCCTGCAACTGCAGCGGCCCCTTATAATGGCAACTGAAGAGGCCACCCCAGACCCGGTAGCCCTCCCCTTCCGCATAAAAGCTGCCAAAGCCCTGCAGTGGAACATCCATAATCCCCAGCTCTTCGGCCAGCTCGCGGCGGGCGGAGCGCTCCATCTCCTCACCGGTGGTGACCACACCACCGGCGCAGGCATCCAGCATGCCGGGGCAGAAATCCTTGCTGAGGGTGCGTCGCTGCACCAGGATCCGATCCGCGTCGTCGAGCACCAGAATATAGCTGGCGCGATGGCAGAGATTCTCCCGCCGCACCTCGGCTCGCTCGGCCACACCAATCACCCGGTTGTTCCCGTCCACCACATCAACCCATTCCACGCACAGGCCCTTTTATTTGTTCCATTCAAGCCCGCAGTATATCGGTGCGGTGGTTTGCCATGGCACAATTATTTCGATGATGCCGTCAATTTGCCGAGCTCACTGGCAAAATAAGGATTCATGCAAATCTTTATAAACCGTCATATCAGTGTCATCGACCGACACCATAGTGTGCCCTGTCCAGGCAATCAGGGAACCGTGTGATGAAGGTATTCAAGCAGTTATCCCCACGGCAGATCGCTCGCTACATCAAGAGCTTTCATCGAGGCTATTTTGCCATCGAGTCGCTGGGGACATTTGAATTCAACGCGGGCAGGATCAGCCTCCATGGCCTGACCTGCCGCCAGCGGCTAAGACTGGCTCGCCAGATCAATCTGGCTGTCAGACAACTTGGTCACCGCGACCCCTTGCCGGACATGTGAGTCAAAGGGTCTTGCCCTACTGTCTGTTGTGCATCCATGCTTTGCCCGCCGGCTACTGGCCGCGCGGGCCGTTTTCGATATCGGTAATGATGCCGTTGCGCACCGTCACAAAGCGCATGAACTCGTTCTTGCCGAAGTTGTAGGTCCAGCGTTCACCATATTTGACCTGCACCATGTTGCCAAACTGGTTCTCCTCGTTGCGGTTGAGCTCTTCACGCAACATCGGCTCACCGCACTTGAGCAGCATCTCGGCGGTGGTGTCTCCCTCGGTGATCAGGGCGTTCTTGCAGCGCATGGCATCAGCACTGGCCGGAATGCTCAGCAGCAACAGAGCAAGCCCCGCTACTTTCTTCATCTTCTTGCTCATCGGGTTCTCCTTATCCTCTCTAATGAGTCGCAGTATGCCTGTTCCCGTTTCTGAAAAAACCAGTCAATGGCGCAAAAGTGCCGCCCTTTTCTGCTCTCCAGCCCGCGGGTCGCGACAAATGCTGTCTATCACATAACCCAAAAACAAACGGCGACCCGAGGGTCGCCGTTTGCATCAAGCCAGCAGGATCACAGGATGTCCAGCAGCTCGACTTCAAATACCAGTGCAGAGTAGGGCGGGATAGAACCGGCACCACGAGCACCGTAGGCCAGATCGTGGGGGATGTAGAGCTTCCACTTGGAACCAACCGGCATCAGCTGCAGCGCTTCAACCCAGCCAGCGATCACGCCGGTCACCGGGAATTCAGCTGGCTGGCCGCGAGCAACGGAGCTGTCGAATACACCACCGTGGGTGAAGGTACCGTGGTAATGCACACGCACGGACTGACCGGCTACCGGAACGGCACCGTTGCCTTCTACCAGCACTTCGTACTGCAGACCGGAGTCAGTCACCTTCACTTCAGCGCGCTTGGCGTTGTCAGCCAGGAAGGCTTCGCCGTCAGCAGCAGCGGCCTTGGCGGCGGCTTCCTGCTCTTCTTGCATACGTGCAGTGATCACCTGGAAGGCATCATTGATATCGTCACGGCTGACCGCGAACTCCAGACCATTCAGGGCATCTGCCAGACCTTGTTGCAGGGCCGGGATATCCAGACCAGCGAAGGCTTGCTGCGCCAGCTGATCACCCATGTTGCGGCCGATGCCATAGCTGGCCTTCTGTTCGATAGAGTCGTATTGGGACATTGAGATGTTGCTCCAGATCCATGTAGTAAAGAGGCGGGATAATATCAGACTTTTGGCCGGGGTGCTGCCGGGGGCGCCCCTGATTTCCCCGTCAGTGGGAGGAACTTCACACAAGATGCGGATGAACGCCGCCCAACGGCGGCGATCTGCTTAACCGCGATCCAGCAAGGCTCTGACCGCAGCCACCTTGGCGCCATCGGTGATATTGACCCGACCATCATCCGAAGTGCCCATATTCACTCCGTGCGGCACCATGCCACCGCGCCAACCCATGCCGGACATATGCACTTCGCTCACCCCGGTGAACTCGATGATGGTACGCACGTTGTCGGCATTGACCCCGGCCCCCGGCATCAGGCTGGCACGCCCCGCCAGCGCCTGCTGCATCTCCTGCAGGGTTTCCAACCCAGCCAACGCGGTCGGCGCATGGCCCGAGCTCAGAATGCGCTCGCAACCGGCCGCGACTATGGTCTCCAGATCGAGGCGCCAGTCGGAGGAGAGGTCGATGGCGCGATGGAAGGTAACCCCCAACGGCCCTGCAGCATCCACCAGCTGTTTGAGCCTGGCGGCAGGCACCCGACCCTCCTCATCCAGCAAACCGACCACCACCCCTTGCAGCCCCGCAGCACGTGCCGCCGCGATATCTTGCAGCATCATCTCGAACTCGCCGTCGTTGAAGCAAAAATCCCCGGCGCGCGGGCGGATCATGGAGTAAACCGGCACGGTGGCGTGGCGGGCTGCCTGCTGCATAAAACCGTAGGAGGGGGTCAGGCCGCCCAGACCCAGCGCAGAGCAGAGCTCGATGCGATCAGCCCCGGATTGCTGGGCGGTGAACAGGGATTCCAGGTTGTCGATACAGATTTCAAGACGGGTCATGAGGACTCCTTTTTCGGGGAGATCAGACCCCACATCTGATCTCATAGATTGAGCAAGGCTGCGCCGCGCACACCACCGGCACCGCCGAAGCGAGCCTGGCGGATCTCGGGCAGGGCGACCCCGGGCAGCAAGTGACCGGGCAGACGCAGCGGCAGCTGTTCATAGAGGGCGGGCAGGCCGCTCAGGCCGCCCCCCAACACCACCACCTCGGGATCAATCACCGAAATGGCGGTGGCAAGCCCGGCGGCCATGATCTCCAACCAGCAGTCGACCGTCTCGACCGCATGGGGTTCATGGGCCTCGAAGCGTCCCACAATCTGGTGACCCGTGGCGCGCTGGCCATGGAAATGGTGATAGAGACGCTCCAGACCGGTGCCGGAGGCATAGGTTTCAAAACAGACCAGACGGCCGCAGCCACAACGGGGACGGGGCAACTCGGGGTACTTCATCAGCATGGTCGCGGGCAGGGGGTAGTGACCAATCTCGCCAGCCAGCCAGTTGCGCCCCTGAATAAGCTTGCCCGCCAGATAGACGGCACCACCGATGCCGGTGCCGATGGTGACGCCGAGCGCACTGCCGGCGCCGTCGGCTGCCCCTTGATGCACTTCGGACCAGAGGAAGCAGTTGGCGTCGTTATCTACCTTGACCGGCCGCTCCAGCAGCTCGGCCAGATCGGCGCCCAGATGGCGACCATTGATGGAGGGCAGATTGGCCGCCACTATGCTGTGATCCTGGCTGTTGATGACACCGGGGAAACCGATGCCGACCGAGCCCCGAGCGCCGAAGCGGGCATCCGCCTGCTCGACCCGGGAGCGGATCAACTGCTGCAACCCCTCGTAATCGTTGCCCGGGGTGCTCATGCGCTCCTCATGGCAGAGGTTCAATGCACCGTCATAGACCGCAAAAGCGATCTTGGTGCCACCGATATCAAAGCCGTAATACATGCCAGCACTCCCTTGTCAGCCCGTGTTTATCCAACTCTGTTCCAAGGGGGACATTGTATTAATTCGCAAAAAAAATAAAGTGACCGAAGGCGAAAAACGGGAGAGTGATCAGAGCAAACGGCTCATTTGTCGCTGCAGGCAGGGCTGCCCGAGGCTTATCAGGGTGCGATCCTCGCCATCAAAGACGAAGCCACGGCGCAGGTAGAACCCCTCGCCGATGTGGTTGCCATCGAGCAGCCACAATTTGACGCTATGGCAGCCGGCGCGGCGCATCTGCATCGCCACCGCCTGCCACAGCCGTTTGCCATAGCCTTGTCGCCAATGGTCGGGATGGAGGTAAAAGGCGCGGATCAGGGCGCTGCTCTGCCCCGCGTCCTGCTGTGGTTGCCAGTAGAGCAGGCCAATCACCACCTCATCGAGACAAAGCAGCATGGGCCTTGGGCCCGGCTCGGCCAGACGGCTCTGCCAAATCTGCAGATGAGCGGTGACGTCCAGCTGCTCCAGCAAGTCGGCACCGAGCACCTGGCCATAGGCAGCGAGCCAGCTGGCTCGCTGCATCACCGTCATGGCGGCGGCATCGTCGCTGCGCGCCATGCGCAGGCTTATGCCTTGCATTGGGGCACCAGACCGTTGGCGCGGGCCTGCTCATAGAGCGGCAGCACTTGCGCCTGTTGCGCCTGCAACTCGGCGATCCGGTTCTCGTTGCTCGGGTGGGTGGAGAGCAGTTGCGGCGGCGTGTTGCCACCGGCGGCGGCACTCATGTTTTGCCACAGGGGGATTGCCTCGGCCGGATTGAACCCGGCACGCGCCATCAGCTCAAGTCCGAGCCGATCCGCTTCGCTCTCCTGAGTTCGGCCATAGGGCAACATCACCCCCACCTCGACCCCGAGGCCAAGGGCGGCCATGGTGGCGCCGCGATACTCGCTGGTGCCCATGGCAATGTCCGCAGCCGCCAGACCAATCCCCGCCAGCTGGCTGCGCGAGAGTCGTTCGTTGGAGTGCTGGGCCAGTACGTGAGTCAGCTCGTGACCGATGACGGTCGCCAGCTGATCCTGATTCTTGGCCACCTTGAGCAGACCGCTGTAGACACCAATCTTGCCGCCGGGCAGGGCGAAGGCGTTGACCTGTTTGGAGTCAAACACCACCACTTCCCAGTTGGTGATGCCATAGCTGGCCGGCACCTGAGCGGTCACCGCCTTGGCGACACAGGAGACATAGGCGTTGAGTTTGGCATCCTTGCTCACCTTCTCCTGCTTCTTCATCTGTTCGAAGGAGTCGGCGCCCAGCTGGTTCATCTGCTGGGGAGAGTAGAGCAGCATCTGGCTGCGGCCGGTCGGCGACTGGGCGCAGGCGACCAGCAGGGAACTACAGAGGGCTACCATGCCAAACTTGGTGAGGGACGCAATCATGAAGGGATCCTTTGCCATAACGTTGCCCTATTCTCGGAAATGCCGCCCGGCTACGCAAGGGAGCCAGCCCCCGGCTGGCGGAAAATTATCCATCCTGCGCTATTAACAAAACTGACAGCCGCCAAAAACAAAACGAGCCCGCTTGGGGCTCGTTTTATCAGGGCATGCTGACTGCAGGCAGTTACATGATACCCAGCTTTTTCAGGTCAGCCTGTACCACCTTGGCCGGCACCGGCACGTAGCCATCTTTGGCAACGATGTTCTGGCCCGCTTTGGAGAGCATCATCTTGACGAACTCTTGCTCCATCGGGGAGAGCGGCTTGTTCGGATGCTTGTTCACGTAAACGTACAGGAAGCGTGACAGCGGATACTTGCCGGTGATGGCGTTATCGGAGGTCGCTTCGATGAAGGTCTTGCCATCTTTGGAGAGCGGTACTGCACGCACGCCGGAGGTGACATAACCGATACCGGAGTAGCCGATGCCGTTCAGGGAGGCAGAGACAGACTGCACCACGGAGGCAGAGCCCGGCTGCTCGTTCACGCCGCTCTTGAAGTCGCCGTTACACAGGGCGTGCTCCTTGAAGTAACCGTAGGTACCGGATACGGAGTTGCGACCAAACAGTTGCAGATCCTTGCTGGACCAGTTGCCGTCCAGACCCAGATCAGACCACTTGGTGGCAGCCTTGGCTTCGCCGCACTTCAGGGTGCTGGAGAAGATGGCGTCGATCTGCGGCATGGTCAGCCCCTTGATGGGGTTGTCCTTGTTGACGAACACCGCCAGGGCATCGACTGCAACGCGGATGGCAGTCGGCTTGTAGCCGTAACGCTTCTCGAATGCTTCCTCTTCACCGGCCTTCATGGCACGGCTCATCGGACCGAACTGGGCAACACCTTCGGTCAGGGCAGTCGGGGCGGTAGAAGAACCGGCGGCCTGGATCTGCACGTTGACGTTGGGGTACAAACGCTTAAATTCTTCGGCCCACAGGGTCATCATGTTGGCCAGGGTGTCCGAGCCGACAGAGGACAGGTTGCCCGAAATGCCGCTGGTCGGTGTGTAATCCGGCAGATCTTTATCCACACCGGCAGCCAGGGCGCTGACAGAAAACAGGGTTGCTGCGGTGAATCCGATTACACCAGCCAGTTTGTTGAGTTTCATCCAATCTCTCCAAAGTTACAGAAGGTCCGTTCTTAAGACGGCGCCAGTATCTGACCTGGCAGTGACAAATTTATGGATTTAATGTGACACTTTAATGACATGGCGACAGATTTGAACAAATGAAAAGAGGGCCCGTTCAAAGGCCCTCTTTTTGCAGCTAACCCATTGCCATAAAAGACTATTTAATCACCACCATGCGACTCGGGATGAGAAAGCTGAAGCGGCTGCCAAGGCCGACCCGGCTCTCGATATCGAGCTGGCAGTCATGATGACTGAGGGCATGCTTGACGATGGCAAGGCCCAAGCCTGAGCCGCCGGTGTGGCGCGAGCGTGCCTTGTCGACCCGATAGAACCGCTCGGTCAGCCGCGCCAGATGCTCGGGGGCAATCCCCTCCCCTTCATCGCTCACGGCAAACAGCGCCATCGCCCCCTGCTTGCGCCACTCCACAGTAATTTTTCGCCCCGCCGGGGTGTAGTGGATAGCGTTGTAGACCAGGTTGGAGACGGCACTGCGCAGCTGCTCCTGATCCCCGCGCACCAGCAGATTGGGCTGCACCACAAATTCAATCTGGTGGACCCGTTCGCCCGAGAGCGCCCGCGCCTCCTGCTCCAGCAGCCCCAGCATGGCAGGCATGTCCACCAGATGGGAGAGATCCACGGTCGGAGCCGCCTCGATACGGGAGAGGGTGAGCAGCTGATTGACCAGATTATCCATCCGGATGGTCTGCTCCATCATCACCCGATGCGCCTTGGCCCACATGGCGGGCGGGGGCGGCTCCTCGGTCATCTCCAGATAGCCCTTGAGCACGGTCAGCGGGGTGCGCAGCTCGTGAGAGACGTTGGAGACAAAGTGCTTGCGGGTCTTCTCGAGACTGCGCAAGCGGGTGACATCGCGCACCACCAGCATCGCCTGATCCGAGGCGTAGGGCATGATGCGAAACTCGAGAAACTTCTCCTCATTGACCGGGGAGTGCATCTCGAGGGGCTCGTCATATGCCCCCTTGCCCAGATAGGCGTTAAAGGCCGGATTGCGAATGAGGTTGCCGATATGCTGGCCGGCATCCTCCGGCCAGCGAAAACCGAGCAGTTGCTCCGCCAGCCGGTTGCACCAGAGGATGCTGCCATCGGTGCGAAACACCACGGCGGCATCGGGCAGCGCCTCGGCCCCCTCCCGGAAGCGGCGGATCAGCCCCGCCAGCTCGCGGCGACGGGCGCGGTGACGCTGCTGCAGCTTGTAGATACCGTTGAAGATGTACTCCCAGCTGCCATTGCCGCTGGGGGGCACCAGGCTGCGGTCGTGCCACAGCCAGTCAGAGAGCCGCTTCTGGAAGCGATAGTGCCAGCCCAGATGCAACACGGCCGCCACCAACAGGCAGAGGGCAAGATGATCAATCAACCAGCCAACCAATGCGAAGGGGGCGTAAAAAAACGCCATTCGCCACAACTGTCGCCGCCAGGCGTAAGGTTGCAACATAACTGCCTCTAGAGACGGGTTGAGAAGCGGTATCCGGCTCCACGCACCGTCTGGATCAATCTGTCGTGCCCTGTCTCTTCAATCGCCTTGCGCAGGCGACGAATATGCACATCCACGGTTCTGTCCTCGACGTACACATTGGTACCCCAGACATTATTGAGCAGCTGTTCACGGCTGTAGACCCGCTCGGGGTGAGTCATGAAGAAGTGAAGCAGCTTGAATTCGGTCGGTCCCATGTCGAGCGCCTTCTCTTCGGCACTGACCCGGTGGGAGACAGGATCGAGTTTCAGCCCCTGCACCTCGATCACCTCATCCACCGAGGTGGGCGACACGCGGCGCATCACAGCATGGAGGCGAGCGGTCAGCTCCTTGGGCGAGAACGGCTTGGTGATATAGTCGTCGGCACCGGCCTCCAGACCACGCACCTTGTCCTCCTCTTCACCACGAGCGGTGAGCATCACCACCGGGATCTGGCGCGTCACCTCATCTTGCTTGAGCTGCTTGATAAACTGGATGCCACTGCCGCCCGGCATCATCCAGTCGAGCACGATGAGTTCGGGGTAGGGTTCGCGCACCTTCGCCAGTCCATCGGCGTAATCTTCCGCTTCAATCGTCTCATATCCCTTCTGCTCCAACACGAAGCAGAGCATTTCGCGGATCGGTGCTTCGTCCTCGACCACCAGAATTCGCTTAGCCATTCCCTTCTCTCTCCTCTGTGAAGATGGGTGCGCCAATTATTAGAATTTTCTGTGACACTTTTATGACTTTATGACAGGCGGGATGATAAACGTTTTCAGATTCAGTTGGCAGCAGTACGTTGCAACAAGTCCCACCGGTTGCCGCTGATATCCTCAAATACCACCACCGTGCCATAAGGCTCGTCGCGGGGCTGTTCACAAAAATGAACACCGTACGCCTGCATACGCTGGTAATCCCCCCAGAAATCAGTGGTCTCGAGGAACAGAAATACCCGGCCACCGCCCTGCTGGCCGATGGCGGCCTGCTGCTGCGCATTGGCCGCTTGTGCCAGCAGCAACGCGGAACCGGGGGTGCCTTTGGGGGCAACCCGCACCCAGCGCTTGCCCGGTTTACCCGGTTCATCGAGCCGAGTGTCTTCCAGGAGCGCAAAGCCAAGTCCCTCGGTAAAAAAGCGAATGGCCTGATCGTAATCAGCCACCAGCAGGGTCAGCGCCCCTATGTGTTGTGACATGGCAGAAAATCCTCAACGGATGAGTCAACGGGCGCAATGCCCCGGCCAGGGCGCATCATAGCGGCTGGACGGGCAGGGCTCCAGCCATCATGTGCGTCTTGAAACGACCGATGAGGGGGAGTGGCACTCAAGGCGCTTCGCGCAGCGTCCGGTAGAGGGTGGTGCGGCTGATCCCCAGCTGGCGCGCGGCCTCGCTCACATTTCCGCCGCATGCCGCCAGCGTTTGCTGTACCTGCCGCCGGGTTTGTTCACGCAAGCAGGTCACCTCCCCCATCGGCAAGGCGCCGGGCTCATTGGCCACACTGGGCAGATGCAGGTGGGCGGGTTCTATCCAACCCAACCCCTCTGCCAGCACACAGGCCACTTCCAGTGCCTGCTTGAGCTGACGCACGTTGCCGGGCAGCGGATGGGCCAGCAGCTGTTGCTCCGCATCGCGGGTCAGACGCAGGGTCGGGTCCATCTCCGCCAACAGTCGCTGGATCAGCTCCAGACGCTCAGCGGCAGGCCAACGGCGCAGCGGCATCAGCTGCTGGCGCCAGCCGCAGATCCGGTAATAGAGGTCTTCGCGAAATGCGCCACTCTGCACCATGGCCGCCAGATCCCGGTGGCTGGCACTGACCAGCCAGAAATCCACCGCCTCCGGCTTGTGACTGCCAACCGGTGTCACGCTGCGTTCCTGCAAAACCCTCAGCAGTCGAGTTTGAGCCTGCAGCGGCAGTTCGCCAATTTCATCGAGCATCAGCATGCCGCCGTGGGCTGCGCGCAGATAACCCTGACTGCCCTGGCTGCGGGCACCGCTGAAGGCCCCGCCCACATAGCCAAACAGCTCGGCTTCCACCAGATCTGTTGGTAACGCGCCACAGTTGACGCACACCAGTGGCTGCTCCCGCCGACTGGACGCTCGGTGCAGGGCCCGCACCAGATGCTCCTTGCCGCTGCCGGTCTCCCCCTCGATAAGCAGCGAAATGCCGCGCTCCAGCATCTTGAGCGGCACCTGCTGCGGATGTGGCACCGGGCTTGAGTGACCCGGCAGCGCGGTGCAGGAAGATGTCGCGTCCGCTTCTGGCAACAGCCGCAAGCCACGCCCCTCGCGCAGCAGTTGCCTGCCATCGAAAGGATGCTGACCGAGCCAGAGTCGGCCTGCCCGGTTGGCGCCGAGCAGTTCCCCCTCCTCTCCCAGCAACAGGCGAGCGGACCAGAGGCTCTGGGGATCGAGATCCACCAGCCAGCCCGGCTGACGCGCCAATAGTGCGTTTTCGAGGGTCATGGCCAGCAGCCGCACCGTGCCCAGCATGTCGCCGTCGTGGTGGACCGCATCGGTGGAAATATCGAGCACACCCAGCAATTGCCCGTCCGGCCCGAGCAACGGGCAAGCGCTGCAACTGAGGAAGCTGTGCTGGGCGAAGAAGTGCTGATTGCCGAGCACCTGCACTTCGCTCTGCTCGGCCAGCGCGGTACCGATGGCATTGGTGCCCTTGCTCGCCTCACCCCAGCGGGCACCACTGCGCAAAAAGATACGCTCGGCATGACGGGCGAACCCCTCATCACCACTGGCGGCCAGAATGGCCCCCTCACCGTCACACAACAACAGGCGACAGGGGCGACCCGCCAGCAGCTGGGCAAACAGCGGCAGCACGAAGCGCTGGAAGCAGGCGATCAGCCCCCTGTGCTGCTCCTGACGGGCCGACAGCTCCCCCTGGGGCAGCAAGTCCAGATCGGCGCTCTGCTGGCGGCTCAGCCCCTGATACAGGCAGCGCAGCCAGGAACGCTGGATCGGACCGGGACCGGGTTGAAGTGACTCACTCATCACGCCTCCTGTTCACAAACAGCACGACTGTCTCGGCCACTGTCCAGAAACGGTACAGTTTTATCGCAATAGCCGTGGTCATTGGTTAACCAAGATACGCCGCCACACCCCATTTGATAACGTTTTTGTAACCTTTTGCCTGCTGGTCAGACCCTTTGGCACGCCCCTTGCGATATCAGCTGCCAACCGGTCTGTCAGCCAGTCCGGTCAGGATCACACACATAAAGGATGATGAGATGATTTATACCGCTCCCGGTCAGGCAGGTGCCCTGGTCAGCTTCAAGTCCCGTTACGACAACTTCATCGGTGGTGAGTGGGTGGCTCCTCGCGCCGGCCGCTACTTTGAAAACATCTCGCCGGTGGATGGCAAAGTATTCTGCGAGGTCGCTCGCTCCGACGCCGCCGATATCGAGCTGGCGCTGGATGCCGCCCACAAGGCGTTCACCAGCTGGAGCAAAACCAGCGTCACCGAGCGCAGCAACCTGCTGCTGCGCATCGCCGATCGCATCGAGCAGAACATCGAACGGCTCGCCATCGCCGAAACCTGGGAGAACGGCAAGGCGGTGCGTGAAACCCTGGCCGCCGACCTGCCGCTGGTGGTGGATCACTTCCGCTACTTCGCTGGCTGCATTCGTGCTCAGGAGGGCTCGGCCGCCGAGCTGGATCAGAACACCGTCAGCTACCACTGCAAGGAGCCCATCGGCGTGGTCGGCCAGATCATCCCGTGGAACTTCCCGCTGCTGATGGCCGCCTGGAAGCTTGCCCCTGTGCTGGCGGCCGGTTGCTGCAGCGTGCTCAAGCCCGCCGAGCAGACCCCGGTCACCATCATGCTGATGATGGATCTCATCAAGGACATCCTGCCTGCCGGCGTAGTCAACGTGGTCAACGGCTTCGGCGCCGAGGCAGGTCAGGCTCTGGCCACCAGCAACCGGATCCAGAAACTCGCCTTCACCGGTTCGACCGAAGTGGGCGCCCATATCCTGCGCTGCGCCGCCGACAAGCTGATCCCCTCCACCGTGGAGCTGGGGGGAAAGTCCCCCAATATCTATTTCGCCGACGTGATGCAGCACGAGAGCAGCTACATCGACAAGGCGGTAGAAGGGATGTTGATGACCTTCTTCAACCAGGGGGAAGTGTGTACCTGTCCCTCCCGCGCGCTGGTGCAGGCCAGCATCTATGACGACTTCATGGACCGAGTGCTGGCCCGTGCCCGCACCATAGTGCAGGGCAACCCCCTCGATACCGCCACTCAGGTGGGTGCGCAGGCGTCCCGCGAGCAGTTCGACAAGATCCTGGGCTACATGGAGATCGGCCGCGGCGAAGGGGCCAAGATGCTGATCGGCGGCGGCCCGGCCAAGGTGAGCGGACTGGAGGGGGGGTTCTACATCCAGCCCACCATCTTCTCCGGTCAGAACAAGATGCGGGTATTCCAGGAGGAGATCTTCGGGCCAGCGCTCGGGGTCACCACCTTCAAGGACGAGGCGGATGCTCTGGCCATTGCCAACGACACCCAGTACGGGTTGGGGGCAGGCCTGTGGACCCGCGACAGCAATCTGGCCTGGCGCATGGGGCGTGGCATTCAGGCTGGCCGGGTCTGGGTCAACTGCTACCACGCCTACCCGGCACACGCCGCCTTTGGCGGCTACAAAAAGTCGGGGATCGGCCGCGAGACCCACAAGATGATGCTGGACCACTACCAGAACACCAAAAACCTGCTGGTGAGCCACGACATCAACCCGCTCGGCTTCTTCTAGTGCAAGCAGATGTCATCAGAAAGGGCGCCTGCGGGCGCCCTTCTTGTTTTGCTTCATCAGATGACATGTCCGGCGATTTGTTATCTGCCCGACTGTAGGCGATAACGCTGGGGGGAGCAGCCCAGCTCCCGGTTGAACATGGCGATAAAGGCCGAGGTGGAGCCGTAACCGAGCCGCCAGCTGATCTCCTGAATGGGCATGTCCCCCTTGAGCCAGGCCAGCGCCTTGAGCAGCCGCAACCGCGCCCGCCACTGACCGAAACTCATCCCCAGCTCCCGCAGGCAGCGCCGCGCCAGGGTGCGCTCTGTGGTGTGCAGTTGTCCGGCCCACTGAGCCAGAGTACGGGGATCGGCAGGATCGCTGTGCAACGCCGCCAGCATGGGAGCCAGCAGCTTGTCCTGACTCATCGGCAGGTAGCTCTCCTGACAGCGGGTGCGCGCCAGTCGCTCCACCAGCAACTCGGCCTGTCGCTGATCCCACTCATCCACCATATGGCCTACCCGCCGTTCGCAAAAATCGCTCAGCAGGGCGCGAATAAGTGGGGTTAGCAGCAGCAATCTGGGCTCTGGCGGCAGCTTTGCCGCCAGCTCGTGGCTGACGTAGATGGAGGTGTAGTCGAGGGTCTGCTCGTTGTAAGAGGTGTGGTCGAGATCCGCCGGTACCCAGATAAGGTAGTCGGCAGGGGCCACCAGTCGCTGATCCCCCAACTCTATCTCCATGATCCCCAGGCTGATTATATTGAGCTGGCCCCAGGGGTGGGAGTGCAGCACGGTCGCGCTGTCGGCCAGCATCTGCTGGTAACTGAAAAAGAGCGGATTGGGAACGGGCAGAACGACATCTACCGGCTGAAACTGGTGAGTGGCCATCAGCGCCCCTTGTCAGCGAGAGAGAGGAGCAGGCGTGATGCAACGCCCTGTTGGCTCGGTCTCCGGCACAGGCCAAAAGCAGCCATCAGTTGCGGGCTGACGCAGCCTGTGTGGGCCGGAATAAGGTACATCAGAAAGAGTTGTCTTTTCTGCTGGGTCATCTGTCTGTTTTACGCTACTTGATAATATAAAGACAAGGGTAGACTTGGCCCCCTGTTAATAAGGAGCCTCTGATGCGAATCTTTTCCCCTCTTCTCTTTCCGCTGATGGCGGTGCTGATCTGGGCTACCAATACCGTGGTGTCCAAGGCGGCTGCCAGCGTGCTCGACCCCGCGGCTATCTCCTTCTATCGCTGGGTGATTGCCGCCCTGGCGCTGACCCCTTTCTGCCTGCCCACCCTTTGGCGGCGACGCAGTGAGGTTCGCCCCTGGCTCGGCAAGCTGCTGGTGCTGGCGGCGCTCGGTATGGTGCTCTACCAGTGTCTGGCCTATTACGCCGCCCACAGCACCTCGGCTACCAATATGGGGGTGATCGGCTCCCTCATTCCGCTGCTTACTCTGCTGCAAGGGGCGCTCTTCTTCGGCCAGCGTCCCGGCAAACAGGCACTGCTCGGCATGAGTATCTCCCTGTTCGGGGTGCTCTGGCTGCTTGGCAAAGGCGAACCGCTTGCCCTGCTCCATAACGGCATCAACCCGGGGGATGGCATGATGCTGCTGGGCTCCGCCAGCTACGCCCTTTACGGCCTCTTGATCCGCCGCTGGCAACTGCCGTTTGGCCCCTGGCTCAACCTCTACATGCAGATCCTGCTGGCGGTACTGCTGCTGGTACCGCTCGCTCTCAGCGCAGACTCGATGGCGGTGCCAGCCGAAGGATGGGGACTGGTGCTCTTCGCCGGGCTCGCCTCCTCCCTGCTGGCGGCTTACTGCTGGATGCGCGGCCTCGCCTGCATGGGCGCCGAGCGCACCTCGGTCTTTATGAACCTGATGCCGCTCTGTACGGCGCTGATCGCCGTCGTCGGCCTGGGCGAGCCAATCCACGGCTATCACCTGCTGGGTGGCGGGCTGATCCTAGGCGGGGTGATGGCCTCCCAGCTGAAGGGGCGTGCGCCGGTAGCCGAACGGGAAGCCGCCTGAAAACGTACATCATCCGGAAACAACAAGGGAGCCCATGGCTCCCTTGTTGTTTCTGCAATGTACACCAGTGCGCATCTCAACCGGCCCGGCGCCAGCGGTAGCGCCGCTCCGGTCGCCCCCGCTGACCATAGTTGAGATCCACATCCACCCGATCTTCCGACTCCAGATACTCCAGATAGCGGCGCGCCGTGGTGCGGCTGAGGGAGAGTCGCAACGCCACCGTGTCGGTGGAGAAGACGTTCTCCGGCTCGCCCGCCAGCAGATCCAGCACCTGACGCAGGGTGATGCTGTCGATCCCCTTGGGGGTGACGCGCATCTCCTTGATCTGGGAGCGCCCTCCCTTGCCCAGCAGCTTGTCGAGATCTTCCTGCTCCAGCCGACCCCGCTCGCACAGACGGCTGTGCAATTGCAGGATCTCATCCAGACTCTGCTGGATGCGAAACAGCCGCAATGGTTTGATGACGTAGTCATGAACCCCCAGATTGAGGGCCTGCTGGATGGTCTCCACATCCCGCGAGGCGGTCACCATGATGACATAGGCTTCGCGGTTGTGGCTGCGCAGGCGGCTCACCCACTCAAGGCCGGAGCCATCGGGCAGGGAGACATCCACCAGCAGCAGTTGGGGCACCACACCGGCCATCATGGCATCGGCCTGGGCCAGGGTGCCGGCCCGCCCCAGCAGGGAGAAACCGGATGTCGCCGCCACCAGTTCTGACAAGATGGCACCGATCCGATCGTCATCTTCAATAACAAGCGTGATTATTGGGTCCATGGCTCACATTAATTGGTTTTTATTCAAGTAGATACCAAACAGGGTGGTCTGCTCGGCGGTTCGCCGCCATTCTATCACACCCTCGTGCCGACCCACGGTCTCCTTGACCAGGAACAGACCCACCCCGTGATCGCCGCTCTGGCGACTCACCCCGTAATCGAACAGATGATCGGCCAGCTCCTCGTCGACCCCCTCGCCGCTATCCTCCACCTCGATCACCAGCCGCCGCCCTACATCGCACAGAGAGAGCAGCACCCGCGGTGGCCGCTGCTGGCGGTTGCGCCAGGCCGCCTGTAGGCCGTTGTCCAGCAGGTTGCCAATGAGGGTGATGAGATCGGCCGAGACCGAGGCCGGATACTCCGCCAGCGCCGAATCGGGATCTAGCTCCAGGGTCACCCCGAGCTCGCGGGCCCGGCTGAACTTGCCGAGAATAAGCCCCGCCACCGGCTTGTTGTCGATCAGCCGCAGCAGCTCCTGCAGCATGGTCTGGCACGCTTCGTTCTCCTGCTGGATCAGCTCCACCGCCTGATCCACATGGCCCAGCTGCAACAAGCCGGAGAGGCTGCTCAGCTTGTTGGCGAACTCGTGGCTCTGCATCCGCAGCATCTCGGCATACTGGCGCAAGTGGGTCACCTGCACCCCCAGACTGGCGGCCACCTCCGGACGGCTGAAGATCAGCAGCCGCCCCGGCGCCTTGCCCTGCACCGCCTGCCAGCGACCGACAAAGGACTCCCCCTGAATGGTGAAGCTCACCTCGCCCCCCTCCTGCTCCAGACAGGGGGCAAGGGGCGGCACCAGCTCCGCCAGCGACTGTCCCTGCAGGGCGTGGCGCCCGGTAACAGGCAGCCGCAACTGATAGCTGGCGGTACTGTTGATCATATTGATATTGCCGCGGCCATCGAGGGCGATGACCCCTTCGGTAATGTGCTCCAGTACCAGATCCTGCAGGGTAAAGCGGCGCACGATCGCCTCCGGCTCCAGATCGAGCAGGGTCTTGCGCAGCAGGTATTGCACCCAGAGCGCCAGCAGCAGGCCGCACCCCAGCACAGCCACGATGGCGCAGATGAGCAGGGCCACCCGCTCCATATAGATGCCCTCCACCTGCTGCATCAGGTAGCCCACCACCACGGCCCCCATGACCCGCCCATCCCCGCCAACCACCGGGGAGAAGCAGCGGATAGCCGGCCCCATGGTGCCCCGATCCTTGGAGCAGTAGCTGCGCCGCTCCTGCAGCGCGGGCCAGATATCCTCGCCGCGAAACTTCTGCCCCACCAGCTCGGGGTTGGGGTGGCTGAGGCGGCGACCATGCTCATCGGTCACCACCATATAGGTGGCATCGGTGCGGTTGCAGACCGCCTCCACGTAGTCGCGCAGGGTAGGATCACTCCCCTGACGCAGAGCTTCGACCACTCGGGTATCCGCCGCCATCACCCGTGCCAGATCGCTTCCCTTATCCTGCAGATTGCTCTCCAGCAGATGACGGATAAAGAGGGCCAGCAGACTGCCCAGAATGAGGATCAGCAGCAGGGAGAGCCCGAGAGAGAGGGTGACCAACTGGTGGCGAAGTTTCATGCACATACCTTAAAACGTCAGGACGCTGCCCAATAGTGCGGATGCCACCAGGTCTGGTCAATCAAAGGAGCCGGATCGCCGACAAAATCGGCCAACCCCTCCTCGCGGGCACAGAGTGCCACCGCTCTGGCGACGGCGCGGGCCACCTCTCCCACCTGCTCGATGGGGGGCAACAGCCGGCCCGCCACCAGCGGATAGGCGCCGACAGCCCGCACCGCGGCCAGCAACATGCCATCGCTGATGCGGCGCGCCTTGACCGCGCAGGCCCCGAGACCAATCCCCGGGAAGACATAGACGTTGTTGCACTGAGAGACCACCCGCCGCTCCCCGGCCACCGTTACCGGCGCAAAGGGGCTGCCGGTGGCCAGCAGGGCGCGGCCATCTGTGGCGGCCCACACCTGCTCGGGGGTAGCCTCGGCACTGCGGGTCGGGTTGGAGAGTGGCAGGATCACCGGCTGATCGCACACCTCCCCCATCGCCTGCAACACCTCGCCAGTAAAGAGGCCGCCCTGACCGCTCACCCCGATCAGCACCGCCGGGCGCACCTGACGGATGGTTTCCAGCAGTGAACTGCTCCCCTCCTCAACGGCGCGGGCAAACGGCTGTTGGGCGCGAGTCAGGTTGGGACGATCGCAGCAGACCACCCCATCCTGATCAAACAGCCAGACGCCATCGTGACTCCCTGCCAGCTGGGCCAGCATGGCGGCGATGCCGCAACCGGCAGAACCCGCGCCGACGATCAGTACCGGGGCATCGCACAGGGCGGTACCCGCCTGCTGCAACCCGGCCAGCACGCAGGCGGAGGCGACTGCCGCCGTGCCCTGAATATCGTCGTTGAACATGCAGAGCTCGTCCCGATAACGGGTCAGCAAGTTGGCGGCATGCTTGCCGGCAAAGTCTTCAAACTGCAGCACCACCTGCGGCCAGCGCTTGCGAATGGCGGCTACCACCTTGTCCATGAAGTGGTAATAGCTCTCGCCGTCAATGCGCGGGGATTGCCAGCCGAGGTAGGAGTCATCCTCCAGCAGCTCGGGGTTGTTGGTGCCCACATCGACACAGAGCGGCAGGGTGCGCGCCGGATTGATGCCGCCAGCAGCGGAGTAGAGCGCCAGCTTGCCGATACAGATCCCCATGCCGCCGATACCGAGATCGCCGAGCCCCAGCACCCGCTCGCCGTCAGAGATGACGATCACATCCACCTCCTGCTCCACCGACTCAAGGATGTCATCGAGATCGTCCCTGTCATGCCAGGAGAGATAGAGGCCGTGGCTGCGCAAATAGAGGTCGCTGTGGCGCTGACACGCCTCCCCCACCACCGGGGTGTAGATGATCGGCAGCAGCTCCGGCAGGTGGTGGCGCACCAGATCGTAGAAGAGCACCGGGTTGTCCTCCTGCAGCTGGCGCAGCAGCAGATGCTGGTCAAACGGACTCTGCATGGCACTGACCAATCGGTAGATCCGGCGCCGCTGCTGGGAGAGGGACTCCTCCTTGTGGGGCATGCGACCCCGCACCCCCTGACGCTTGCGTTCTGCATAGGGCAGGCTGGTGCCCATCATGATGTCGTTCATCTTGTTTGTTCCTCAATCCGGTATCAGGCAAGCAGGGAGATAAGAGCGGTCGCCAAAATCAGCATAACGGCGCCGCCGAGACGGGAGGAGATCTGGGCAAAGGGCATCAGCTTCATCCGCTGGGCCGCCGAGAGCACGGCTACGTCGCCGGTGCCGCCCATGTTGGCCATGCAGAGCCCGCCGGTGATGGCCGCCTCGATGGGATAGAAACCGATCATCCGACCCACCAGCGCCGCACCGAGTGCGCCACCAATCACGGTGACCATGACCAGCACGAAGTAGCTGATGGAGAAGGCGCTGATGAGCTCCGGAATACTGGTGTAGGCGACGCCTATCCCCACCAGCAGGGAGGGGGTCAGGTTGCTCACCACAAACTGATACCAGTCGGCTGCCGCCTGCTCATAACGGCGCGGCAGCAGGCCACTCACCTTGATAAAGGCGACAGCCAAAATCATCAGGGCGAAGGGGTGCATGGGGATAAAGTTGCCGAGCAGGGAGCCCAGCACAAACATGCTGGAGCTGATAAAGAGCCCCATGCCCAGACTCTGCAGGGTCGGTGCCTCGGCCTGCTCCTCGGCGATATTCTGGCTACTTTCCTTGACCATCAACTTGCCGTTGCCGGTCAGGGAGGGGTAGTGGCGGCCGAGCCGTGCCAGCAGGGAGCCCACCAGAATCGCCAGGGTGTTGGCGATCACCACCGCCGGTACCATGCGCGACAATAGATCCGCACTGGACATCTGCATCGGGCCGGAGAGGATCTCCACCAACGGCACCGCACCGGCGCCCATGCCACCGCCCATGATGGGCAGGCCGATCAGCAGCACCGCATTCTTGAAGCCATACCCCATCAGGGAGCCGACCAGACCAACGCTCAGCAGCGCTAGTGCGACGCCACCAAGAATGACCGGCAGGTAGCGCATGGCGGCATTTTTCAGCAAAGCGCCGCTCATACCGAACACGGAGCCAGTCACCAGACTGGCGATAAAGAAGTTGAGAAAGCCCCCCTCCTTCATGAAGTTGGTGATGACCTGCCCCGCCTGCACCGGCAGCAGCTGATATTCGAACAGGGCGGCGCCGCCGAAAATGGCGAGGATGGTGCCGCCCCCCAGATATTCACGGATCGGCATGATCCGCTCACCCAGCTCGGTCAGCAGGGTGCCCAGCACAAACATCAGTGCCAGCGCACCGACCATGCCCAGCGGCAGCGAGCCATTCCAGCCGGAAAAGAGAACGCAGGTCGCCAACCCCAGAAATATAAAGAGCGGCATACCGGCAATTTGTTGGCCGCCCATAAAGGCGGCCTTTTCTTGTGTGGTTTGTAGGGGTGAGAGGTTTTTCATTGTTATGTACTCTGCGTGTGATTGTGACCGCTACTTTATTGATCCCCCTCTCCCCTGTCGGTTAGCCAGACTGCAAAGCCATATAAAAACATTAAAAACTTAAACATCATGGTGCCGCCAACGAGCGCAGCACAATAGAACACCAGACATCCGATACCCGACCAAGTCAGGAAATAGGGTGATAAAACGAGCGAGCCCAATGGCGGATATTTGGGTGATCAGCAGTAATAACGATGCGATGATCTCCCCCCTTCGGGGAAATAACAGAGCCAGATGACAAGCTCTGCGACCATTTATCGCCACAGCTCCTGTGAGTGATAATCAGCGGGCAATGTCATCGCCATAACGCAAGTGCCACGGCGTGCCACACCAGGGTTTGAGTCGGCGTGCAGGAAGCACGCACGATGAAAAATGGTGAGGAGAAAGATGCAAAAAGGGGAGATTGAAATAGTGATGAGTCAAGCCAGCGAATACCAGAGCACTGGCTTGAACTCACAAGGATCACACACGGTCAGGTCTATTCTGCCAACAGCAATGGAATATTGGCGGGGTCAAAATCATGACTGATATCGGTACTTCTGATTGCGCCTTCCCGATTCACGCCATGGTGTGACTCTGCACCATATTCCCCATCACTCAACAGCGCTTCAATTGCCAGATACACACATCCACTGTCATATCCATCCACAACCCGTTTCCCCCTTGTTTTATAACCTCATCAATATTAGCGGATAAAAAAAGAGCTGCTCGCTGAAGCTGAAAATTTCATGAAAATAATCGCCAGATATCCTCCATTCACGGCGCAATATCCGAAGCGGCAAAAGAGTCTCGAGTGGATCAGCCCCGAAAATAATATCAGGGTCTCGAATGCTGCCAACTCGCACCAGCGAAAGATCCGACCAGAAACATGATCCGCATCACACTATTTACTTAGCCTGCTAAACAAGTATGATACTTAGCAGGCTAAGTACATTGAGGATGAGAAGATGACGGATCTGGAAAGGTTGCGCGAGCTGTCGCTCGCCGAGCAGATAGCGCGGATGCACCGGCTATGGCGTACTGCCGCCGACCTGGAGCTGGCTCCCCTTGGCCTCACCCATCCCCGCTGGACCGCGCTGTGGAAACTCTCCCGCATGGGAAACCATGTCAGCCAGAAGACCCTGGCCGAAGCCCTCGAGATAGAGCTTCCCTCCCTGATGCGCACCCTGGGCCAGCTGGAAGAGCAGGGACTGATTGAGCGCCACTGCTGCAGTCAGGACAAGCGGGCCCGCATCGTCTGCGTGACCCCGGCCGGCCAGACCCTGCTCGATCAGATCGCCGACCGCATCATGAATATCCGCCGGGAGCTGCTGGGGGGCATCGACGAGCAGACCCTGCAGCTGTTTGAAGCCACGGTGCAGCGGATCTCGGCCAACGCCCTCAGTAAAATTGAACAACACCACGACCGACAAGCCGGAGGCGATACAAGCCCTCCCGAGACCGACACAGAGAGAGAATAAGATGACCCCGGATCAACAATTTACCCGCTGGATCAAATGGTCCATGGCTGGCTTTGCCACCCTGTTTGCCTATTTTCTGATAGCCGACCTGCTGATGCCCCTCACCCCTCAGGCGATGGTGACCCGGGTGGTCACCAAGCTGGCCCCCCAGGTGAGCGGCAAGGTGATCGAGGTCGCCGTTCACAACAACCAGCAGGTCAAGAAGGGGGATCTGCTGTTCAGGCTGGATCCGGCCCCTTTTGAACTGGCAGTGGAGCAGGCCCGCCTTGCGCTGGCGCAGGCAGAGCAGCAGAACAGTGAACTGGATGCCGCCCTGACCGCTGCCGTTGCCGAGATCAACGCCAAGGAGACCCTGGCCAGCCAGAAGTGGCGCGAGGCTGAGCGGATCGATGCGCTGTACCAACGTCACATGGTTTCGCTGCAACAAAAAGATGAGGCTGACAGCGCCCTGCGCAGCGCCCAGGCCAACCTGCGCGCCAGTCAGGCCAAACTGGCCCAGATCAAGGCCAGTCGTGGCGTGACCGGTGAGGACAATCTGTTGCTGCGCCAGGCCCGCAACAAGCTGGCGCAAGCGCAGCTGGCCCTCTCTTACAGCCGGGTCCACGCGGATCAGGATGGCACCATCACCAACCTGCAGCTCAAGCCAGGCAGTATCGCCAGCGCGGGCAGCCCGCTGCTGGCGCTGGTGTCGGAACAGGTGGACGTCATTGCCGATTTTCGGGAGAAGAGCCTGCGCCATGTTGGCGAGCAAACCCGCGCACTGGTGGCCTTCGATGGCGAGCCGGGTCAGCTATATCCTGCTCGGGTGAGCAGTCTGGATGCCGGGGTGAGTGCCGGTCAATTTGATGCCAACGGTCGACTGGCGGCGCCGGTGGAGTCGGATCGCTGGGTACGGGATGCCCAGCGGATGCGACTGCACCTCGAGCTGGAGCAGCTCCCCGACCATCTGCCAGCCGGGGCGCGGGCCACGGTACAACTGCTGCCGGACAATGCCCTGACCGCCATGCTGGCACGGGGCCAGATCCACCTGCTCAGCCTGCTCCATTATGTCTACTAACCACGCCACTCACCCGTCGGCCAATACCGCCCCAGCCCACCCCGCCGGTGGTGCTGCCACCCACCTCTGGTATCGGCCCCTCACCGGCAACGAGCTGCGCCAGTGCTTGCGCATCGCCTTTGGCTGCACCACGGGCTTTCTGCTCTGCAAGCTGTTTGGCTGGAGTTATGGGGTCTTCTATACGGTCACACCTGTGCTACTGCTGGGGATGGTGCCTGTAATGAATGGTCATGCCGCGCGCCAGCTGATCGCGGCGGCGGTGGTCTGTGGGGTGGAGGTCGGGCTGCTGGGTGGGCTGTTTGGCAGCCATCCGGCGCTGATGACCCCCATCGCCTTCATGCTGTTTCTCTACCGTTTCGCCGCCATGTCGCGGGGCAGCCTGTTTCTGTTCGGGGCCAACGGGGTGCTGAGCCTCAGCATCATGCTGCACTTTGCCAGCTATCCGCAGACCGACCTCAACGACCTGATCCTCAACAATATCTGGGCCAGCGTGCTGTCGGTGCTGATCGCTTACCTGATGACCATGCTGATCCCGGATGTGGAGGCCAGACCCAAGCCCGCCTCGCCCCCCAAGGCACCGCACCGGATGCGCCATGAAGCCCTGCTGGGTGCCACGGTGGCCACCCTGTCGTTTCTGGTATTTCAGGTGTTTGACCTGCGCGACTCCATGTCTGCCCAGGCCACAACCCTGCTGGTGCTGTTCCCCATGCACTGGAACGGCGCGCTGAGCTATGCCCGCAAACGGGCGATGGGCACCTTGCTGGGTGTCACCTTCGGCTTGCTCGGCCAGCTGCTGCTCTATGACTGGTCAGGGCAACTGCTGCTTGTCGCCCCGTTACTGTGGCTCGGCGCCATGCTGTTCAGCCATGCCCACGTCAAGGAGGCGGGTGGTTCGGGTGTAGGCTTTGGCGCCCTCACTACCCTCGGCATCCTGTTTGGCCAGTACCTCACTCCGGGCAACGATCTGGTGTTCAGCGCCCTCTACCGGGTGAGCAGCATCCTGTTTGCCATTGTGGTCACCCTGTTGGCCTGCTACCTCGTCCACCGGTTGCTCAATCGCTTCGAGGCGACCCGCTTCGGTTATTGATTTCCTGTTGTAAGCACTGTTGTCAGCCCATGGATGAGCTCTCTTTCGCCCCGTCGCCTGCCGGGGCGTTTTTTCTCGCCCTCGTTTACCTCCCTCACCAATACTCCTGCCACTACAAGTCAGCGCAGAAGTGTGGCTATGCTTGTAAGGCTGCTGTCGATGAGGTGCACACTTATGGTTCCGTTGTTAAAAAAATGGCTGGTTTGTCTGATGCTGTTGGCTACCAGCCCGCTCGGGGCCACCCCGCTTGTCATTGGTGCCGAAGATGACTGGGCCCCCTACTGCGAGCGCGACAAGGACAATGAGGATGACCAGCCCCGCGGACTGGCGCCTGAGCTGGTCAAGGCGGTGTTCGCCGCCGAAGGGATCGAGATTGTCTTTCGCACCCTCCCCTTCGCCCGCTGCATGCACGATGCGAAAAGCGGCAAACTTGCGGGGTGCTTCAACGCTACTATCACCGAAGAGAACCGCTACCAGTACCACTGGCACGATACCCCCATGTTCGAGGAGGATCTTGCCATCTTCGCCCTCGCCAGCGAGCCGCAACGGGATCTCAAGCTCACCTCGCTGGAGGGCAAGCGGGTGGGTATCACCCTCGGCTACACCTACCCCACCGATTTTATGGAGAACCCCAGAATCACCCGCTTTCAGGCCAAATCCGATGCCCAGATCCTCGAGATGCTGGTACGTGGCCGGGTCGACTACATCCTGATGAACGGCATGCCGGGCTATCTCAAGATCCAGCAAAAACAGCTGACCGGCAAGGTGGTCAAGGTTGGTAAGCTCTCCACTGATGGCTTCTGGCTCGCCTTCTCCCGCCACCACCCGCAAGGGGAAGCGCTGGCCAAACAGTTCGAACAGGGGCTGCAGAAGATCAAGAACAACGGCATCTATGAGACGCTGATCCGCCAGTTTGAAACCAGACTTGGCCTCTACTGATTGACGATGCCTTCCTGATAGCGCCCCCTCATACTCGCGCGGTATGCCGGACAGCCAGCGACGCACCGAATGGCCCCGCGGATTGCACAATAACGGCAACCTGTTAGGCTCACGCCCGTATGACACCAATGGAGCTGTAATCATGAATAAGGCACATATGATGGCCGCTGGTGCGCTGGCCCTCGGCCTGCTCGCCGGCTGCAATCAGGGCAATACCCTCTCAGTCACTGGTGGCGAACCGGTCAGTTACCAGTGTGAGCAGGGCAAGAAGGTGCAGGTGCGCTACTTCTCTCTCTCCGACGAAAGCCTCAGCTTTATCAAGCTGTCACTGCCGGACGGCAAGGATTACACCCTGCCCCAAGCCATTTCGGCCTCCGGCGCCCGCTATACGGACGAACATGAGGCCGTTTGGTGGAACAAGGGGGATGAGGGCTTTGTCGAGCTTCGGGATCAGGATGGCGAGTGGCAGACCGCCTACAACGACTGCAAACAGCAATAAACGTGACCCCGGCCTGGCCGGGGTCTCTCTTTCTCTGGCATCAGAGTGGTGGGGGATCAATTGATCTCGATTTCGAAGCGGTTGGTCACCTCGACCGGAATGGCATCCGGGTTGCCCTCTGCCGGGCTGTAGCGGATCCGCGAGAGGGTCGCCAGCGCGCTCTGCTCCAGCTCGCCGGGGGGCTCGGCCGCCACCACTTCCGGCTTGACCGGCGTGCCGCTGGCGTCGATTTGATAGCGAACTTCCACATACCCCTTGACCGGTTTGGCCGGCAGGGCGGGCTCGTCATTGCCAAGCCATGACCACTGCTTCTCCTGAACCCAGTAGCTGGACAACTGCTCGAGAGGGATAGCGATCGGAGCGCGTTCGTGCGCTACCTCCTGACGGGATGAGCACCCCAGCAGCAGTGTCACTGCCAGACCTGACCATACTGCGACTTTCCACTTCATGTAACGCTCCTTGTTCTCTGCCGGTGCTTGTTGCCGGACTGCAGGGCGCTCAACGCGGCCCGCTTGGTCAGTCACCCATCCTAACGAAAAAGTATTCGTATGAACATTAACAAAAGGGCCAACCCCGAGAGGTTGGCCCTTTTATCGTCAATAAGCTCACTAACCATACGCTGGCATCAGCCGCGCTTGTCGCTCACCACCAACCAGAGCGCATGCACCATGCCCGGCAGACCGCCCATCAGGGTCAGCACTATGTTGATTAAAAAGTGCAGGCTAAAGCCCACCTGGATAAACGCGCACACAGGGGGCAGGAAAATGGCCAGCAGGATCTTGAGCAGATTGTTCATCTCGGCTCTCCTTTTCAAAAAAGTCGTCAGGATTGGAATGGGCTAACCATAAACATCCCGGACTTCAACTGCAAACCAGACAGGGAATTCGCTCACCCGCATCACGCCAGGCATTGAGATCGTGGATCTGCTGATTGCTGCTGCCACGCCAGAGCAGGCCGGGGTCTGCCAACGCCTTTTCAAACTTGCCATCCACCAGCACATCCAGCAAGGCCACCAGCTCGCGCTGGGCCTCTGACAGCTCGCCGAGCCGGTAGCCGGTCCAGCACCAGATATCCTTGCCCGGACACTCGGCGCGCACCCGTTTCACCAGCGCCAGCACGTGGGGCACGTTGGCAGGGTGGAGCGGATCGCCGCCGGAGAGCGACAGACCTCGCCGTTTGATGCGGCTGTCGTTGAGATCCGCAATGATGCGATCGCTCATCGCCTCATCGAACGGCTTGCCGCCATCGAGCCGCCAGGTGCTCTGGTTGTAGCAACCCGGGCACTGGTGCTCGCAGCCCGAGACAAACAGGGTGGCACGGGTGCCGGGGCCGTTGATCACATCGACCGGGTAGTATTGGTGGTAATGCATCGCTTGTTTCCTGCCTCGTTCACGGGACAGCGACATGACTGCCGCCCTCCAATGAAAATGGCCCCTTGAGTCAGGGGCCAGCTCTTCATCGCCTGTGCGCTTACATATGTTTGACGCGGCGCTTCACCTCTTCCTGCTTGCCCGCATTGAAGGGGCGCGCATCCGGGCTGCCGAGGTAGCCGCAGACACGGCGGGTCACCGACACCTTGGCGGGGTCGTGGTTGCCGCAGCGCGGGCAGGTGAAGCCCTTGGAGGTGCACTCGAACTCGCCGGTAAAGCCGCAGTCGTAGCACTCGTCGATGGGGGTGTTGGTACCGTAGTAGGGCACCTTGTCATAGCTGTAATCCCAGACGTTTTCGAGCGCTTCCAGGTTGTGCTGGATGTTGGGGTACTCGCCGTAGCAGATGAAGCCGCCGCTGGCGATGGGCGGATAGGGCGCCTCGAAGTCCAGCTTGTCGTACGGATTGACCTGCTTCTCCACATCAAGGTGGAAGCTGTTGGTGTAGTAACCCTTGTCGGTCACGCCGGAGACCACGCCAAACTCCTTGGCGTCGATGCGGCAGAAACGGGTGCAGAGGTTCTCGCTCGGGGTGGAGTAGAGGCTGAAGCCGTAGCCAGTCTCCTCTTTCCACTCATCAATGGCCGCCCTGAGACGGGCGATGATGGCGATGGCCTTCTGTTGCAGCTCGGCGCTGTCAAACAGGTGAACCTTGTCACCAAACAGGGCGTTTATGGTCTCGTGAACCCCAATATAACCGAGGGAAATGGAGGCGCGGCCGTTCTTGAAGATCTCGCTGACGTTGTCGTCCGCCTTCAGCCGCACGCCGCAAGCCCCTTCCATATAGAGGATCGGTGCAACCCGTGCTTTCACCCCATCCAGACGGGTGATGCGGTACATCAGCGCCTTCTTGGCGACCCGCAGGGAGGCATCGAGACGATCCCAGAAGTCCGCTTCGTCACGGGATTTCAGGGCGATGCGCGGCAGGTTGAGGCTCACCACCCCCAGGTTGTTGCGACCTTCGTGGATCTGCTCGCCATTCTCCTCGTAGGCACCGAGGAAGGAGCGGCAACCCATGGGGGTCTTGAAGGAGCCGGTCACTTTCACGACCTGGTCGTAGTTGAGGATGTCCGGATACATCCGCTTGGAGGCACACTCCAGCGCCAGCTGCTTGATGTCGTAGTTGGGATCGCCCTGCTTGTGGTTGAGGCCATCCTTGATGGCGAACACCAGTTTCGGGAACACGGCGGTCTTCTTGTTCTTGCCAAGGCCAGCGATACGGTTGCTGAGGATGGCACGCTGGATCATCCGCGACTCCCAGCTGTCCCCCAAGCCAAAGCCGAAGGTGACGAAGGGCGTCTGACCGTTGGCGGTGTGCAGGGTGTTGACCTCGTACTCCAGCGACTGGAAGGCGTCGTAGCACTCTTTCTCGGTGCGAGCCATGGCGTAGGCTTCCACATCGGCAATGCCCCACTCTTCGGCCACTTCACGGTGTTTCTGCCAGCTGATGGTCACATAGGGGGCCAGCACTTCGTCGATGCGGTTGATGGTGGTGCCGCCATAGATGTGGCTCGCCACCTGGGCGATGATCTGGGCGGTCACCGCCGTGGCGGTGCTGATGGATTTCGGGGTATCGATCTCCGCATTGCCCATCTTGAAGCCGTGGGTCAGCATCCCTTTCAGATCGATCAACATGCAGTTGAACATCGGGAAGAAAGGTGAGTAATCGAGATCGTGGAAATGCAGATCACCGCTCTCATGAGCCTGAACCACATCACGGGGCAGCATGTGGCTGGTGGCATAGTGCTTGGCGACAATACCGGCCAGCAGGTCGCGCTGGGTCGGGATCACCTTGGAGTCTTTGTTGGCATTCTCGTTGAGCAGGGCAGCGTTGGTCTGCTCGACCAGACCGCGGATCTCCTGCGCCAGACGGCCGCGCGCCTCGCGAGCCTGATCCCTGTCGTGGCGATATTCGATATAGGCACGGGCGATGGCCTTGTCGTCGGAAGCCATCAGGTGGTTTTCGACCCGGTTCTGGATCTCGTGGATATCAACTTCACCACGCCCTTCCAGCTCCTGACTCACAGCATTGGCAATGCGGGAGGCGAGTGCCGGATTGGCCTGATTGACCGCTTCCGCCGCACGGCTGACCGCCTCTGCAATCAGCTGGGCATTGAATGGTGCGCGACATCCGTCACGTTTGATCACAACCGGTTTCATGGATTTTCCCCGTTAAAAGGCCAGGCATTTGCCTCTGGCTCACCCTTGTTGGGCCCCCCTCCCGGCATCTCGTCCTGGACGCAAATAAATTCAGCCGAGGCTTGACAAGCCTGGGCTGAAGATAGGAAGGGAACAGCTTATACACAGCTTAATAACACAACATATAGGGATTAAAAACGAATGCGTCCCTATATGTGGTGTCTATTAGGCACCAAAGCGCAGCCTCATTTCTTGATCCAGAACAGGTTTTTCAGCGAGCGGGACAGTTCACGACCAACCCAAAATAGCCCCATTCAAATCCAACCTCAAGCAGGGTGCGGGCTGGCGTCCGATCCATCAACCCGAAAAAAATCGCCCCCCCGCAGCACCGGTTTCGAGATGACAGCACCAACCAAAACCGCCCATACTGAACAAGAACTCTCTCCCCTCGACAAGGGACAACCCATGCGCACCTCCCTGCTGTTGCTACTGCTATCCACCCTCTCTCTGCCGCTCTGGGCCGCCAACATTCTGGTGATCAGCAGCTACCATCCCGAATACCTGTGGGACCAAAGCTACAACAAAGGGCTGCTAGATGGCTTGCAGGGGGAGCACAAGATCACCCACTTCTATATGGATACCAAACGCCATCCACGGGAGAAGTTCGACGAAATCGCCCAGCAAGCCATCGCCTTTTATCTGAAGAGCAAACCGGATCTGGTAGTACTGGGGGATGACAACGCCATCAACTATCTGGCCAACGAGATCGCCTCGCTGGGTACTCCCGTAGTCTTTCTCGGCATGAACGAGAACCCCCGGCTCAAGGGCTTTGTCGGCCACCCCAAGATCACCGGCGTGCTGGAGCGCCCCCTGCTCAAGCGCAACATCAGCGAAATAAGCCAGATGATGGGGGGGCTCGACAAGGCACTGGTGCTATTTGATTCCAGCAATGTGGCCCTCACCGCCATCGAGGATGAATTCAAGACCCAGACCGAGCTGCGGGTCGGTCAGACCAGGATCAACAGCCAGCTGATGGGAGATTACAGCCTCTGGCAGGAGGCGGTGCTCAACGCCAAGAAGAACGGCTATCAGGCGATCTTCCTCGGCCTCTACCACACGCTGGTCGATGACAATGGCAAGCATGTGAGCGAAAAGACGGTGCTGGAGTGGACCAGCGCCAACACGCCGGTGCCACTCTTCTGTTTCTGGGAATTTACCGTCGGCAAGGGGATGGCCATCGGCGGGCTGGTGCTGGACGGCCACGATCAGGGGATACAGGCAGCCAGCCTCATCAACACCATACTGGCGGGCACCCTGCCCCGTACCATCTCCCCCCGCGCAGCCCTGCGCGGCGAATATGTCTTCAGCAAGAGCGAGCTGGCCCGCTGGCAGCTCACCGTGCCCGACAAATGGCGCCACAAGATCCTCTGGCGTGAGTGACCGCCGAAACAAAAAAGAGAACCCGGCCATGCCGGGTTCTCTTTTATCGGGTGCTGCGGTTAGCAGGCTTGGTGAGGGCTATCAGCCCTGCAGCGCCTGTTGCAGCTCCTCTTCGGTCCAGATGGTAATGCCGAGCTCCTGTGCTTTGGTCAGCTTGGAACCAGCCGCTTCCCCCGCGACCAGCACATCGGTCTTTGCAGATACCGAACCCGCCACCTTGGCCCCCAGCGCCTGCAGCGCCGCCTTGGCGTCGTTGCGCGACAAGGTGGTCAGGGTGCCGGTCAGCACGAAGGTCTTGCCGGCAAAGGGTTGCTCCGCGGCCTCTTTCTTCTCGATGGCCGGCCAGTGGATGCCGGCAGCCAGCAAGGCTTCCAGCACCTCCACGTTGTGGGGCTGACGCAGGAAGTAGTAGACATGCTTGGCCACCACATCACCCACGTCAGCCACTTCGAGCAGTTGCTCCACCGAAGCGGCGCGCAGTGCATCAAGGGTGAGGAAGTGGTTGGCAAGGTTGAGCGCAGTCGCCTCCCCCACTTCGCGGATCCCCAGGGCAAACAGGAAGCGCGGCAAGGTGGTACTGCGCGCAGCATCGATGGCGGCTACCAGATTGAGGGCCGATTTTTGCCCCATCCGCTCAAGACCGGCCAGCTGAATGGCGTTGAGGCTGAAGAGATCAGCGGGAGTCTTCACTAGCTCCTTGTCTACCAGCTGCTCGACAATCTTGTCGCCAAGGCCGTCCACATCCATGGCGCGACGGGCGGCGAAGTGCTTGATCGCCTCCTTGCGCTGCGCCTCGCAGAACAGGCCGCCGGAGCAGCGGGCAACCGCTTCCCCTTCCAGCCGCTCCACCGCAGAACCACAGACAGGACACTCGGTCGGGAAGAGGATCGCGCGGGCATCGCTTGGGCGCTGCGCCTCCACCACGGCGACGATCTGCGGGATCACATCCCCTGCCCGGCGCACGATCACGGTATCGCCAATCATCACGCCGAGGCGCTCAATCTCGTCAGCATTGTGCAAGGTGGCGTTGGAGACGGTCACGCCGCCGACAAACACCGGTTTGAGCTTGGCCACCGGGGTTACGGCGCCGGTGCGGCCGACCTGAAACTCGACGTTCTCAAGCAGAGTCATCTCCTCCTGGGCCGGGAACTTGTGGGCGGTCGCCCAGCGCGGGGCGCGGGCCACAAAGCCGAGCTCCTCCTGCAGGGCGATGGCATCCACCTTGTAGACCACACCGTCGATCTCGTAAGGGAGCTCGCCACGGCGGGCCAGAATGTCGTCGTGGAACGCCTGACAACCGGCGGCCCCCTCTTTGAGCTTCACCTCGGGACTAAGCGGCAGCCCCCACTCCTTGAGCTGATTGAGGCGACCAAAGTGAGAGTCACCGAGCAGCTCGCCGCCAACACCGACACCGTAAGCGTAAAAGCTCAGGGGACGGCTGGCGGTGATGCGTGAATCGAGTTGACGCAGGCTGCCGGCGGCGGCGTTGCGCGGGTTGACGAACACCTTCTCGCCCGCTGCCAGCGCCTTGGTGTTCATCGCCTCAAAACCGGCCTTGGGCATAAAGACTTCGCCACGCACCTCCAGCCGATCGGGCCAGCCAGAGCCCCGCAATGCGAGCGGAATGGCCTTGATGGTACGCACGTTCTCGGTGATCTCCTCACCGGTGGCGCCATCGCCCCGGGTGGCCGCCTGCACCAGCTGACCATCCACATAGAGCAGGCTCACCGCCAGACCGTCCAGCTTGGGCTCGCAGCAGAAGGTGAAACGCACTTCACGCTTGAGGCGATCGCTCATCCGTTGTTCAAACGCCAGCAGCTCTTCGCTGCTAAAGACGTTGTCCAGACTGAGCATGGGGATTTCGTGGCGCACCTGTTTGAAGGCGGTCAGCGGCTGACCGCCGACCCGCACGCTCGGGGAAGCCGGGGTTTTCAGCTCGGGATGCTCGGCCTCCAGCGCGATCAGTTCGCGCATCAGACGGTCGTATTCGGCATCCGGCACTGTGGGGTTATCCAGCACATAGTACTGGTGACCATATTCGGTAAGCAGTTCACACAATTGACGGTGGCGGGAGAGGGTGTCGCTCATGAAAAAGTCTCGAAGTGTGATTGAACATACGGCCGGGGTAGAAACAAAAATGCGGTACCAGGGTACCGCACTTTTTCTTCACTCGACCCGCATGGCGTATTAGTCGCGGCTGGCCTCGTAGGCAGCCAGCTCGTGACGGTAACGGGCAATGGTCTCGTCGCTCAGCGGGCTGCGATCCATATCTGTCAGCATGGCATCGAGATCGCTGGCCAGCTGATCGGCAGCCTGCAGCATGTCCTCGAAGGCAAACGCGGCATTGCTGCGCAGCGGCAGTTGCATGAACAGGGAGACACCCGGCGTGGTGAACTGTTCCATCCGGTACGGATTGAAGGTACCCGGCTTGACCATGTTGATCATGGAGAAGAGCACTTCACCCTTGCCGTTGGGATCTTCGTGACGGTGGAAAATATCCATCTCGCCAAACTTGAAGCCCAGCGCCATCAGGGATGAGAGCAGGGTTGCACCTTGCAAGTCGTGACCCGGACGGCCCATCAGGTTGATGACATAGACATCCTGCCAGATTTTCTCGACCGGCTGGGGGGCCATGCGCGGCTCTTCAACCACAGGTGCAGGTGCCACATAGGCCGGCTCTTCATACACAGGCTCGGGAGCCACATGACGGGGCTGCGGCTGATATTCCGGCTCGGGAGCACGCACCGGTTCGGCACGAACGGTGTCAGCGGTACGGACTATCTCTGCACGGGCACCAAAAGTCGGGGCGGTCGCGTAAGCGGGCTCGACCAGCGGCTCGTCATCCAGCGACTGCATCATGGGCTCGCGCTGGGGACGGGAACGGTAGACCGGGGTACGACGATTGACCTGAGCAGGTTTGCGCACCGGCGCGGCGGGCGCCTCGTCGATCTCCTCGGGCAGCGGTTCGTCGAACGCTTCCTCCTCTTCATAGACAGGAGGCGGCGGAACCGGGCGGGCAGCAGGCTTGCGCACTACGGGCGGCGGCAGATCGTCCTCGTCATCTTCATCATCAAAGGCGGGGACGGCAGGGCGACGACCGAATTCCGGCTGGCGGCTCTCTTCACTGCGCAGCTTGGGCTCGGCACGACGGCCACCACTGACCACGCGTACCTGGCCGATGCCATCGCTGTCGAAGGCGTCGTTATCACGATCCCGCGACTTGGAGTCCATCCGTCCAATCGGTTTCTCTTTGATCGGTGCCTGACGATTCTTTTTGTTGCTCCACAACCCGTGAATGAGCAATGCCGCAATAGCAATACCGCCCAGGGCAACCAAGATGTAACGCAATTCCTGCATTAGCTGCTTCTCTTTCTAGTTTTGCTCAGCCAAAGCGACGGCTTCACCGATATCGACCGACACAATGCGAGAAACCCCGGGCTCTTGCATCGTGACGCCAACCAGCTGCTCAGCCATCTCCATGGAGACCTTATTATGACTGATGTAAACGAACTGTACTGTGCTCGACATCTCTTTGACAAGAGAACAGAAGCGACCGACGTTCACTTCATCGAGCGGTGCATCCACCTCATCCAGCAGACAAAAAGGTGCTGGGTTGAGTCTGAAGATGGCAAAAACCAGCGCAAGCGCGGTTAACGCCTTCTCCCCCCCGGAAAGCAGGGCAATGGTAGCATTCTTCTTACCCGGAGGTCTCGCCATGATGCTCACTCCGGCCTCCAAAAGATCATCGGAGGTGAGCTCAAGCCAGGCACTGCCCCCACCGAACACTTTTGGAAACAGGGATTTTAAATCTTCGTTGACCTTATCGAAAGTGTCCCGGAACCGTATTTGTGTCTCTTTATCAATTCTTTTAATGGCTTGGCTCAAGGTTTCCAGCGCTTGCTCGAGATCCTGACACTGATTTTCAAGATAGGTTGCCCGGGTTTTCGCCTCTTCGTACTCCTCCAGCGCCGCCAGGTTGATGGCGCCGAGTGCCTCCACTTGCGCCTCCAGGGTCTGGATCTCCTGCCGCAGCTTGCCGCGATCAGCGGCGATCAGCACCGCCTGATCGAGATCTACCAGTCGAACACCCAGCTCTTCGAACTGCTCGTGCAACCCCTGTCGACGGGTGAGGTTGCGTTCGCGCTCAAGGCGCAGGGTTGCCAGCTTCTCTTGCAGAGTCACCAACTGCTTGTGATCGGCACTTCTGGCCTGCTCCAGCTCACTGAGCTGGCGCTCCAGCTCCGCAAGCCGTTGATGGCAGGCGAGCTGCTGCGCCTCAAGATTGCGCTGCTCAGCCAGCAGGGGCGCCAGATCCGGCACGGCCTCGCTATCCGGCCCTTTCAGCCCGGCCAGCTCCAGGCCGAGCCTCGCCAACTCCTCTTCGCCCAGGGTAATGAGTTGGCGCAGATTGCCCAACTCCAGTTGCAAACGCTGGCAGGTCGCTTGTTGCTGCTCGCGGCGCGCACGGGCCTCGTCGACCGCCCGCTCGCAGCGGGTCAGCAGCTCCTGCGCGAGCTGCAACCCTTGTGTCAGCGGCTCCCCCTGCTCCTGCAACTCGGCAAGGCGCGCCTCATCAAGTTCCAGTTGTTCACGAGCGCTGGCCAGTCGCTCTGCCTCTTCGGCCTGCTCCTGATCTAGCCGGATCAGCTCTTCGCCGAGCTGACCGAGCCGCTGCAACCGCTCCTGCCGCTGACCCTGTTGCAGACTCCAGGCTTCGCGCAGTTGTTGCCATTTCTGCTCTTGCTCGCGCAAGGTTCGCTGCGACAACTCCTGCGCACTGGCAAGCTGGGCACGCCAGGCATCGGCAGCCACAAGTTGCTCGCTCAACTGTGCCAGCCCCGCGGCAACCCTCTCCTGCTCGGTATGCAACCGCTCACGCTCACCGAGCAGTGCCATAGTGCCGAGCGCCGCGCCCTGCCCCAGATCTGCCCAGTTTGGCCCCAGCCAGTCGCCAGCAGGAGTCAGTACCGACTCACCGGCCGCAAGGCTTGGCTGGCGGGCCAATGCGGCCTCCCGGCTCTCCACCAACCAGATGACATTGAGGAAGGCGGGAATATGCTCGCCGCCCAGTTGCGCCGCCAGCGTACCGGCAACCGCCGGTTGCGCCGGGCCAATCCAGAGCCCCTCTTGCGCCAGATTGCACTCGTCCGCCGGCGTTGCGGTGAGCCAGCGACCCAGCACCTTGTCGAGTGCCTGTGCCCACTCGGGGGCCACCTGCAACCGGTCGGCCAGAGTCGCCCCCTCCATCTGTTCGCCGAGGATCTGATCCAGGGTCGCCAGCCGCGCCTCCAACTCCCGCTGCAGGCTCAACTGCTGGCCATGCTGCTGCTTGAGTTGTTCATGGGCGTCGACCGCCTGCGCCAGCTGCTCGATCAGCTCGCCATTGGCCGCCCGCGTCAGCTCCAGCTCACCACTCAGGGCATCGAGGGCCGGTTGCAGGTCATCGTCCTCAGCGCCGAGGGGGCCAGCGCGTTCATCTTCCAGCTTGAGGCGGGCCAGCCGGGTCTTGGCTTGCAACTCCTGCAAGCCACCCAACCGGGTACGAGTCTGGTTGAGCTGGCCCTGCAACCCGGCCAACTGTTGTTGCCACTGCTGCTGACGCAGGCGGGCCTGCTCCAGCTGCTCGCTGGCGTGCTGACGGGCCTCCTGCTGCTCGGTGAGCAACTGCTCACACTGCTCCAGCCGGGCACTCTCCTGCTCGGCGCGCAATACCCCTTCTGTCAGCTGATCCTGCTGGCTGGCAAGCTGCGCCTTGCGAGTGGCGATCCGCTCGCCCAGCGCCTCTGCACGGGCCTGCCAGTCGCGCCCCAGTTCACTCTGGTGCAGTTGCTGTTGCTCGAGACGGGCGATGGCCTGCCCGCCGAGAAAAATCTGTTGCTGACGGCTCGCCTGCTCGGCTTGCGCCTCTTGTCTGGCGACCGACAGGGTGACGTGGCGCCCCTCATCGGCGGTGCGCTTTGCATCGAGCGCCGCCAGCGCCTGCTCGACCTGCGCCAGTTCGGTTTTGGCCTCGCCAAGGCGCGTCTCCAGCGCCCACAACTCGGAGCCAATCAGCTCGGCGCGAGCTGCGCGCGAACGACTCTTGAGCTGTTTGTAGCGCTCGGCAGTTTCGGCCTGGGCTTTGAGGTGGTCAAGGCGCGAACCCAGTTCGCCGCGAATATCGCCGAGGCGCTCCAGATTCTCCTGAGTGTGGCGAATGCGCTGCTCGGTCTCGCGGCGCCGCTCCTTGTAACGGGAAACCCCGGCGGCTTCTTCCATAAAGAGCTTGAGATCGGCCGGACGTGACTCCACCAGTCGGCTGACAGTGCCCTGCTCGATGATGGCGTAACTGCGGGGGCCAAGACCGGTGCCGAGGAAGAGGTCGGTCACATCCTTGCGGCGGCACTTTTGACCGTTGATCTGATAGTGGTTGGAGCCATCGCGCAGCACTTCGCGGCGCACCGAAATCTCGGTAAAGCGACCGAACTCGCCGGGCACCCGGTTGTGGGGATTGTCGAACACCAGCTCGACCGAGGCGCGCCCGTGCGCACTGCGATTGATGGAGCCGTTGAAGATGACATCGGTCATGTTCTCACCGCGCAGATGGCGAGCGGAACTCTCCCCCAGCACCCAGCGCACCGCGTCGATGACGTTAGATTTGCCACAGCCATTGGGGCCCACCACGGCGGTCATGTCTGCCGACAGTTCGATGCGGGTCGGCTCGACGAACGACTTGAAGCCGGCGAGTTTGATCAGTTTCAGACGCATGGCGACCTGTATCAGTGGCTAAATAAAGAGGAGGCGGGCAGGTGACTTTACCAAATCCAGACCCGGCTTTGTTTGTAATATGCAGGCATCATCCCCATTCATGCCCGATTTTTGGTCGCCACGGCACGAAATAAGGAATAGTCGGCGACTTTACCAAATCAAAGGCTTGTTTGTAATATGCTGGCAGTTCTCCCATGCATAGATGGAGCTCACATGAGCCAATCACCCCATATGGTCAAAGATTCAATCAGCGGTGCAGACTACTTTCTGCGCGGTTTTTCCCTCATTCGCCAACCGGGCATCCGCACCTTTGTGCTGATCCCCCTGCTGGTCAACTTCGTGCTGTTTGCCGGGGCCTTCTATGCCCTGTTGCTGCAACTGGACGGCCTGTTCGCCTGGCTCCATCAGCAGATCCCCGCCTGGCTCGACTGGCTGGACTACCTGCTGTGGCCCATCGCCCTCATCACCATACTGGTGGTCTTCTCCTTTATCTTCAGCTCGGTCGCCAACTGGGTAGCCGCTCCCTTCAACGGCCTGCTGGCGGAGAAAGTCGAGCAGATCCTCACCGGCCAGCCAGCCAATGACAGCGGCATGCTGGATATCGTCAAGGATGTGCCACGCACCTTCGGCCGCGAATGGACCAAGCTGAAGTATTACCTGCCCAAGGCCATCGGCTGCCTGATCCTGTTCCTGATCCCGGTGGTAGGCCAGACCCTGGCGCCGGTGCTCTGGTTCCTGTTCAGCGCCTGGATGATGGCGATCCAGTATGTGGATTATCCGTTCGACAACCACAAGATCGACTTCATCACCATGCGCGATGCCTTGAAGCAGCGCCGCGGCAAGTGCCTCAGCTTCGGCGCTTTGGTGACCCTCTTCTCCGCCATTCCGGTGGTGAACCTCTTCGTGATGCCAGTCGCCATCTGTGGTGCCACCGCCATGTGGGTCGATCACTACCGGCAGGAGCAGTTGGGGCGCTAACCCTTGAACATTGATTAGAAAAAGGCACCCGAAACGGTGCCTTTTTCGCATTTAGCATGAATTAAATTAATGCATGCATTCGATAGCTTGTCCCATATGACACGAGTTGGTAGGATTCTGGCCTTTCTCGTTCCCTGGGATATCTCATGTTACATGCACTCTTCTTGGTTGGCTTGGTGGCCGAAGGGATGACCGGCGCGCTGGCCGCGGGTCGGCGACGGATGGATCTGTTTGGTGTGGTGATCATCGCCTCGGCGACGGCCATCGGTGGTGGCACCATCCGCGATGTGCTGCTCGGCCACTATCCGCTGCTCTGGATTGAGCATCCGGAATATGTGCTGCTGGTTGCCGCAGCTGCGATGGCGGGTGTGGTCTCCGCCCCCCTGATGCGCTACCTCGGCAAGCTGTTCATGGCCCTTGATGCCCTGGGACTGGTGGTCTTCTCCATCTTCGGTGCGGCCCGGGCGCTGGATATGGGCCACGGCGCCGGTATTGCCTGCATCATGGCGGTGGTGACCGGGGTCTTTGGCGGTGTGCTGCGGGACCTGCTCTGCCAGCGGATTCCACTGGTATTTCGTCGCGAGCTCTATGCAGCCATTTCGCTGATCACCGCAGCCCTCTACTGTCTGGCGCTGGATCAGGGCTTGCCGACCAACTGGGCCGCGTTCGGTTCCATCGGGATCGGCTTTGTGCTGCGGCTGCTGGCGGTACGCTTCAAGTGGGGTCTGCCTACCTTCAACTACCAGTACGCGACCCACTGAGTACGCCAGCTTCTGGCGAGTCGGGTTGGATTGCGAGCAACAAAAAAGCGCCCGAGCGGCGCTTTTTTCATGGACGGTCTGCGACTCAGTTAATCCCTTCCGAGCTGAAGAAGGTCGCCTTGTCGGCGATAAAGCGGATCTTGATGTTCTTCCCTTCCCCGCCCCAGAGGCAGCTCGTAGTGCCCAAGGCATCATCACAACGCTCCGCCTTGCCCAGAATGGTGCTGGCCTCGGCGTAACTCATCCCCATCTTCAACTGGTCGTAATTTTCACGGTTGAGCTTGCTGCAACCGGTCAACAACAGGGCGATCAGGCCGCAAATCACTATCTTTTTCATCGCTATCTCCTCTCTGGTGGGAAGAGCTTGGCAGTTTGCCAACCCCTTTACCAGCTGCGCACCGGGCCGGTATCGAGGTGAACGAAGTTATCACGGGGATAGTAACCAACCCCACCCACCTTGAGCTGGAGCGCCGCCTTGCGCAGATGGGCCAGCTGTACGCCGGGGATCCGCACATCCACCGCCTGCCCCAGGGTGTGGTAGCTGTGCTTGGCCACGCCGCGGCTCTTGTGGCGCTTCTGACGATTGGTCGCCGGGGCGCGATAGCCGGAGATCAGCTGGATTTCGCTGCGCCGGCCCAGCTTGTGCTGCAACAGAAACAACTGATCAAACAGCTTCTTGTCGATGTTGAACACTTCGTTGCGCCGGTAATCGCGGAAGATGTGGTTGAGCTCGGCCAACCCGTCGCTCAGATAGTGGCCATTCTCCCAATAGCTGGCGCGCACCCGCTCGCCGGTATTGAGATTGAAGAAACTGAGTTCACGCCCGGTGGTACTGCGGCTGGCCAGTGCAGGGAAGGAGATCAGCGAGCTGCCCAGCAGGCAACCGGCTCCCAACAACAGGCGACGTCGACTTATCTCTTGTTCCAGCATAAGGGGTTCGTCCATCGCAGATTCAAGCGAAAACAGTTGAATAAGATCACTGATTGAATGTGATACAGGCGCTTGAAACTACCCTCCGGCGGGGGGCCGTGTCAAACCTCAATCGCCCATAGAAAAGCCCGACACAGGCCGGGCTTTTCACTCTGTGGCAGGGATCACAGCAGGCGGCTCTGGAAGCTGACCCGATCAAATCCGTAGATGTCGTTGCGCAGTTGCTGGCGACCATTTTCGTCGATCCAGCTGCTCCAGTAGACGGTAAAGACCGGGATCGGCGTGGTGAGCGGCAACCATTTGGTCTGGCTCTCCTTGAGGATATTGGCCACCTTGTCCGGCTGATAGCGGGAGTCCGCCAGCAACAGCTCGGCCAGATCGTCCGCATGTTCCACCCGGATGCAGCCCGAACTGAAGGCGCGCGCCCCCTGTTCGAACAGCGCCTTGCGCGGGGTGGAGTGCAGATAGATGGCGTCATTGTTGGGCAGGTAGAACTTGTATCGCCCCAGGGCATTGTGATCCCCCGGCTTTTGCCGCAGGCGATAGGGGAAACCGGCGGCCAGCGCCTGATGCCACCCCTCTTCGGTGAACTGGACCGGATTGCCCTCGCTGTCGATCACCTCGAACTGCTCGCGACTCAGATAGGCGGGATCCCGACCCAGCTTGGGCAGGATGTCCTTGCTCAGGATGGAGCGCGGCACATGCCAGGAGGGGTTGAGCACGATGGAGCGAATTTCGCTGGCCAGAATGGGGGTGGCGCGCTGCTCCTTGCCGACGATGACCCGGCTGGTAAACACCTCGTTGCCGGACTCCACCACGCTCAGGCGGTAGTCGGGAATATTGACCAGCACGTAGCGGCCACCGGCGAGTTGATCCACCAGATCGCGACGCCACAGGTTACGCAGCAGCAGGCTGGCGCGCACTTGCGGGCCGGTATTGAGCCAGGAGCGGGTCTGACGACCGATAATGCCGTCCGCGGTGAGACCGTGACGACGCTGGAACTGCTTGATGGCCTGCTCGGTATCACCATCGTAAATCTGATCACCATGGCTCGGGGCGCTGTCGCCCAGCTCGTTGAGCATGGCGCGGATTTGGCCGAGCTCGGCGGAGCTCTCTCCGGCACGCAGGGTCGGCATATCGAGGGTCGGCCACTTGCTGGCCATCGGCATTGCCAGCAGTTTGTGCACTTTGGCCCGCACCGCCTCGTATTCCGCAACCTGAGGGCGCAGGGATTTCACCTGGGTGAGTAGGTCATCATCGCTGGGTTGGGTCACTACAGGGCGGTTCAAATCGAGCTTGAGGGTCTTCATCTGCTCGCGCGAGACCAGATCCATCCCCCGCCAGGCGTGCTGGAAACGACTGAGCTTGGCAAAAATGTCGTCATAGATGGCGCCACGCTTGTCTGCAGGGGTGGCCTGCAGACGCTTCCAAAGCGTGAAAAAATCGGGATGCAGCTGGGCAAGCACAGCCTCTTGCAACTGCTGCTCCAGCTCGACACGGGCCTGTTCGGCCTGACTGCCCTGATACCAGTCGTGTCCGGTTTCACTGGCCGCCACCACGACTTGTGCTTCGGACGCATGTACCGCGCCAGCGGGCAAACATCCCAGCCACACCAGATTGGCAAGGGCCAGCCAATACTTCATCCCCATGGGTACCTCAAAACGGTTTGTTCACTCTGTCAGGCCTGACAAGCAGACCCGATGCTCAGGCCGCTCATGATGCGTGAACGGCCAATACTTTGCTAGCGCCCGGGGGCATAACGCTGCCAGATAATGTCATACGCATCTGTCTCCTTGAACCGCGCCAACGCCTGATTGAATTGTTGCAAGAATTGCGGCGAAAAGCTGCGCTTGCCCAACATAAAGAAGCTCGGCGATTCAGATACCACCATGGGGTGACTGGTGAACAGACCGCTCATCCCCTCCTTGTTAAGGGCGCTGGGGGTAGCCAGCATGTCACCAAGGAAACCGTCGATCCGGCCGCGGGCCAGTTTCTCATAATTCTGCTGGTCGCTCACCGCACTCACCTGTTTGGCATAGCGAGCGAGCAGCGACATCACTTCCTCACCATAGAAGTACTCTTTGGTAACGCCGAGGGAGTAACCACTGGCCAGCCAGCTCGCCAGATCCTGCTCGGGGTAGTGGCTACCCTTGCGGACCCACAGCAAGGTGCGACCCGGATTGTAGGAGTCGGAAAACCAGGCATAACGAGCGCGCTCATCATTGATATTCGCCTCCATCGCCATGTCTATCTCGCCATGCTCCATCTCGTGAAGTACCCGCTTCCAGGGCAGCTCCACATAGTGGACCTTGCAGTGCATGGAAATGAGCACAGCCGTCAGCACCTCGGCGGCATAACCGCGCACCTCTTGCGGTGAATCGGCTTCGTAATAATGGTAGGGGGGCCAGTTATCGTAACCGACCTGAATTGGCTCGGGACACAGGGCCCTGGCCAATGCCATTGGCGCCCATAATCCAAGCAGCAGACAGCAAGAGATCCACTTCATATGTCATCCTTGACGAATAAGTGAGTCATCATAAATCGCCCCCTGCAAAATGGCGATAGAGGCCAGATGACTATCGCATCCGCTAGAAAATGACGCAGCAAAGCGCTTCTATTTGCCAAATGCCCTGCCGGAGCGCCACTGGCAACCTGTGCCCCGCCAGGCCTGTTTAACCGGGAAACAGCAACGTTTGGAACAGGGGTAAAAAGGGGTTAATATGTGACCAAATATTTTTTTGTGATCCACTATGCTTTTTTTGCAATTGGATTAGCATATGCGCGACATAGGCCTACCCATTCTGTCAGGCATAGAGAGTGATATGACGTACAAAAAGTTCGGTTTTTTGACTGCCATTCTGGCGTTAAGCGGTTTTTATCTTTACACCCTCTATCTGGCTGCTCACCCCAACGTGAGCCTGGCCTACAAACTCTATTATCTGGAAGGCAAGACTCGCTTCTGGGAACACAACTCCAGCATGACCTATCAGCCGGGTAACGAGCTCAATCTGACCAAACCGAGCCGCTTCCTCTCCAGCGAAGGCTGGGCCAAGAAGCCGAGCGACGAAGGTACCCTGCTTAGCGGTCAGGGTGGCCTCTATTTTGTGCTGCCCAAGCAGGCGGCCAATCCGGATCAGCTTACCGTACAGGCCCGCATCAACAGCCCGGAAGCCGGTGCCCTGTTGAAAGTGGCGCTGGGTCACGACTTCACCACCACGGTGAAACTGGCCAAAGCGGGCATCAACGAAATCCGCCTCAGTCTGCCCGGTGACTCGCTCACGGCAGATCCCAAGCGCCCCAATTTTCTGGCGCTCTCGGCACCTACTCCCATCAATGTGCAGTCGGTACGTTTGACCGTAGCCCAGTGATCCTTGCCCCGAATACTATTTTATAAAAACAACTATCCCAAATAAGGACGTTCTTATGTCGCATCCAGATTTTCGACTCTCTCTGGTCGTTCCCGTTTACAACGAGGAAGAGAGCATCGATGCCTTCATCAACGCGATAGACAACGAACTGGCCCCGCTGAAAGACCAGCTTGAAATTGTATTCGTCAACGATGGCAGCCGTGACCGCACCCGCGAAGTGGTCGAGCAGGCCATCGCCCGTGATCCGCGCGTGACCCTGGTCAACCTGGCACGCAACTTCGGTAAAGAAGCCGCCCTGACCGCCGGTCTGCATCAGGCCAAAGGGGATGCCATCGTGCCGATGGACGTGGATCTGCAAGACCCGCCCGCCCTGATCCTGGAGTTCGTCAAACTGTGGCAGACCGGTGACTATGACACCGTCTACGGCATCCGCGTCGATCGCAGTGCCGATACCCCGATGAAGCGCCTGACTGCCGGTGGCTTCTACCGCTTCTTCAACGCCCTCTCCACCAGCACCAAGCTGCCGGAGAACGCCGGTGACTTCCGCCTGATCGACCGTCGCGTGGTCGAGGCGATCAAGCTGCTGCCGGAGCGCAACCGCTTCATGAAGGGTCTGTTTGCCTGGGCCGGTTTCCGTGCCGTTGGCGTCCCCTACGAGCGCCCTGCCCGTCACGCCGGTGAAACCAAGTTCAACTACTGGAAACTGTGGAACTTCGCCCTCGACGGTCTGCTCAGCTTCTCCAGCTGGCCGCTGCGGGTCTGGAGCTATGTGGGGGTCAGCGTCTCGCTGGTTGCCTTCCTCTATATCCTGAAAATCATCACCCAGGTGATCTTCTTCGGCATCGACGTGCCCGGTTACGCCTCCTTGATGTCCGTAGTGCTGTTCCTCGGCGGTATCCAGCTGCTGTCGCTCGGCATCATAGGCGAGTACATCGGCCGCATGTTCGTGGAAGTGAAACAGCGCCCGGTCTACCTCATTGAAGGGGTCTATGGCCAGTATGCCAAGCAGGATGCGGCCAAACCGCAGAGCGCTGACAGCAACCAGCAAGAGCAGCAGGAGCAAGCGCCTCAATGATCTCCCGCGAGGAATTCTGGCGGCTGGTACGTTTCGGTTTTGTCGGCGGGGGAGCTACCCTCGTCGACCTTGGCACCTCCATCGCACTGTTTCATACCTGGCCCACCATCTCGGAGCACCTGGTTACCACGTTGGCTTTTGCCATCGCGTTCTGGTTCTCCTTCTTTGGTCACCGCTACATCACCTTCCAGAAGCAGGGAGCCGCCAGCAAGTTTCTGCTGGTTGCCCTCTTCTCGCTGGCGGTGCGTAACCTGATCCTGAGCGGCCTGCTGTTTGCGGGGCTCTCCGGTCTGCTGCCGGTGGTCATCGCCACCCTGACCGTTACCGTCCTCACTTACGTTCTCTCTCGCGTCTGGGTTTTTGCCTGATGAATGATATGACCAATACTGCCCCGCTCACCGGGGCTGCACTCCCCTATCGCCCGTCACTGCGCATCAGCGGTCGTGACTGGCTGATGATCATCGCCGCCTTCATGCTGAGCCGGGTGGCGCTGTATGGCATGGGCTACTTCGGGGTCCAGCTCTATGGCTCCCCCGACATCGGCCCGCTGCAGGCCTATTGTCAGTTCGACTGCGTCTGGTTCCAGCGCATCATCGAAAACGGCTACGACCTCTACCCGCGCTGGCTGAGCAAGGGCAATGCGGCCAACTGGGCCTTTATGCCGCTCTACCCGATGGTCTCCGGTGCCATCTCCAACCTGTTCAATGTCGAGAGCCTGATCGGCCTCATCATTGTTACCAATATCTCCTTCTTCGCCAGCCTGCCGCTGATGCTGCTGGTGTTGCGTCAGCTCAAGCTGGGGGACGATACCGCCCGCTTCGGCGTCTGGCTGCTCGCCTTCTCCCCCTTCTCCGCCTACTTCGTCTCCGGTTATACCGAGTCGACCTTTATGGCGCTGATGCTGGGGATGTTCCTGTTCGCCTATCGGGAGCAGTGGTTGATGGTGGCCGTGCTGGGGGTCTGTATCTCCGCCACCCGCAACCTGGGGGTAATGATGGTCTTCCCGGTGCTGATCCTGGCGCTGCAAGCCTACGGCTGGCGGGAATTTTTCCGCTTCACCGAGCGCGCCTTCAAGGTGGTGTTCACCCTCTGGATGATCCCGTTTGGCCTGTTTGCCTACATGGTCTACCTCTATCACCTGACCGGTGATGCCTTTGCCTTCAAGCACATTCAGGTGGCCTGGGGTCGCTACATGGACAGCCCGCTGGACTGGTGGCTGAGCGGTTTCGAGCTGGGCGGCCGCAAGGCTTACCTCTCCATCATGGTGATCTTCGGCTGGTGCCTGAACGGTTACCTGTTCAGCCAGAAGCGCTGGGCGGAAGCGACCCTGATGTTCATCTGCTGCACCATCCCGCTGATGACCGGCCTCAACGCCATGCCGCGCTATATGTTCGGGCTCTACCCGACCCTGCTGGCCATCATTCTGCTGACCCATCGCTGGCCCGCTATCCGCCCAGCAGTGCTCTGCATCAGCGGCATGGTTGCCTCCTTCATCGCGGTGGCCTTCGTCAACTTCAAGTTCTTCACCGTCTGATGTGACGACGATGCCTGACACACCAAATGCCGGTCACCTGACCGGCATTTTTTTATGGCCGCTATTTTTATCGACAGAGCGTCCCTCTCCTCTCCGTCACACTTTCCTCGTCTTGAAAACGTAACCATTTGAACTGATGTCACAAATCGGCGTTTTGCTGATCCAAGGCGCGCTTTGCTGCTCCTAGAATGGGCCCTTGTCCGAACTGCCTTGCTCAAGGAATGGCTTATGCGTCGTGCTCATTACTTATCCCCTCTCTGGCTCGCCCTGCTGGCCGCCCCTCTGTTCACCCAACAGGCGATGGCCGCCCCCGAGGTTCGCCTCTATGTGGATGGTCAACCGGTAGCGGCACCGATCGCGCTGGACAAGGGCACGGTGGAGCTGACTCACCCTCTTGCCAAGGGGAGCCACCAGATCCGCATCAGCGACGCAGACAACAGTTGCGGCACCAGCTTTGGCCCGAGCGAGAGCAAGCCACTCCTCTTCGGCACCGCCCAGCCGATGGACAAATGCAGCAAGGAGCAGAGCTTTACCCTGCGGGTGATGCTGGCGGGGGAGTATCAGTTCAGCTTCAACCCGGATACCCCGAGCCTCAAGGTGTTGCGGGCGACCAAGAAGAGCGAATTCAAACGCCAGCCACCACAAGAGCCCTGCATCAACTGGGATGGCGGCCCGGTCACGGTGTCGCTCAAAGGGGTCTGGCCCGACGGCACCCGACTGCGGGATGCCTACTCGAAACAGGAGGCAGTGGTCAAACAGGGCAAGCTGACCCTGACCCCGAGCAAAGAGAGCGGCGGCCTGCTGCTGCTCGAGCCGGTCAAGGCAGCCAAGCCAGCACCGTTCAGCTGGGATCAGGCGAGCGTCTATTTTCTGCTGACCGACCGCTTCAACAACGGCGACACCGCCAACGACCACAGCTTCGGCCGCCAGAAGGATGGTCAGGATGAGGTAGCCACCTGGCATGGCGGTGACTTCAAGGGGCTGACCGAGAAGCTCGACTACATCAAGAGCCTCGGCATGAACGCCATCTGGATCACCCCCATGGTGGAGCAGGTTCACGGCTTCATTGGTGGCGGCGAGCAGGGCAACTTCCCCTTCTACGCCTACCACGGCTACTGGGCGCTCGACTTCACCAAGATTGACCCCAACTACGGCGATGAAGATAGTCTGAAAACCCTGGTGGATGAGGCCCACAAACGCGGCATGCGGATCATCCTCGACGTGGTGATGAACCACGCCGGTTATGCCACCCTCGCCGATCTGCAAGATCTGGGGCTCACCGAACTGACCCAGAACAGCGGCAAACTGCCGACCGTCTGGAACCAGTGGCGACCGAGCGGCGGCCTCAACTGGCATGGCTACAACCAGTTCATCAACTATCAATCATCCGCGTGGAACAAGTGGTGGAGCGGTGACTGGGTGCGCGCCGGTCTGCCCGGCTACCCGCAGCCCGGCACCGACGATGTCACCGGCTCGGTGGCGGGGCTGCCGGACTTTCTGACCGAATCGACCAAACCGGTAGGGCTGCCGCCGTTGCTGGCCGCGAAAAAAGACACCCTCGCCAAGGCGCTGCCCGATGCTACCGTGAGTGACTATCTCATCGCCTGGCACACCGACTGGGTGCGCCGCTTTGGTATCGACGGCTTCCGCGCCGACACCGTCAAGCATTTGGAGCCCGAAGTGTGGGCCAAGCTCAAGCAGGCGGGCACCGCTGCACTCAAGGAGTGGAAGACCAACAACCCGAGCAAGGCCCTCGACGATCTGCCCTTCTACATGGTGGGTGAGGTGTGGGATCACGGGGTGGCCAAGGATTTCTGGTATCAGAACGGTTTCGACTCCCTGATCAACTTCGACTATCAGCGCGAGTTCGCCCTGCCCCAGGCCCAGTGCATGGCCAGCGCCGAGCCCACCTATGCCAGCTACGCCAGCCGCATCAATCAGGATCCCGAGTTCAACGTGTTGAGCTACATCAGCTCCCACGACACCAAGCTGTTCTTTGGAGACTATCAGGATGTGCCGCTACAGCGCCGGGTCGCCAACAGCTTTATGCTGCTGCCGGGCGGCATCCAGCTCTACTACGGCGACGAGTCCGGCCGGGGGCTCGCCAAAGATGGCGGGGTGTTCGATCAGGCGCTGCGCTCGGACATGAACTGGCAGGAGCTGGCCAGCGGAGACAAGGCCGAGCTGGTCAAGCACTGGCAGCAACTGGGCCAGTTCCGCGCCGCCCATCCGGCCATTGCGGCAGGCAGCCACCAAAAACTCTCGGATGCCCCCTACGCCTTTGTGCGGGAGAAGGGGGATGACAAGGTGGTGGTGGTCTTTGCCGGCCGGCAGAAGTAACACTTGAGCCACATTCACCAGCAGCAGAGAGGGGAGCCACTGGCTCCCCTCTCTCGTTTATCTATCTGCCACGGTTCACTGTGACTGGCGCGCTGCCACCGGCCACTGCAAGCGCGCCTTGAGCAACATCTCTTGCCACAGGGGCCAGGCCAGCAGCGCCTGCTGATAGGCTCCGGCCTGACCGGGCAACAGGATGCCGTAGCTGGCCAGCCGATAGGCCATCACCGCATAGAAAGCATCGACAATGCCCGCCTCGCCAAAGTAGAAGGGGCCCCGCGCCTGCGACCAGATCTCCTGCAAACGGGCCAGCTCACCGACCGCTTCCACCGGGGGATCGATACGGGTTGGCGCACCAAGAAAGAAGGGGAGCAGAGAACGGATCTGCCGAAATCCCGCATGTAGCTCGGCGCAGAGGCTGCGAGCCAGTGCCCGCTCGGCCAGCAAAACCGGATAGAGCTGACGGTCGGGACAGAGCTCGTGAACATATTCGGCGATGGCCAGCGAGTCGTGAACCCGCACGCCGTCGTGTTCGAGCCAGGGCACCAGACCGGCCGGTGCCAGCCGCTTGAGCCGCGCCAGCGACTTGGCATCCTCCAGATCGAACACCTGCTCCTGCCACGTCAACCCGCTAATGGCGAGCACCAGTGCCGCCCGCATCGCCCAGGTGGAGCCGGTGCCCACCGCCAATACCAAGGATCCCATCTGTTGCCTCCTGCATGAGTTGCCAGCGACCGGCCGATCTGCCCTGATGGCAAAACATCCGATGGTCGCTTCACATTTGCGCACCGGCGGGTTTGACCCTCTTGGTGAGCGATGCTAGTTTGATTTTTCAAAACAATCAGTTAGCAACAATGTGAGCCATTAACCGAAATATGGACAGCCAATTTACCATCGTCATCGCAGATGACCACCCCCTGTTTCGGGGCGCCCTTTACCAAGCGGTGCACATGGCCATCAACGACGCTCAATTGCTGGAAGCGGACTCCATCGACAGCCTGACCAGCCTGCTCGGCGAGCACCCCGAAGTTGACCTGTTGCTGCTCGATCTCAAGATGCCGGGGGCCAACGGCTTCGAGGGGCTGGCCCACCTGCGCGGCCAGTATCCCGACCTGCCCATCGTGGTGGTCTCCGCCTCGGAAGATGCGGCCATCATCCAGCAGGTGCTGCGGCTCGGGGCGCTCGGCTTCATTCCCAAGTCGGTGCCGATGAAGGAGCTGGTCAATGCCCTCAATACGGTGATCGGGGGGGATAACTGGGTGCCGGAAGGCATCTCGCTCCATCCTGAATCGGAAGACGGCCCCGATTTCGCCAGCAAGCTGGCCAGCCTCACCCCCCAGCAATACAAGGTGCTGATCATGCTGCGCGATGGCAGCCTCAACAAGCAGATCGCCTGGGAGCTCAACGTCTCCGAGGCCACCATCAAGGCCCATATCACCGCCATCTTCAGAAAACTGGGCGTCAAGAACCGCACTCAGGCGGTTATCGCCCTGCAACAGCTCGATATCAAGGAGAGCTGAACCCCGCGCGCAGTGACACGCGCGAGACGACATAGCCAGCCATGCTGGCTATTTGTTGCTCGACAATTAGCACGATCGTACTTTATGCTGCCAGCGCCAACGAGGAGAGAGTGATGAGCAAGGGGCGCCTGACCCGGGAAACCATTTTGCAGACTGCCTTTGAGCAGGCGAGCCAGCAAGGGCTGGAGAGCCTGACCATCGGCTCGCTGGCCAGCGCCTGCGAGATGTCCAAAAGCGGCCTGTTTGCCCACTTTCAATCCCGCGACAATCTGCAGATCGCCGTGCTGGAGTACGCCGCCGAGGTGTTCCGGCTGCGGGTGATCCAGCCGGTACGCCAGCAGGAGCACCAGAGCCAGCACGACAAGCTGATCGCCCTGCTGCGCGCCTGGCAGGCGTGGAACCACTGCTTCGCCGGACGCTGCATGTTCCTCGATGCCTGGACCTCGGTGCAGGATGGCCATGAGCAAGAGAGCCCTGTGCAACAAGCCGCCCGGCAACTGGTGCGCTTCTGGCTCGACTATCTGGCCCGTCAGGTGGTGCAGGGTCAGGCCGCAGGCGAGTGGCGACAGGAGATGGATCCCTGGCGCGCCGTTTACCGCCTCTATGGCCTCTATCTGGCGGATCAGGTGTTCAACGACCTCGAACTGTGTCAGGATCCGGCCCGCCACTTCTGGCCCGAAGTGGACGCTCTGCTGAGCAGCTGGCGCTGATGTTTTGGCATCCGTTCAACACGACTTTTTAAAAACCGATAAAAAAGCACGACCGTTCGCACACAAAAACCACAGGATGACCATGAGCAGCAAGATCTACTTCAACACCCGCCGCTTCAGCCCGAGCAAATGGCTGCTGGGGATCGGCACCCGGTTGCACCACAGACTCGCCCCCACCCATGCCAAGCGTACCGCTAGCAAGTTGCTGCTCACCCCCCAGCGCAACCAGCGGGGTGGCCACGAACCTGCCGGTCTGGTGAAGCAGGCCGTCCATACCAGCGAAGGGGTATTGATGAGCTATCGGCTCGGTCAGGGGCCGCTGTGGCTGCTGATGCACGGCTGGTCCGGCAGCGCCAGCCAGTTCTATCCGCTGATGAGCCATATCGCCGCACAGGGTTTCACCGCCATTGCCTACGATCATCCGGCCCACGGCCAGAGCGCAGGCAATACTGGCCACCTGCCCCGCTTCGTACGCGCCTTCGACGAACTGGCGACCAAGCTGGCCAGCGAAGTAGGTCAGCTGCACGGGGTCATCGCCCACAGCATGGGGGGCGCCGTCACCCTCTCCAGCCGTCAGCCGGGTATCGATACCCTGCCGCTGCTGTTGATTTCGCCGGTGCTCGACTATGTGCCCCAGCTCTACGGTATGGTGGCACGCTCCGGCTACTCCATCCGGCTGTTCGATGCGGTGGTCAAGGAGATTGAGCAGGAGTACCAGCACCCCTTGAGCACGGTCGATCCGCTGGGCCGACTCGCCAGTCGCAGCGGCGCGGCGATGATCGTGCACGACGAGGAGGACAGATTTGCCCCGCACGGCGATTCCTTGCGGGCCAGTCAGGATGGTCATACCCGGCTGGTGAGCACCCGGGGACTGGGCCACGGTCGCATCCTCGCCAGCGCTCCGGTATTCGCCGCCTTTGATCAGCTGGCACGGCCGGGAAATCCCCAGCGGGTCCTTTGAAAAGCGGCCATGAAAAAAACGGGCAAGCGCCCGTTTTTATATTTGATACAGCGCCTTATAGTTAATTTGTCAGTGGGAACATTCTTGTCAGCACACAATAAGGCGCCAGCATATGGCCAGACCCAATACAGCGTTGTTGCTCACCGGTGGCGGTGCTCGCGCCGCCTATCAGGTCGGAGCCCTCAAAGCGATTGCTGAGCTCTACCCGCGCAATCTCGGCATCCCTTTTCCCATCCTGTGTGGCACCTCGGCGGGGGCCATCAATGTCACCGCACTGGCCTGCTACGCCTCCTGCTTCCATCTGGGGGTGCGCAAGCTGGAGTGGGTCTGGCGCCGCTTCGAGACTCACCACATCTTCGATTTTCACCCGGGGCGCCTGCTGTGGCGGCTGATGTACGAGGGGTCGGCGGGGCTGATCAATCCCCACACCAACCACGCCTTTCACCTCTTTGACAACGCGCCGCTGCACCGCCTGCTGGATCAACTCATCGACTATCACCGCATTGATGACAACATCCTCTACGGCAGTCTGGAGGCGCTGGCCATCACTGCGTCCGATTACGATGACGGCCTCTCCACCACCTTCTTTCAGGGGCGGGCCGACCACCATCCGTGGGAGCGGGCCAGACGGCGCGGGGTACGCACCGTGCTTACATCGGAACACCTGCTCGCCTCCTCGGCGCTCCCCTTTGTCTTTCCAGCCACCCGGATCGGCGAGAAGTTCTACGGCGACGGTTCCATCCACCAGCTGAGTCCGCTCAGCCCCGCCATCCATCTGGGTGCAGAGCGGATCCTGCTGATCACCCTGGATCCGCCAGCGCACTCGGCGCCGACCCATCATCACGGCCATCTCACCAGCTCCAATATTGCCAGCCATCTGCTCGATACGGTCTTTACCGACACCCTCAACTCCGATCTGGAGCGGCTGTGGCGCATCAACCAGACTCTGGATCTTATCCCTGAGCGGGAGCGCAATCGCCTCAAGCTGAAACGGGTGGAGACCTGCGTGCTAAAACCGAGTCAGGATCTCGACACCATCGCACTGGCCTACCTGCGCAAACTGCCGCTAAAGTTGCGCCGCCTGTTGCGGGTGCTGGGTGTGAAGGGGGATGAGACCAGCAGTCTGGCCAGCTTTTTGATGTTCTATCCGGGTTATTGTCAGCAGCTGATCAAGCTGGGCTATCAGGACACCCTGAGGGAGCGGGAGCGGGTCGTCGCCTTCCTCGATATCGAAGGGCTACCAAAAGAGCGGGAGTAAAGGGGGCGGCCGATGAGTGCAAGGGGACTCAGCGCCCCTCCAGCAAACGCTGCTCCGCCTGCTCCATCGCCACCACGGTACCAAACAGGATCAGCCGATCACCGGCCGCCAGCACCAGCTCGGGTCTGGGTTCCAGACTCTGATCCCCGCGCTGCACCTCCTTGATCCGCACCTCATCAAGCGGCAACTCGCGCACTTCACGGCCTACCGCCCACGCCTGATCGTGCAGCAAAAGCGGATGGAGGCGTTCGAGCAGCTGATCTGCCTCCAGATTACTGGCACTCTGATCCCCCCAGTAGAAGCCGTGCAGGAAGCGATACTGGCTGCTGCGCTCCAGCTCCATCCGGCGGATCACCCGACCGATGGGGATATCGCAGTTGAGCAGCAGGTGGGAGACCAGCATCAGGGCCCCCTCTTGGGATTCGGGGATCACCTCAAACGCCCCCGCCTGCTTGTACTGCTCCAGAAAACTGTCATCCCGGGTACGTACCAGCACCTTGAGATCCCCCGCCAGTTCGCGGATCAGTGCCAGCATCGCCTCCACCCGCTTGCGATCATCGAAGGTGATGATCACCAGCCGCGCCCGCAACAACCCGGCGGCCAGCAGAATATCGCGGCGGCTGGCATCGCCGAAGGCCACCTGCTCCCCCGCCAGCTTGGCCTCGCTCACCCGCTCGGGGTCGAGGTCTAGGGCCAGAAAGGGGATCTCCTCGATCTTGAGAAAGCGGGCACAGGTCTGCCCCGCCCGGCCAAAGCCGGCGATGATGACATGCTGGTTTTTGCTCAGGCCCGACTGTGCCACCTCGGAGCGAGTCAGCAGCGCCGGATCGGTGAGGCTGCGGGCCAGCGAATGGGCCTGGGTCACCAGCCAGGGGGTCATGGCGATGGAGATGATGCCGATGCCGATCAGCAGGGAGACCAGTTGCTGATCCAGCAAGCCGTGGTGGAGCGCCAGCGCCAGCAGCACGAAGCCGAACTCCCCCACCTGACTGAGCATGATGCCGGCGGCCATGCTGTCGCGCTTGCGCTCCCCCATCAGCCGCCCAGCCAGCAGCACCAGCAGGGATTTGCACAGCACCAGCAACACCACGCAGATCAGCACCTGCCACCAAGCCCGCGCCACCAGTTCCCAGTCCATGGCCATGCCGATGGTGATAAAGAAGAGCCCCATCAACACGTCGCGAAAGGGCTTGATGTCTACCTCAAGCTGATGACGGTAGTGGGACTCCCCCAGCATCATCCCCGCCAGAAATGCCCCCAGCGCCATCGACAGCCCGAGCGAATGGGTCATGTAGGCGGCCAGCAGCGCCACCAGCAGGGCGCTCAGCACGAACAACTCGTCGGAGCGGGCCCGCGCCACCTCGTGAAACAGCAGCGGCAGAAACCACTTGCCCACCGCCAGCAGAGTGAAGAGAGCAAACAGCCCCTTGAGGGTGGCCCAGGCGATCTCGGCGGCCAGCGCACTCCCCTGCACTTCCGGCTGGGCGAGAATAGGGATCATCACCAGCAGGGGCACCACTGCCAGATCCTGAAACAGCAGCACGCTCACCCCCAGCTGGGCGCGGCGGGTATGGAGCTGCTTCTGCTCGCCAAGCTGCTTGATCACCACTGCCGTCGACGACAGAGCAAGCGTCCCCGCCACCACCAGCGACTGGGCCAGACTCAGCCCCCACCACCAGCCGATGGCGAAGAAGAGCAGTGACGTGAGCAGCACCTGCAACATCCCCACCCCCAGCACCAACCGGCGCATCGCCAGCAATTTTGGCAGGGAGAACTCCAGCCCCAGCGAGAACATCAGAAAGACGATCCCCAGCTCGGCAATGGTCTGCATGATCGACTGGCCGGTGATCACCGCCAGCCCGTGGGGGCCGAGCAAGACGCCGGCAATCAGGTAGGCGAGGATGACCGGCAAGCCGAGGCGCCGGAAAGTTGCCACCAGCAGGACGGCGGCGAACAGCAGGATCAACAGGTCGGTGTACAAATTTCCCTCTCCTTTTATCGACTTAAGCTTAGTCAGCCGATCTGGCGGGCAGGAAAGATATATTGGGCATGCCAATTGCAGGGAGGAGACAGTAGTCAGGTGTTACAGGTGGAAGACCATGGAAAATACGTCGTCACTTAATGGCTTTAGCCATGGCATCGAGCAGTGGGTTCGCCAGATGGAGCGGCTCACGCCGTTGCCCAGCGTTGAACGCAACCAGTTGCTCGAGCAGTTGTTGGGGCAGAGCGATCTCGGCGGTCTGCTGACAACTTTTGCCGATCGTGCGGCAAGAATTGTCAGGATCCACGGTCTCTACCTCGATTGTGGCCAGCCCCATGTGCTGATCCAGCACCCGCCGCTGGCCACCCTCAACCTGCACAACTATCCGTTCGAGCTGCGCGGTCAGCATGGCCAGCTGCTCGGCCAGCTCCACTACGAGCTGGAACATCCGCTGAGCGGCAGCCAGCAACGGGTACTGATGCAATACCATCAGCTGCTCTGCCTGCTGCTGCCCCTCTATCTGCGGCTGGAAAAACTGGATCAGCTGGTCCGGCTCGATCACCTGACCGGCCTTGGCAACCGCTCCTACTTTGACGAGGCCATCGGCCGCGCCATCGAGCAGCACAGCCGCGAGCCCCACGGTCTGGTGCTGGTGCTGCTGGATCTCGATCGCTTCAAGCAGATCAATGACACCTGGGGCCATCCGGTGGGGGATCTGGTGCTGAGCCGATTCGCCCAGCTGCTCAAGGGGTGTATCCGCAGCACGGATCAAGCCTTCCGGCTCGGGGGTGATGAGTTCGCCCTGCTGCTGCAACCGGCCGAACCCGAGGCGTGGCGCCCGGTCTGGCTGCGACTGCAGCATATGTTGATGACCAACAAGGAGCTCAGCACCTTCTCGGTCGGATGCAGCCTTGGCGCCGCCAGCTGGCAATCCGGGGTCGATGTGCCGAGCCTCTACGAGGCGGCCGACAGTCACCTCTACGCCCGCAAGAAAGCAGGCAAGGCCAGCCCTAACGAATAATCCCGAACTCTTCTTTGCTCCGGCACATGCGCGCCATGTGACCGGAGCTTCTTTTTTGGGGCTAATCCCCCCTCACACCGAGATCACCTCAGGCAAGATCCTGCTCGGGCAGAACCGGGGCTGCATCGCTCCCCTGCCAGTGACAGACCAGCCCGGCCCCCTGCGCCATAAAACCGTCGCAGATAAAGAGCCCCACCACCGCCGCCGCCTGCTCGCCATAGTAGAGGATGGGGATACGCCCCCGCTGCCACGAAGGCACCCCATACTCCTGCAGCAGCTTCTTCATCCGCCGACTGCCAGTTCGCCCCACCGGTTTGAGGGGGATCCCGGGCGCTACCTGAAAACGCACCGAGAGGGGCTCGTCCGGCCGGGGGGAACGCAACAGATCCTCGCCGTGCTCCGCTATGCGCACCACCAGCTCGCCCACCCCGTCCGGCAGGGTCAGCGGCTCGCCCACTGTGACCGGCAACACCTGATGACAGGGTTGTAGATCAGGGCTCACCAGATAGAGTCGCTCCTGAAAACGGCGGCAGCTCTGGCGTCCCCAGTTGAGCTGGGGATTGGCATCGCCGCGCGCCAGCGCTACCTCCTGCCAGAGCCGGGCAAGCTGCTCACGGGATGGCATCTCCCCCCCCTGACGGCGGATCCAGTAGCGCAGCAGGTTGTTGCGCCGGGTAGGAGAAAGGGCGTGCAGCGGGCCGATATGGAGCGCTTCCCCCTCGCCCGCCAGCTGCCAGTCGCTCTCGGCCAACTCATCCAGCAGCGCCTCCTGCTCGGCGCACAGGGCCATGCTGCGTGCCGCGGTCTGGGCCATGGCGGGCCAGCGCGCCTTGAGCTGGGGGATAAGCGTCTGGCGCAAAAAGTTGCGGTCATAGCTCACGTCCAGATTGCTCTCATCCTCCACCCAGCCAAAGGGGAGGCTCGCCGCCGCCTCGGCCAGCTCGGCGCGACTCATATCGAGCAGCGGACGCAGCAACAGGCCGCCAGCAAAGGGCTGGCTTGGCAGGATCCCCGCCAGTCCACGCAGACCGGCGCCGCGCTTGAGGGCCAGCAGCAGGGTCTCCAGCTGATCGTCCTGATGGTGGGCGGTGAGCAGCCACTCCCCCTCCCGCATCCGGGCGGTCAGCCGCTGGTAACGGGCGGTGCGCGCCTGCGCCTCCAGACTCTCGCCATTGCCACGGGCCAGAGTCACCCGCTCGACCAGCAGCTCCACCGCCAATTGCTGACACACGGCTTCACAATGAGCGACCCACTCATCGGCATGGGAACTGAGGCCGTGGTGCACGTGCAGGGCGCGAAGTGGCAGGCCGTGCTCGCGGGCATACTGCGCCGCCAGTACCAGCAGCAGGGTGGAGTCGAGGCCGCCACTGAAGGCCACCAGCAGACCGGTGGAACCTTCCGGCGCTGGCATAGTCAGACAAAAGCGAGAATAAAGATGAGAAATCATAGGCTTCCCCAAAACGGACCGGCCGATCTTAGCAGAGTCGGGCTTATCAAGCTGCAACCCTGCTGCTAGAGTGAGGCTCGCCCGCCCTCTCCACCAGGCTGGCCGCAAGGCGGTCGCACAACCGGTTGGAGCAAGGAAGATGGGCAGGGAAGCAAACAACCCGAATTGGAATCAAACAAGATGAACAATAAGAAAAGCTTACTGGCCGGCCTGATTGGACTGGCCCTGCTGGCTGGCTGCAGTCAGGTACCGCAAGACTCCCCCAAACACTCCGGGCTGGCGCTGGCCAATATGGACACCCAGGTCAAACCCGGCGATGACTTCTTCCGCTACGTCAATGGCAAGTGGCTCGCCACCGCCAAGATCCCCGACGATCGCCCCGCCGATGGCGCCTTCTACATGCTGCGGGACAAATCCCTCGCCGATGTGCGGGTGCTGGTCGAGGGGCTGGCCAAGCAGGAGGCCGCCACCGGCACGCCGACCCAGCAGATCCGCGATCTCTACGCCAGCTATCTGGATCAGGCAGGCCGTGACGCCAAGGGGCTCACCCCGCTGGCACCGGTGCTTGCCGATATCGACCGGATCGATGATCAGGCTGCGCTGGCCCGCGCCTTTGCCCAGTCGGGCCGCATGGGCGGCGGCGCGCCGTTCGGCATCTGGATCGACGCCGATGCCAAGTCTCCCGACCGCTATGCGGTCTACCTCTATCAGGGGGGATTGGGGCTGCCGGATCGGGACTACTACCTCAAGCAGGATCCCGAGAGTCAGGCCCTGCGCCAGAAGTACCAGCAGCATATCGCCGCCATGCTGAGCCGCCTCGGTGAGTCTGACCCGAGCGGCAAGGCCAAACGGATTCTTGCCCTCGAAACCCGGCTCGCCACCATCCAGTGGGACAACGTCGCCCTGCGGGATCGGGAGAAGAACTACAACAAGCGCTCCGCCAGCGAACTGGCACGGCTCGCCCCCCATCTCGACTGGCAGGCCTATCTCAATGCCGCGGGCATTGCTGGCCAGCCGGAGCTCATTATCGGTCAGCCAACCTATCTGAGCGCGCTGGATCAGGTGATGGCCCAGACCCCCATCGCCGACTGGCAGGCCTACCTCAAGTGGCAACTGTTGACCGACTACGCCCCCTATCTCGACAGCGAGACCGACCGCGCCAACTTTGCCTTCTACGGCACCACATTGAGCGGCACGCCCAAGCAGCGCGCCAGCTGGGAGCGGGCGCTCGGGGTGCTGAACGATCATCTGGGTGAAGCGGTCGGCCAGCTCTATGTGGCCCGCTACTTCCCGCCTGCGGCCAAGGAGCGGATGGAGCAGCAGGTGGAGAACCTGCGCACCGCCTACGGCCAGAGCATCAAGGAGCTCGACTGGATGTCGCCCGAGACCAAGGCGCAGGCCCTCGAGAAGCTGGCCAAGTTCCGCCCCAAGATCGGCTACCCCGACAAGTGGAAGGATTACAGCGCCATCGCCATCAAACCGGATGATCTGGTGGGCAACCTGCAACGCTCGCAAGCCTTTGAATACGCAGACAGTCTGGCGCGCCTCGGCAAACCGGTCGACCGGGACGAGTGGCACATGTCGCCGCAAACGGTGAACGCCTACTACAACCCGAGCAACAACGAGATCGTCTTCCCAGCGGCCATTTTGCAGCCCCCCTTCTTCGACATGACGGCGGATGATGCGGTCAACTACGGCGCCATCGGCGGGGTGATCGGCCACGAGATGGGCCACGGTTTTGATGATCAGGGGGCCAAATCCGACGGCGACGGCATGATGCGCGACTGGTGGACACCGCAGGATCTCAAGGAGTTCCGCTTCCGCACCAGCCGTCTGGTGGCCCAGTACAACCGCTTCGAGCCGATCAACGGTCAGTTCGTCAACGGCCAGTTCACCCTGGGGGAGAACATCGGCGATCTGGGCGGCCTCACCATCGCCCACAAGGCCTACGAGCTGTCGCTCGATGGCAAGGAGGCGCCGGTGCTGGATGGCTTTACCGGCGAGCAGCGCTTCTTCCTCGGCTGGGCGCAGGTGTGGAAGGGGATGTATCGCCCCGAGCTGATGCAGATGCTGCTGCGCTCCGACCCCCACTCGCCCCCCGAGTACCGGGTCAACGGCGTGGTGCCGAACATTCCCGCCTTCTACGAGGCATTCAACATCCAGCCGGGGGACAAGCTCTATCTGCCACCCCAGAAGCGGGTGAAGATCTGGTAGCAACATCACGGCGGGCTCCCCGGGAGCCCGCACTCAAGAGACAGCAAGAGGTTGCAAGATGAACAGAGCATTGATCATGGCAGGGCTGCTGACCCTGCCGCTGGCGGCACAAGCCGAAGAGGGATTTAGCAAGCAACTGACCCTCCCCTCCGGGCAGGTGATCCGGGTGGCGCAGGGGGTCGGTGAGCCCACCTCCATCGGCAGCTATGACGTGCGGCTCTATTCGGGCCAAAACGCCCAGTTTCCACTGGATGAGTTTCAGGATGGCAAGGTGATGGCCCGCAACGGCTTTATCCGGGAGCTGAAACTGGTCGATTTGAATGGCGACAAGCAGCCCGAGCTGGTGGTCATCATCGAGAGCGCCGGCAGCGGCAGCTATCAGGATGCCGATGCCTACACCGTCAGCCCGCAAGGGGAGCTGGAGATCTTCAACCAGGTCAAGGAGCTGGAGCCCAAAGAGGATGTGGTCAAGGCGCTCAAAAGCCCGCAGGACTAAGCCCTCTCCCGACATCTGACATATAAAAAGCCCTGATGATCAGGGCTTTGTTGTTTCTGCTGTTGGCGTAACCAGCTCAGAGGCGGGTCGCCCGGATGGAGACCTGCGGCAGCGCCATTTCGTGCTGGGCCGCCACCAGTTGTAGCTCGTAAGCTCCCGCCAGCCAGGTGCGGGCCAGCACGGCATCAACGCTGGCGTTGGTAAGTTCGAACGCCGCTACCGGGGTACAACCGGCCAGCAGATTGGCCAGCATGGTGGCGCTCAGCAGATCCCCCACCCCGATGGGGTGGCGAGCAAAAGGGTAGAGCGGGCGGGAGAGGTGAAAAGTCCCCTCCTCGCACACCAGCAGCATCTCGAAGCGGTCCATGGCAAAACCGGCCTTGCCCAGATGTTTGACCATCACCAGCTTGACCCCTTGCGCGCGCAGTTGCTGGCACGCCTCGATGGCCTCCGGCACATTGCGGATATCGCGGCCGGTGAGCTGTTCCAGTTCCAGCAGATTGGGAGCCAGCATATCGGCGCAGGCCAGTGCCCGATGTTTCAGAAAATCGGCGACGCCGGGTGCCACTATGCACCCCTTGTCGGGGTGACCCATCACGGGATCACAAAAATAGAGTGCGGCCGGATTGAGCGCCTTGAGCCGGGCTACCGCCGCCAGGATCTCCTCCCCCTGTTCGGCCGAGCCGAGGTAACCGCTCAAGATCGCATCGCACTCGGCCAGCACACCGATCTCCGCCAGGCCGTTTACCAGCTGACGGATATGGCCGCCGGGCATCACCATCCCCTGCCAGCCTTCGCGGTATTGGGTGTGGTTGGAGAACTGCACCGTGTTCATCGGCCACACCTCGATCCCGAGGCGACGCATGGGAAAAACGGCGGCGCTGTTGCCGGCACAGCCAAAGACTACGTGGGATTGAATGGAGAGCACTCGCTTCATGGTTGGCGACTCACGCAATAAGAACAGGAGTTCCGGAGGGAAAAACGGGCCTTGCGGCCCGTTGTTGTCACTTTCGACTGTTGTCACTGTCGATTAACGCAGCACCTTGACGGTGTAGCTGCCATCGGCCTGACGATAGAGGCCGTGGATGTCGGTCTCGAAGCCCGGGTAGTGGGCACCGATCTCGCACAGCATCTCGAGGAACTCGAGCACCGGCAGAGAATCCTGGGTCACCATCTCGCCCGGCAGTACCAACGGAACTCCCGGCGGGTACGGCAGGATCATGTTGGCGCTGATGCGGTCAACCATGTCACGCAGCGGCACTTCCACCACGTTGCCGGCCAGCTCTTGCTGCCATGCGGCGTGCGGAGTCATCTTCATCTCCGGCAGTACGTCGAACGCCTTGAACATCAGCTCCGGCAGACGGTACTTGCTGGTCAGCTCGTGAATGCGCTGCGCCAGCTCCTGGATGCGCATCCCTTCGTAGAAGCTCGGGTCTTCACGATAGAGGCTCGGCAGTATGCTCTTGATGGTCAGGTTCAGATCGTAGCCACGCTTGAACTCGGTCAGGGCGCGCAGCAGTTGCATCGCTTTGGACTGATCGATACCGATGGAGAAGAGGAACAGCATGTTGTAGGGGCCGGTCTTCTCGACCACGATGCCGCGCTCGTCCAGGAACTTGGAGACCAGAGAGGCAGGGATGCCCTTCTCCAGCAGCTGGCCGTCACGACCCATACCCGGAGTCAGCAGAGTGACCTTGATCGGATCCAGGTACATGTGGTTGTCATCGATGTCCTTGAAGCCGTGCCAGTCATCTTTCGGATCCAGCTTCCAGCACTCGACGGTCTCGATGTTGTCCGGCTGCCATACGTCGAAGAACCAGCCTTCGCTCTGGTCACGCAGACGCTTGATCTCTTTGCGGAAGGAGATGGCGCGATCGATGGAGTCCTTGATCAGACGCTTGCCGGTGTTGCCACGCATCATGGCAGCAGAGATCTCGGTAGAGGCCACGATGCCGTACTGCGGCGAGGTGGAGGTGTGCATCATGAAGGCTTCGTTGAAGGTCTCTTCCTCCACGTCACCCTTGATGTGGATCATCGAGGCTTGGGAGAAGGCCGCCAGCAGCTTGTGGGTGGACTGGGTTTCGTAGAACACCTTGCCCGGCATGGCTTCGCCGCTCATGCCGCACTTGCCTTCATAGATCGGGCTGAAGTTGGTGTAAGGCACCCAGGCACTGTCGAAGTGGATGTAAGGAGTATCCAGCGCTTCCTTGATGAAGCCGGTGTTGTAGAGCAGGCCATCATAGGTAGAGTTGGTGACGACGGCGTAACGGGGAGCCTGAGCACCCGGTGTCGCGGCAACCTTGGCAGCGATGGTGTCGCGGCTGAATTCGCTCTGCGGGATACCACCCAGAATGCCGTAGGCGTTGCGGGTCGGACGGAAGTAGATCGGCGTCACGTCGTTCATCATCATCAGGTGAGTGAGCGACTTGTGGCAGTTACGGTCAACCAGCACTGTGCTGCCGGCCGGCGCGGAGTACATGCCGACGATCTTGTTGGCAGTGGAGGTCCCGTTGGTAACGATATAGGAGCGATCGGCGTTGAAGGTACGGGCGATGTACTCTTCGGCTTCCTTGTGCGGACCTGAGTGATCCAGCAGGGAGCCCAGCTCCGGCATGGAGATGGAGACGTCAGCCTTGAACGCGTTCGGACCGTAGAAGTCATAGAAGATGCTGCCGGCCGGGCTCATCTGGAAGGCGGTACCGCCCATGTGACCCGGAGTACAGAAGGTGTATTTACCCTCTTCCACGTACTTGAACAGTGCCTTGGTGAACGGCGGCAGGATGGCGTCCTGATACTCCTGAGTGGCCTGACCCATCTTGAGGGCGATGTCGTCAGCCATGCCGAGACGGTACTCGAAGAAGTGCACGTTCAGACGCAGGTCGGTCAGGTGAATATCCAGGGTGGACTGGTCGTTGGCAAAGGCGAAGATCGGCAGCTTCTCGTTGCGATCGTGGATCTCCTTGCACAGACCCAGGGAGTATTTGTCCCAGTCGAAGATGGCGCCGCAAACACGGGGGTTCTTCTCAATCAGTTTCAGCAGGTCGGCGACGTCGACCGGATAAACAACCTCGAAACCCTTGCGCTCGAGGGAGGCTTGCAGCTGGCGAATGGGTTCTTCTTTAAAGAAAACGCCCAGGTGGTTGAGGATGGCAATGATATTCATCGTAATGCTCCACACGTGATGGGGCGCTCTCCATCAGGGATGGTGAGTGAAGAGCGCTCGGAGGATAAAAGGGGAAATCAGTTGCTGGGTTGCTCGTTGAGCAGGGCGTCGTGCTGACGCAGACCCTGTTTTTTGGCGTAGAACATCAGGATGATGAGCGATACCACAAAGGTAGCTGTGAGGTTGGAACCCTTGGCACCCATCAGGGCCACCAGACAGAAGACACAGGCCACACCGGAGAAGATCATCGCGCCGATGCTGCGGGAGGTCATGCCTTCGAAGCGAATGAGGTTAATGCTGGAGTAGAAGTAGGGCAGCATGGTCAGCAGCACTGCATCTGTGGTCAGCACGTTGAAGAGATCGGCTGCGTGAGCGGACTGGGAAGTGAAGGCGGTCAGGCCAACCATCAGGGCAGTCATCTTGAGGGAGCCCAGGATCAGACCCTTCTTGGCTACGCCGTTCTTGTCCACTTCGCCATAGATTTTCGGGAAGTGGCCGTCGTTGGCGGCACGCTTGCCCGCCTCGCCTACCAGCATCATCCAGGAACCGAGCGAGGTGAAGCAGGCCAAAGCGGTGAAGGCAGAAACAAACGGCGCAGACCAGCTACCGAAGATGGCGGAAGAGGCCATGGCAAACGGGGCGCCGGAAGCTGCCACTTCACCGGCCGGGAACATGCCGCTGATAACCTGGGTAGAGAGGATGTAGATAACACCCGCGATACCGGTACCCAGCATGGTAGCGAGCGGTACGGTGCGCTTGGGGTTCTTCACCATGCCGGAAGAGACGGCGGCAGATTCAACACCGACGAAGGACCAGAGGCAGATCAGCACGGCGCTGATGACCGCATGCAGGTCGCTGCCGCTGGTGGTGTTCCAGTTCTGGCTGTAGACGGTGGCATCAAAATGACCCCAGCCCATCACCGCAGTACCGACAACCGGCAGCAGGATCAGCACCAGACCCAGGGTACAGAGTCGGCTCACCCAGCTACCGCCAAGCAGGTTGACGAAGGTGAAGATCCAGACGGCAGCGATGGTGGCTGCGGCGGCCGGAATTGGGCTATTGAGAATGGGGAAGAAGACCGAGAGGTAGGAGACGCCGGTAATGGCGATGGCCAGGTTACCGATCCAGTTGGCGTGGTAATAAAGCACACCGGTCTGGAAACCGAACACCGGAGAGATCTCGCCAGCGTAAGCAATGGGGCCACCCTCTTGCGGGTTCTTGGTAGCAAGGCGGGCGAAGACAAAGGCGAGGCCCATGGCGCCTACCAGACAGATTGCCCAGCTAAAGACAGAGATGGAGCCGATGGTGGCCAGTGCCGAAGGCAGCAGCGCGATGCCACTCCCCATCATGTTGCCGGCCACCACACCTGTACAGGCGATAAGGCCAATCTTCTTGCTCGTATCTAGGGACATAAGATCTCCGGTTCTATAAAAGGTCGGGTCGTCACATACACATTTGGCGGAACGCCCCGCCAAAGAATGGGCACAGACTAGGCCTCTCATCCCCGGAAAACATAAAGACCAGCTAACGGATAAAAATATGAGGCAACTTTTTTCGCCGCCTCGTCACTTTTGATAAAAACCATTTAAAAACAGTAAATTGACATCACATCACACAGCCGTCTTGATAAAACCTTGATATCCTTCCGCCCAATTTTTTCCCCTTGATAACCCCCTTATCTCGCCGCCTTGATATTTTTGGCCAGATAAACCCGGGATAAAGCAGCTCCCATTACGCCCCCCTGCCCTTGCGGCCATTTGGAAGCCCTGCTGATCATCACCCTGAGTGGCCGCTCACCTCCTGCTTTCCCCTTCGCTCGGCTCATCACAATCCAAACTCAGAGGTAAAGCGCAACGGCGATAACCGGTAAGCAATGAGAAATGGGTCGAGACAGACAGCTTATCCCGCCGCCAACCATGAGCAGATGTCACAAGCTGCACACGGCGTGAAGCCGAACAAACGCGAGTGCAGCGAATGCCGCGGGCAAGACAAAGGCAAAGGGGGATAGTGGGGAGCTGCGGGGGATAAATCGGGCCGCACCAGAGCGACTATCCCCGGTGGCAAACAAGCAGGATTGAGACAAGCAGAAACCGCACAGGCCGCCCGAAGGCAGCCTGTGGATGAGGTCGGCAACCGCACCGACCCAGGGAGAACCAAAACTGCGATGTTAGAAGAGCTTCACCTTGCTCTGGCCCAGCGCATTGAACAGGGCTGGGGTGAGGCTCTCCATATTGCTGTAGAAACCGAGCTGCTGGCAGAGCAGATAGGTCTGCTCGGTCGCCTCCATCAGAAAGGCCTGACTGTAGGCATCCCCCGCCGCCTCGGGGCGGCCATCCAGCTCCGCCAGCTTGCCCTGCAGTATGTAATAGAGCACCGAGCGGCCGCGACTCGCCGCCTTCTCCAGCAGATAGTTGGCCTGCTGTTGCTGCCCGTTGAGGATCGCCTGCAGGGTCAACGCCTCCCACACCCGAGCAGGGAGAGCGCCGCTGTTTTGCACCACGCTGGCGAGATGAGTGCCAATCCCCTGCAGCCGCTCGCTCTCGGATTTACCCGCCAGGGTGGCCAGCGCCTCGCCCGCCAGATAGCGCTCCGCCAGCAGCAGCGGCTGATCCGGATGGGCAATCAGCGCCTGCTCCAGCAGATCGATGCCGCGCTTGAGGGCGACCGGATCCCGGCTGTTGATGTAGTACTGCGCCTCCATCATCGCCATCAGGGAGGCATCATCGGTCGGCCAGCCCATCCCCGGCTCGGCATCGGGCTGGTCGAGGGCGCGCAGCAGATCCTGGCTGCTCGCCTGCAACACGCCGTGCACACTGTGGCGACTGAGCTGGTACTGATGGCTGAACAGCACCCGGTTGGTGTTGATATTGCGATACTCCAGATCGAGATAGGTGCCGCGCGGCTGGCGGGTGACCCGCACACTCAGCTCCTTGCCGGGCATGATGCCCCCCATCAGAGTGGTGGCACCGTACTGCACCCGCAGCGGCGTAGCCACGGCCACCTCCCCCATCAGGGCGCGGGTAATGCCGTCGGCGAGGCGCACGTTCTCGTTGTTGTCATCCATGCCGGAGTGAAAGCGGAACACCAGCAGATTGGGATCCAGCATGGCATGCACCTGGGGGCTGGTGTGCTGGTAGCTGAGCATGCTGACAATGGCGATCAGCACGATGGCAACGAAGATATCGAAACTCACCATCTTCCAGCGGCTGCGAGCATCCTTGGCATGGGTGGAGATGGCGCGGGTCAGGGGCCCGGCGGGAAAAGGGGCGACATTGGGCTGTGCATCATCATCATGCTCAGCCACGGGCGGGCTCAGATCGGAGAGCGTCGGGTTGTCGGAGAGAGCGGTATTGACCGCAGGAGCAGGCTGCTCGTCCGCCATCACCACAGAAACCACCTGCAGCGGCCGCACCGATGCCACCAGCTTGTAGCCGCGCTTGGGTACGGTGACGATATAGTCGGTCGCATCGGTGCGACCATCTTTGAGGATCTTGCGCAGTTCGAAGATGGACTGGGTCACCACCTGATCGGTCACCTCGGCGCCATCCCACACCTCGTTGATCAAGGCATCGCGGCCAAACACAGTGCCGGCATTATGGGCCAGAAACCGCAACAGGTTGACCAGTCTGGGTTCGAGGTAGACCTCGCGGTCGGGGCGACACAGCATGTTGTCGTCAACGCTCAGGGTCCAGTCGTGGATCTCAAAAACCGATTCGCTCATGATTCACTCGCTGCAGATGGTGACAATGCACGATGAGAGAGACGCAAAACCCGGGCTGACTGAACGGAACAAGGCGCTATCACCACAGGTGACAGATAAAAAGAGAACCGAAGCAATCACATCTCTGAGAGTCAGTCTGGCCAGGCCATCCTGTTTACGTCTGAAGGGCATCCTTGCGGGCATTCCGACCACCGGGATCGGAAGGGATCACTTTAAGCAAAACGGGAGCTGGATCCCACTTTTTTTGGCTATAAATCGCCGTTGAGTTGATCCGACACCGCACTTTTCGGCAAATAGCGTGCCAACCAGTATTCATATGAACATCCCATATGCCGGAATCAAAAAGCCCTGAACATCAGGGCTTTCTCATTTCTTCGACCATCGGGGAGACATTACTTCGCCAGCGGGAGCGCATCCTGCTGACGACTGCGGCGCAGATGACGCCGCCACAACGAGAAGCTGCCGTAGCCAAGACTCAGCACCACCGCATAGAGCACCTGAGTGGCGAGCGCCACCAGCACCAGAGCGCAAAGCAGCACGCTTATCCCCGCCAGCCCCTTGCCCACCCCGCCGAGCAGACGCCAGCCCGCCGCCATGCAGAGCAGGTAGACCAGCACGAAGTTGCCGTTGGCGTAGCGGATCAGCTCATCAAGGGGCAGTCGCAGCCAGATGATGAGGGTGATGCAGAGCAGACAGATGGCGAGCACCAGAGTGAGCGCCCGCAGCGGCGCGCCGCGCGCGGTGAGCACGGCCAGCGAGGGGGGCAACTTGCCTTCCCGCGCCATGCTCCAGATCAGCCGGGCAAAGCCCTGAATGTAGATATTGATGCTGGCAAAGCAGGAGAGGTAGCCGAGCACCGCCACCAGCCACTTGGCGGTGGGGCCGAACAGCAGCGCCAGCAGGGAGGGGATGGCGGTGGCGTTTTTCGCCTCATCGCCGTAGAGGCCATATTTGAGCACCACCAGCGAGTGGATCCAGTAGATAAGCCCCGCCAGCAGCACCCCGCCGAGCAGGGCGATGGGGTAGTCCCGCTCCGGCCGCTTGAACTCCTCCCCCATATGGGCAAAGGCTTCCAGCCCGACAAAACACCAGAACATCACCGCCAGCGCGGTAGCCATAGGGGGCCACTCATCCGCGCTCGGCAGCGGTCGGGCCGCATCGCGCCAGCTCACCTCCCCCTTGAACCAGATAAGCAGGGTGAGCCCCAGAATAGCCAGAGCTATCAACAGTTGCAGGTTGCCGGAGGAGCGCGCCCCGCGCAGCCCCAGCAGAAAGACCCCGAGCAGGGTGAGCAGCTGGATGGCCCAGAGGGTCCACTCCCCCATCTCGAACAGGGCGTGCCAGAAACCGGCGGCAATCATCAGGGCGGCAGGCAGCCCCACCGGCAGCACAGCCAGAAACAGAAAGGCGGAGAAGCGCTCGGCGCCGTTGCCAAAGGCGAGGCCGATCAGATGCGGCGCGCCGCCAGCATGGGGATAGCGACGGCCGAGGCGAGCGAAGGTAAAGGCGATGGGCAGCACCAGCGCAATCAGCAGCAACCAGGCCCAGAGCGAGGCCCCACCCGCCAGCGAGGCGGCGGTCGCCGGTACCACGAAGATCCCGGTGCCGAGCAGCGAGGTGGCGAGCAGCCCCATCCCCTGCCAGAGCCCGAGATCCTTTTTCAACCCAGACATATCCTTTTGTCCTGACTAAAAAAACATCCCGCCATGTTAGGCCTGCTCCGCCCCTTTGTTAAGTACGATGGTTAAGCGTGGGGGCGAGAATATGCAGCCTTTTATTCAGGCTCGGGCCCAGCTTGCAGGGATTCGGCCAGAAAATCCCCCAACAGGGTGATTTTGAGCACCTGCCGTCGCGCCGCCGGATAGATGAAGTAGAGGGTCTTGGCCGGGCTCTGATAACGGCCAAGCAGCGGCAGCAGACGCCCCGCAGCGATATGCTCACGCACCTGTTCGGCTGGCTGCAAGGTGATGCCAGCCCCCGAGAGCGCAGCCGTCAACAAGGCTGGCCAGTGATTGATGCGCAGGCGCGAGGCAACCCGCACCTCCTCGCTCTGACCATCCTCGCCAACAAACTGCCAGCGCTCGTGCACGCCCCAGTTGCCGTGCAGACACTGGTGGCGGGCAAGATCGGCCGGATAACGAGGCACGCCGTGGCGATTGAGGTAGTCGGGCGCCGCGCAGAGGCGGTAGTGCTGGTTCAGCAGCGGACGGGCGATCAGCGCCTCATCCTGCGGGCGCAGGGTGCGGATGGCGGCGTCGAACCCCTCCTCCACCAGATCGACCCAGCGCGGGGTGAGCTGCAGATCCAGATCCAGCTTGGGGTAGCGGTCGAGAAAAGCGGGCAGCAGCGGCACCAGCCGGTGGTGGCCAAAGCTTAGGGGAGCGGCGATGCGCAGCCGTCCGGCCGGCTCGGCCAGCAGATTCTGGGTGAGCGACTCGGTCAATGCCATCTCCTCCAGCACCCGCTGGCAGCGAGCCAAAAACAGCTGCCCCAGTTCGGTGAGGGTCTGCTGGCGGGTGGTCTTGTGAAACAGCTTGCCCCCCAGCCACTGCTCCAGTCCCAGCACATGCTTGCCCACCATCTGGGCGCTGCTCCCCTCTTCGCTCGCCACCGCGCTGTAGGAGCCGAGATCCACTACCCGGGTGAAGATACGCATGCTGGTCAATCGGTCCACAACCCCTCCTCTGACCTTCATTCAAGGCGATTTGGCCCGCGACAAGGGCACTAATTCACAACCAAAAGTTTAGTAAGAAATGGATTTTAGCCAATTTATTCAACTTTTAGTTGCCAATACAGTGATGCCGTCCCTTCCCCACAGGATAAATTCCCATGAAAAGTACCTATCTGGCCGCATTACTGGTCGGTCTGCTGGCCAGCGGCGCCAGTCAGGCTGCCGAGAGCAGCTTTATCAGCAACCACGACCATGCCCCTGTCTCAGCAACTCAAGCCCAGCCCGATATCTTTCGGGTCAGCCTGCTCGGCACCGGCACTCCGGTACCCCAGATCAGCCGGGGCGGTTACAGCACCCTGGTCGAAGCGGGCAACCAGAAGCTGGTGTTCGATTTTGGCCGCAACTCCGCCACTCGCCTGTGGCAGCTGCATATCCCCATCGGCCGGGTCAACGCCTTCTTCCTCACCCACTTTCACTCCGACCACACCAACGGGCTGGCGGCTCTCTGGCTGACCGGCTGGCTGCAACCGGCCTATGGCCAGCGCCACGCGCCGATGGAGCTCTACGGCCCCAAAGGCACCACAGCTCTCGCCCGTGGCTTGCAGCAGGCCTACGCCACCGACATCGCCACCCGGGTCAAGGATGAGGGAACGCCGCTGGACGGGGGGGAGATCAACAGCCACGAGGTTACCGCCGGGGTGGTCTACAACCATGACGGGGTCAAGGTGACCGCCTTTGACAACGACCACGGGGTCAACATCAAGCCATCGTTTGGTTATCGCATCGACTACCACGGCCACAGCGTGGTGCTCTCCGGCGATACCCGCTACAGCCCCGAAGTAGTAAAGCAGGCCAAAGGGGCCGATCTGCTGGTGCACTGCGTCTCCATGACCTCTGCCGAGCAGATGAAGGCCAACCCCGGCTACAAGGCGATCGCCGGTCACCTCGCCTCCCCCGAGCAGGCGGCCCGGGTAATGAACGAAGCCAAACCGGCGCTGACCGTGTTCAGCCATATCGGCCTCAACGGCAAAATCAGGGTCAAAGATCTGGCGCAGGATCTGCGTGCCCGCTACACGGGCCCCTTCGTCATCGGCAACGACCTGATGCAGATTGATCTGCCCACCACGGCCTCCGGCAAGGGCTATGCCCTCTGGCAGTCGGAGAATATCGACAATAAATAGCTGGCACGGATGCCGGTCAGCCATGGCCGGCATCCGCAATCAACACCGGGGGCTATCTTTAAGGGGTGTTTGACCACAAGGAGTTATCCCTATGAGCCTGAAATGGAAGCACCTCGCCCTGGCCACTCTTCCCTTGTTCGGCATGACGGCCGCGCAGGCGGCGGTGTTGACCAGCCTTGAATGGCCCCCTTACACCAGCGCCAGCCTCCCTGAACAGGGCAAGAGCAGTCAGGTGGTGACCGCAGCCTTTGCCCTGGCTGGCGACCCGCTGACCATCAAGTTCTATCCCTGGCAACGGGCCGTGGACGAGGCGACCAACAACCCCGAGGTACTGGGTTATTTCCCCGAGTATCTCGACCCCAAGAGCAGTTGCCTCTTCTCCGACCCCATAGGTAACGGCCCTCTCGGCTTTGCCCAGCGAGCCGATCAGCCGGTCACCTGGCAGAGCCTTGATGACCTCAAGGGCAAGAAAATTGGTGTCGTCACCGGCTATGTGAATACCACCGAGTTCGACGAAAAAGTGGCCAGCAAGGCACTCTCGGCCGATGCCACCAGCTCGGACAGCCAGAACCTGCTCAAGCTCGGCAACGGTCGGCTCGATCTGGCGGTTATCGACCAGAATGTGATGACCTATCTGCTGGAGAGCGATCCCCAACTCAAGGACGTTGCCGCCAACCTCGGCTTCAACGGCAAGATCCTCGAGGACAAATCCCTCCACGTCTGCTTTACCAACTCCGCCAAGGGGAAAGAGGCGCGGGACAAATTCAACAAGGCGCTGGCCAGCGATGAAGTGAAGAAGCTGATGAAGTAGCGATACCGCATCCGCTCGCCGCCCCAAACAGCCATAAAAAAAGCCGCCTCTTGCGAGGCGGCTTCTTCATTCAACTTGGTAACCGGAGTTATCAGGCAATCAGCTTGTAGATGATACCGGACATGGCGATCAGGCCGATGATGGTCACGAAGCCGTTGCTGATGTTGCCAGCGTATTTGCACATGGCCGGAACCTTGGTGATGGCGTACATCGGCATCAGGAACAGCAGCATTGCGATGATCGGGCCGCCCAGGTCTTCAATCATGCCGAGGATGCTCGGGTTGATGGTAGCGATGGCCCAGGTGGTCAGGATCATGAACACGGCAGTGACTTTGTTCAATTGCTTGGTGTCAACGTTCTTGCCCTTCTCGCGCAGCGCCTTGGCCATCAGGCCGTTCATGCCTTCTTGCGCACCCAGGTAGTGACCCAGGAAGGATTTGCTGATGGCAACCATGGCGATCAGCGGAGCCACAGTACCGATAACCGGGTTATCGAAGTGGTTGGCCAGGTAGGACAGGATGGAGATGTTCTGTTCTTTGGCAGCAGCCAGGTCAGCCGGGGAGAGGCTCAGTACGCAGCTGAATACGAAGAACATAACGGTCATCACCATCATGACGTGGGCGCCCAGCAGGATGTTGCTGCACTTCTTCTCGGCACCTTCACCGTAACGACCTTTGTTGTCCACCGCGAAGGAGGAGATGATCGGGGAGTGGTTGAAGGAGAACACCATTACCGGGATAGCCAGCCACAGGGTCTTGATGAAGTCACCGTTGAAGGCGTCGGACAGGGCCGGAGCTTCAGTGATGATGGCACCGTTCCAGTGCGGGATCAGGTAGAACGCCAGACCCATCAGGGTGAGCACGAACGGGAATACCAGCACGCTCATCGCTTTGACGATAACCTGGCCGCCCAGACGAACAACCGCCATCAGACCGAGGATCAGGGCCAGTGACAGAACGGCACGGGGAGGTGCAGACATACCCAGCTGGTGAACAATCACGCTCTCGACGGTGTTGGTGATGGCGACTGAATACATCAGCACGATCGGGTAGATGGCAAAGAAGTAGAGCAGGGTGATGAATTTGCCTGCGGTCTTGCCGAAGTGCTCTTCTACTACTTCAGTGATGTCGCCATCACGGGTAGAGCCGGACAGCACGAAGCGGGTCAGACCACGGTGAGCAAAGAAAGTCAGCGGCAGCGCTAGGATCAACATGGCAACCAGCGGCCACAGGCCACCTACACCGGCGTTGATTGGCAGGAAGAGCACACCGGCACCGATCGCGGTACCGTACAGACCCAGCATCCAGACCACATCGGCCTTGTTGACGCCGCGGGAGGTGTTGCTGGCTAAACGACCATCAGCTGCAATATTCATGTCAGACATACGTTGTTCCTGTCATCTAGGAAAATGGGATTCTTGTTTGGTCGGGCCTTGGCCCGGTTCCATCTCCCTGGAACGCCTGCTGTCCGTCCTTGATATTAACCTCTCGCCCCCCGGCAACCTGGCCATCACTCCTTGTGACAACAGGATTGCAACAAACAACAGTGCGAGATTTTGACCCTGAGGGTCGGCGCCCGTCTCACTTAACAACCGATTAACGTGCGCCACTCTTGATGGGCTGACTTTAATTAAATGCCCTTATTAATCACAGCGTTTTTTTGAATTAATCAACCAAAGTTTGATTTTGGTCGCCTTTCGGACGACCAAGATCACACTCAAGGCGCCTTATTGTGAGTTTTTTTTAACAATTCAACTTAGTTTCACTGGAATCAATGGCCTGCGAGCAGCTACATATTTGCAACAAGCCACCCGTTTAGCGCGGATTGTGTGCAGCACGGCCTTGGCGTACCCTTGTGACTCACGCCTTTTTGTTGATTGATGATGACCATTACCCGTACCGATCTCGCCGAACTGGCGGTGTTTGCCGCCGTCGCCCGTCACCGCAGTTTCAGCAAGGCCGCCCTCGAACTCGGGGTCTCCGCCTCCGCCCTCAGCCACAGCCTGAAAGGGCTGGAAGCCCGTCTGGGGGTGCGGCTGCTCAACCGCAGTACCCGCGCCGTGGTGCCGACCGAAGCGGGTCAGCGGCTGCTCAAGCAGCTGCTCCCCACCCTAAATACTCTTGAAGAGGCGCTTTGCGAGCTGGCCCGCAACAGCGACGAGCCGGTAGGGCGACTCAAGCTCTGCGCCCCCCGCGGCGCCATCGACAGTCTGCTGGCACCTGTGCTGATCGACTATCTGGCCCGCTATCCGCGGATGCAGGTGGAGGTAGTGGAGCAGGAGCTGATGCCCCGGCTGATTGAAGATGGCTACGATGCCGCGCTCTTTTATGGCGATCTGCTGCCCAAGGAGATGATCGGCATCCCCCTCGGCCCGCCCCAGCGCTATCTGGTGGTGGGCTCCCCGGCCTATCTGGCGGAGCACGGTACACCGGAACACCCGAGCGAGCTGAGCCGCCACGCCTGTATCGGCTATCGCCTCACTCCGCACCATCACTATCGCTGGGCCTTTGCCGCCGATGGCACCATGCTGGAGATCGAAGTGACCGGGCCGCTCACCACCAGCACCCCGGCTCTCTATTTGGGCGCTGCCGAGGCGGGGTTGGGACTGGCCTACTGTCTGGAAGAGGAAGTGAGCCAGAAGGTCGCGGAAGGGAAACTGTTCACCGTGCTGGAGCCCTGGTGCCCCACCTTTGCCGGCTTCTACCTCTTCTATCCCAGTCGGCATCAGCTGGGCAGCGGGCTGCGCATCCTGATCGACATGCTCAAGGCGCACTACCAAAACCCCGGATTAGTGAGTAATACTCAGCAATTCATCAAGTGAAACCCTGATTATCACCAAATAAGTATTAATCTAGACTAGCTGTTCGATAATCGAACTCCCCGAGAGAACAGATATGTCTGCCTATTTAACACTGCGGCAACGGGCCATGACCCGTCGCTTCTGGGCTTACGCCCTCCCCTCCATTCTTGCCATGCTGGTCTCGGGGGCCTACTACCTCATCGACGGCATCTTCGTCGGCCACTATGTCGGTGCCGCTGGCCTCGCCGGGATCAACCTGGTCTATCCGGTCATCATGGTGCTGATTGGTCTGGCCGCCATGATCAGCATGGGGGCGGCCACTGCCATCTCCTTCCAGCAAGGGGCGAAAAACGACACGCTGGCCCGTCAGGCGCTGGTCAACGCCCTCTGGCTGCTGGCCGGACTCGGGGGCGTTGCGCCGGTGCTGCTCTATTACACCCACACCGATATCCTGCTCGGGCTGGGGATTGAACAGGGCACCGAGACCTGGAAACAGGCGAGTGACTACCTCACCTGGATTGGCGGCGGTACCCTGCTGCTGGCCAGCAATCTGGCGGTCCCCTATCTGCTGCGCAACGATGGCCGCCCGAAGCTGGCCATGGTGCTGGTGAGCAGCGGCGCCGTGCTCAATATCATCCTCAACTACATCATGGTGGGTCGGCTGGGGCTGGGATTAATCGGTACCGCGCAGGCCACCCTGATGGCAGAGGGTGCGGTGAGCCTGATCGGCCTTGGCTACTTCTTTACCCCCTGGGCGCGGCTTCGCCTCAGCTGGCGGGATCTGGTGCCCAACCTCCCCGCCATGCCGCACCTGCTCTTTACCGGTCTGCCGAGCCTGATTGCCCAGTTCAACCTCGGGCTGCTATTGATGCTGCACAACAGCCAGCTGATGGTGTATGGCAATGTGAAGGATCTGGCGGGCTTTACCGTGGCCGGTTACACCGAAGCGGTCTTTATCGTCATTCTGCAGGGGCTGGCGTTCGGCATTCAGCCGCTCATCAGCAAGGCGGCAGGGGCCAAGCGCCATCGCAACCTCAAGTACCTGATGGAGATGGGGCTCAAGTTCACTTTTATCTACGGCATGCTGGTGTGGCTCACCATCCAGCTGCTGCCGGGACAGGTCGCCATGCTCTATACCGGCGACAAGGATCCCGAACTGCTGGCCGCCGCCATCAGCAGCCTGACCCTCAACCTCGGCGCCATTCCGCTGGAGGGGATCATCATGTTCGGCATCGTGCTGCTGCAATCCATGGCACGTACCCGTCAGGCGCTGGTCATCTCCATCGCCAAAACCGTATTGCTGCTGCCGCTCATCTTCCTGCTGCCGCAACTGTGGGGGCGTGATGGGGTGCTGATGGCCCAGCCCGCCACCGTGCTGCTGCTCACCCTGCCGCTCTGCTGGCTGCTGTGGCGCGAGTGGCTGCGCCTGAAGATGGCCTGCGCGCCAAAAGCCAAACAGCGCCCACAACCGGCCCGCGCACGCGCCGCCGTCCAGCTGGCCCGTTAAGGCCACCAGTCCCGCAAAACAATAAAAAAACCGGCATCCATTGATGCCGGTTTTTGCTATATGGGCGGGTCTGCCTGCCCTTACACGGGGATTCAGGCCAGCACTGCTGCCCACACTTATGCCAATACTTCTGGCCTGAGCTGGGCCATCAGCCCCGGGTTGTCGGAGTAATCCACCGGGATCGCCACCACCGCAGGCCCCTCCACCGCCAGCGCGGCCCGCAGGGTGGCACGCAGCTCGTCGGCCGAACGCACCGCAAAACCTGCCGCCCCGAACGATTCGGCATAGCGTTTGAAGTCGATGGGGCCAAAAGAGACGCCGGAGGTGCGGCAATATTTCTGCTGCTCCTGCATCGCGACCATGTTGTAGCCGTTATCGACCCAGATGATGTGAACGATATTGCTCTTGAGCCGCACCGCCGTCTCCAGCTCCATGCTCGACTGCATGAAGCTGCCATCCCCCGATACCGAGATCACCTTCTCTCCCGGCCGCACCAGCGCCGCGCCGATGGCCCACGGCAGGGCGACCCCCATGGTCTGCTGGCCGTTGGAGATCAACACCTGACGGGCACGGAAGCTGTAGAGGTAGCGGGCAATCCAGATATGGAAGCTGCCCATGTCGACGCAGAGGGTCATGTCGTCGCGCACCAGATCCTGCAGCTCGCGCACGATACGCAAGGGGTGAACCGGATTGCCGTGCAGATCGTCGGCCCGCATCGCCAGTCGCAACCGCTGCTGGCGAACCCCTTGCAGCAGCCGATCCACCTCGGGAGGACGGATTTTCGGATTGCCCATGATGCGGGTCAGCTGCAACAGGTTGGCGCGGATCGACCCCACCAGCTCGGCGGTCGGGCAGTAGCTGCTGTCGATATCGGCAGGTAGCACGTCGATATGGAGGATGCGCCGCTCCCTGTCGCCATTCCACAGCACGGGGTCGTACTCGATGGGGCTGTAGCCGATGCAGATCACCAGATCGGCCCCTGCCAGCAGCTGATCCCCCGGCTGGTTGTTAAAGAGCCCCACCCGTCCGGCAAAATCATCGAAGTGGCAGCTGTCCACCACCCCGGCAGCCTGATAGGTACCGGTCACCGGCAGCCGCGCCTTGTCGAGGAAGGCGCGCACTGCCTCGGCATTTTCCGGCCGGCTCGCCATCAGGCCGAGCAGCACCACCGGATTCTGGGCGTTGCGCAGCAGGGTCAATGCCTGCTCCATATTCTGTTCGTCGGCGCAGCCCGGCTCCGGCACTTCCCGAGGCACCAGCACATTGCCCTGCACCGGCTTGTTGATGATGTCCATCGGCAGGCTGACAAACGCCGCCCCCGGCCGTCCCAGCTCGGCGGCGCGAAAAGCGTTGGCCATCACTTCCGAGATCGCCGCCCCGCTGTTGACCTGAGCGCTGAACTTGGTGACCGGGCGGCAGAGGTTGACCGTATCCATGCTCTGATGAGTGAGCTTGAGGCCGTCGGCACGGCGCACCGCACCGCCCAGCGCCACCATGGGGTCCCCCTCCGAGGTGGCGGTCGCCAGCCCGGTAATAAGGTTGGAGCAACCGGGGCCCGAGGTGACCAGCGCCACCCCCGCCTTGCCGGTGAGGCGCCCCACGGCGGCCGCCATAAAGGCGGCGTTCGCCTCGTGGCGCACCACTATGGTCTCGATGGGGGAGTCCTCCAGCGCATCGAACACCCGGTCAATCTTGGCACCCGGGATCCCGAACACCTGCTTGACCCCTTGCGCCTCCAGATGACGAACCACCAGCTCGGCACCGCACTTCCACTGTCTGTTTTCCATGATATTGCTCCTTGTCTATCAGCCTTCGGCAGCCTGAATGGCGCGATCGAGATCGGCGGGGTTGAGGTCGGCCTGCCGGAAAGCGGGATCCGATGGCAGGGCCAGATTGAGGTGACGCACCACAGAAAGTCGCAGGGTGCCGTGGGCCATGGTGTAGTCGAGCAGATGGCCGCCCCCCTTGCGATCGGCGGTGATCATGTGCTCGTGAAAGCCCGCTACATTAACTCCCTGCACGAACGGCGGGCAGCGAAAGCCCACCAGAGTTCCCGCCACCGCGGCAAAGCGGAACAGCGGCTGCTGTTCGATAGCTTCCAGCATGGGGCGATAGGGGGGCTCCTGACGCGGCACGGTTCGTACCTTGGCCGTTTCAAACTGGCCGTCGAGGCGCAGGGCGACGAAGACGTTGTCGGATCCCACCAGCCGATCCACCCACTGGTGGATCTCGTCACGGCTGAGGGGATGGTCGAAGCGACGCTCCAGACAGGGGCGAAAATGGGTCATCACCGCAAAGGGGGTCTTCTGATCGGCGCGGGCGGGCCGGGCCGAGCCATCGGAGCGCAACTGGTGGATCTGGCGCTCGAAGGCGATCAGCTCACCATCGAGGTGATTGAAGGTGCCGAGGCCAAAGTCGCCGTGGCGCAGCAGCTCGCTCATGGTGGTCTCCCCTTCATAGACCCCCGCCAGCAGGGCGCTCATCAGGGAACTCTGGTAGATCTCGCCACCGTCATGCTGCCTGCGCCAGCGGGAAAACTGCTGGCTCACTTCGAGGGCACAGCTGCACCCGGCACTGTCAGATGTTGCAATATGTTCCATTCGGGTTTCACCTCCACCGTGAATCCTGTTAGCGTTCGGATCCAATGGTGACTTGGTTCACATTTCAACACCAATACGCTGATCCCATGACTTTGAGACTCAATCGATATGGAACTTCGTACGCTCCGCTACTTCATGGCCGTTGTTGAAAAGCAGAATTTCACCCGCGCAGCCGAATCACTCAACATGGCCCAGCCGCCGCTGAGCCAGCAGATCCGCAAGCTGGAGGAGACCCTGGGCACCCCGCTGCTGCGCCGTTTGACCCGCAGTGTCGAGCTGACCGAGGCGGGCGAGAGCCTCTATCGGGATGCGGCGCAGATCCTGGCGCTGGCCGATGCGGCAAAACTGAAGGTAAAGCGGATTGCCCGGGGCGAGCAGGGGGCACTGCGGATCGGCTTCGCCGGGTCCACCGTGCTCCACCCTGCGGTGCTAACCCTGTTGCACGACTATCGGGAGCGCTACCCCGAGGTAGCCCTCAGCCCGCAGGAGGGCACCATGCCGGCACTGGTGGAGGCGCTGCGCAACGATCGGCTGGACGCCGCCATCTTGCGGCTCCCCTGCCGCGGTAGCGAGGGATTTGCCCACCACCTTATCGAGCAGGAGCCGCTGCTGATCGCCCTGCCGACCAGCCACCCCAAGGCCAAGCCGGGCCCCTTGCCACTGGCCTGCCTGAAGGACGAGAGTTTTATTCTGTTTCCCCACGCCATCGGGCCCGGGCTCTATGACGGCATCGTGGGTCTCTGCCGAGAGGCGGGCTTCGAGCCGATACTGGGGCCTGAATGTCCGCAAGTGATCTCCACCGTCGGCATGGTGCAGGCGGGCTTTGGCGTGACTCTGGTGCCCAGCTCGGTGGCGGCGCTGCGCCCGCTCGGGGTCAGTTATCACCCCATTGAGGGCAACGGCATGATGACCAGTATCAGTCTGGCGACACGGCCGCATCCAGGTAGTGCCGTGCTGCGGCACTTTATCGCCCAGATCCGTGCCGCCCAGATACGACAAGGCCTCCCGAAGGAGGCCCTGTTGAACAAGCTTGAACAGGTTTGATGGCCAGCTTGCCTGATGCGACTGCTTATTTGACAGTCACGCGGGCAAACTTGCGCTTGCCGACCTGATAGACGGCGGTACCGGCACCGATGAGTGCCTTGCCATCTTCCAGCTTCTCGCCATCCACCTTGACCGCGCCCTGCTTGATCATCCGCAGCGCTTCGGAGGTGGTGGCCACCAGATCGGCCTCTTTCAGCAGGTTGGCAATGGCCAGACCTTCGCCTTCCAGAGCCAGCTCGATTTCCGGCATCTCGTCCGGGATGGCGTTCTTGGAGAAGCGCTGGGTGAAATCTTCGTGGGCCGCTTCAGCCGCCGCTTCGTCGTGATAACGGGCGATGATCTCTTTGGCCAGCCAGATCTTCACGTCGCGCGGATTGAGAGTACCGGCAGCGATACCTGCCTTGAACTCTTCGATTTCAGCCAGCGGACGGAAGGAGAGCAGCTCGTAGTAGTTCCACATCAGATCGTCGGTGATGGACATGATCTTGCCGAACATCTCGCCCGGAGCGTCGTGGACGCCGATGTAGTTGCCTGCGGACTTGGACATCTTCTTGACGCCATCCAGACCCACCAGCAGCGGCATCATCAGCACGCACTGGGTCGCCATGCCGGCATCTTTTTGCAGCTCGCGGCCCATCAGCAGGTTGAACTTCTGGTCGGTACCACCCAGCTCGACGTCCGCCTTCAGCGCGACCGAGTCATAGCCTTGCAGCAGCGGATAGAGGAATTCGTGAATCGCGATGGATTGGCCGCTGGTGTAGCGCTTTTTGAAGTCGTCGCGCTCCATCATGCGGGCCACGGTCTGCTTGGCCGCCAGCTTGATCATGCCGGTCGCACCCAGCTCGCTCAGCCAGGTCGAGTTGTACTCGATGCGGGTCTTGGCCGGGTCGAGGATCTTGAACGCCTGCTCCGCATAGGTGAGGGCATTATGCTTGATGGCCTCTTCGGAGAGCGGCGGACGGGTGGCGTTCTTGCCGGAGGGGTCACCCACCATGGCAGTGAAGTCACCGATCAGCAGGATCACTTCATGGCCCAGATCCTGGAAGGTCTTCAGCTTGTTGAGGATCACGGTATGACCCAGGTGAATGTCGGGGGCGGTCGGGTCCATGCCCAACTTGATGCGCAGCGGGCGCCCTTCCTTCAACTTGGCGACAAGTTCTTCTTCAACCAGAATTTCTTCCGCTCCGCGCTTGATCTCGGCTAGCGCCACCTCGAGCTGGGACATTTTTTGACTCTCCATCACGATTCCACAGGGCCAAACATATTACTGGAATGGCGGGCCAATTGGAAAGGCTGTAAAATCCGTCCATTCTGCCCGACTTCATCTGCTTCTCATGGTTATTTGGCACGCCTTCAACGCACTCCCCCACTGGCACCGCAAGATGGTGCTGATCTTGAGCATCATGATCATGATGCTGGCTGCCTGGCCAAGCGAACAGGCTGTGGCAACACGGGTCGATGAAAACGGCAACGAGATTGCCCTGCGGGAACCGACTAACGACAACGCGCTGAACGACGAGCTGACTGCCGAAGCCGCCCAGCCCGTTACCCCGCCCAAGCCGCGCTATATCACCAAGCAGGTGAAGGTACGCCGTGGCGACAACATGGGAGTCATCTTCCAGCGCATTGGCCTGAGCACCACGGATCTGCACCTGATCGACCAGCTCGAGGGCAGCGATCCCCTGCGGATGCTGCAACCGGGGCAGGAGCTCACCTTCAAGCTCACCGAGAACGGCGAGCTGCATAGCCTCTATTACCCCCACAGTCTGGAGCAGGCGCTCAAGGTGAGCCGCAAGGAGGAGACCTTTGTCGCCCGCAACGTCAAAATCGCCCTCGACACCCGCGAACAGGTGAGCAAGGGCGAGATCCGCTCCAGCTTCTGGGGCGCCGCGGTGGATGCAGGGATGACCGAAGATCAGATCATGGACTTGGCCGCCATCTTCGGCTGGGACATCGACTTTGCCCAGGACTTGCAGCCGGGGGACAGCTTCCGGGTGGTCTATGAAGACAAGTTCCGCGACGACGAGCGGGTCGCCTCCGGCGATATTCTGGCGGCGGAGTTCGTCAACCAGGGCACCGCCTACCGCGCCGTGCTCAATGAAGATGGCAACTACTACACCCCGGAAGGGAAGGCGATGCGCAAGAGCTTCCTGCGTGCGCCGGTCAACTTCAAATACATCAGCTCCAACTTCAACCCGCGCCGCCTCCATCCGGTGACCGGCAAGATCCGCCCCCACAACGGCATCGACTATGTGGCGCCGGTGGGCACCCCCATCATGGCGGCGGGCTCAGGCAGCGTGGTGGCCGCCGGTTACAACCAGTTCAACGGCAACTACGTCTTTATCAAGCATGCTGGCAACTATGTGACCAAGTACCTGCACCTCTCCAAGCGCACCGTCAACAAGGGGCAGCGGGTTAAGCAGGGCCAGACCATCGGCACTCTGGGTGGCACCGGCCGCGTCACCGGCCCGCACCTGCACTACGAGTTCGTGGTGGGCGGCATTCACAAGAACCCGCGCACCCTCACCCTGCCGCAGGCAGAGACCCTGAGCGGACGCGAGCTGGCCAACTTCAAAAAGCTGGCGATGCCGCAACTGGCCAAGCTCGACAGCCCCGAGCTGCAGCTGGCCCAGAACAAGCGGGATAGCCGCGGCAACTAAGCCATCAGGGCTGGCAGGGTGAAGGCCCTGCCAGCCCCTTTTATTGAACCCGCGCCAGCCAATCAGATTGAAACGAGTCCACTTTCGGACATAAGATGAGATGGAACACCGGGAGCGGCATGTGGCACGGAAGCAAGGGCTTATCTATCCTGTCTCTCTCACTCTTTTTCCGGTCCGCATTGAGGATGCAACATGGTTGAGCGTTATATCGGTCTGATGTCAAAGATCACGCCATGTGGCATGGGATGAAAGCCGTTCCCCTCTTCACCCTCTCTGCACACCGTATTTTCGAACAGCAATGTAAGGAGACACCATGGCTGAGCGCTATATCGGTCTGATGTCGGGAACCAGCATGGACGGCATTGATGCCGTGCTGGTGATGATCGCCGGGGATGAACTGCGGGTCGAAGCGGCGCTTTGTCACCCCTGGCCGCAAGAGACCGCATGCACGCTGCATGCCCTCTGCCCCCCGGGCGACAACGAAATCGACCGCATGGGTGCGGCCGATAATCTGGTGGCGCGAGAGTTTGCCGCCGCCACCCACGCGCTGCTGGCCAAGGCGCGGCTTGAGCCCAAAGATATTCGCGCCATCGGCAGTCACGGCCAAACCATCCGCCACCGTCCCCAGCTTGGCTTTACCCTGCAGATCGGCAATGCCGCCCTGCTGGCGGCGCTAACCGGCATCGACGTTATCGCCGATTTTCGCACCATGGATATGGCCCTCGGCGGTCAGGGGGCGCCGCTGGTGCCCGCCTTCCATCAGGCGCTGTTTGCCAAACCCGGCGCCCTGCGAGTGGTACTGAACCTCGGCGGCATCGCCAATATCTCGGTGCTGCCGGGCAATCCGGGCGGGGTATATGGTTTTGATACCGGCCCGGCCAACACCCTGCTCGATGGCTGGTATCGCCGCCATCAGCCCCACGGCGGCAGCTATGACGCCGGTGGCAAATGGGCCGCCAGTGGCAAGCCCATCCCGGCCCTGCTGGAGAAACTGCTGGCTCACCCCTATTTCGCAGCCCCCGCCCCCAAGAGCACCGGACGGGAGATGTTTACCCTCGATTGGCTCGATGGGGAGCTGGCAGGCACTTCATACGCCCCCGTGGATGTGCAGCGCACCCTGCAGGCGCTCACCTGCCACAGCATCGCCAGCCAATTGCCCGCCCGGCCCGAGTCAGTCGGTGCCAGCCAGCCGAAAGCCGAGCTGTTTGTCTGCGGCGGCGGCGCCCATAACGCCCCCTTGCTGAAGGAGCTGGCCAGCCTGCTGCCTGCATGGCGCATCGCCAGCACTGCCGAGCTGGGCCTTGCCCCCGACTGGGTGGAAGGCGCTGCCTTTGCCTGGCTGGCCATGTGCTTTGTCCACCGCAAGCCGGGTAACCTGCCCGCCGTCACCGGCGCCAGCCGTCCGGCTGTGCTGGGGGCGCTTTATCCTGCCTGAGTGATGACAAGGGGCTGCGGATCAGTGTGCCCCCTTGAACAGACGCACAACCTGTTGCCGGATCGGTGCAAACAGCGGGGGCTTTGGCGGCTCCAGATTGATATGGCGCCGCCCGGCACGGGTTTCACAGCGAAGCAGATTCTGGATGTAGTGATGGTGGGAGCGATGGATCAGCTGTGAAGCCTGATACGCCCACAGTCTGGGCACGCCCCACAGGGTGCTGGCAATCGCCCCGACGATGCAGAAGAAAGCGGGCTCCTGAATACCCATCCGGCTGGCATTCTCCAGCGCCTCCTTGAGCGAATTGGAGTGAGCAATACAGGTCATGATATTGACCATGAAGGCGTCGTAATCATCCTCCCCACCCTTGCCAACGCGCGCCGTCAGGGTCGCCGCGGGCTGATAGCCAAACTGATAGCCGATATTTTCCAACACCGTATTCCGCTGGCGGATCACCTTGCCATAAAACATCAGCATCACCATGCAGTCGATCGCCTTGCACAGCGCCTCGTAGTGGGGATGACTCTTCTTGGGACGCGGCGCCGTGGCGAGGGCCAGCTCTTCAGATATGGCCAAGAGGCCCACAGGTACGGCGGTGCTGACAAACGAGAGGTCGATCGACAGCTCCAGCCCCTCCTCCCCTTCCATGCGGGCCACAATCACATATTCACCAAACAACCGACGCTGGCGCTCGATAAAGGCGCCAAAGACCAGATCACGAAACTGCTTTTGCGGATAAGGGGTATCGAGCAGGCTCTCGATGGTCATGATGGCGGCGGATACCCGGCCGCGCAGTCGATAATCGGCAGGAATGGGAAAGCTCTTTCCCAGGCGAGGAGATAACCGCTGCCCAGATGTTTGACAATACATATCGCCCAGAACGAAACCCAGCATAAATCCTCCACAGTCAGGTAATGATGATCGCGACGCGATCTCGCTTGCCAATCCTGGGCAATGGCCTGCCGGTGCATCGATGCTCTCCGTCAGGGCTCCTTGACCACCTTATTAATCATACGATTAATAGCGATTGAAAAAAGCGACCTGACTCGCAATCACGCCACTAATTAACAGTTTCATCAAGAAACCATAGGAAGCGGTCGATAAATCCATTTTTTGACGCATTTCCCTTTAAAAACAGCATATTGAGCTTTATTCCTGCGAAATCATCTGAACTGTTCCCGAGCCCTGAAAACCATCCCAATCATCACAACCAGCCACAGATAAGAGGGAGATCAGACAAAGCCGCAAAAAGTGGAAAAACCTATGACGCGGGGCAACCCCACCCATCGGGGGATGCAACCGGCGTGAAGAGACGCGTATTGCCACCACCGCCCCTCATCCAACGCCACCTCTCATCCAGCACCACAGCTCCCGCACACCGTCACGCCAACGCCAACGCCAACGCCATGATCCTCACTCCTGTGCAGCCGGGGCAGATCCGCCGTGCAAATTCATGGCATAGAATTTTATGGCGTTAATAACAGATCTCGGCTGCCAGCAAGGCGTCATCGAGTATGCCGAAATTATCATTAACAGAGAGGAATGCAAAAGCCGTGAATTATATTCCAGAGGTATCTTTAATAAGGTAGATATGCATATTCACGGGAATTTTCATAGCCCCTTAAAAGAGCTGAAAACAGATATCCATGCACCATAATATGCATTATTTGCACATCGGCGCATAATATTAACCCTTTATTTACACGCCAATATCCCGAAGAGGGGGAGAGCAAACCCAGTCAGGGCAAGGCTGTCCGCCGGTTTGGCACCATTTGCGCACAAATTGGCTCCTATTTCGGGTGAATTGAATAGCAATATGATTAAATTTGCACCCATTGAGCCATCTCATAGAAATGCAATCAGCGGTTTGCAACCCCTGATAGCCACTCATAGAATCGCAGCGTCTGAAATATCTACCCTGTCCTCTTCTCCCTTATTCCTCTCAGTAATTGAGTGGATCACAAATAATAACCGGGGATGCCGTCGCTGGCGCAGTGGCCGTGACGCACAACAAGATGGGGTAAACCTGTACCTGAATGAACAACAAATATTAAAAAGAGGCATATCTATGAGTGGCACCATCATCAAGTCAGCAAGAAATACCCCCCATGCACCCCAGGATCTGGGCCCCTGCACCCAAACGGTGGCGTTTTCTCATTACAACAATATCTCCGCCCAGCTGCCGGTCGATCCCGCCACCGGCAAGATGGTGAGCGGTGATGTCACCGCGCAGGCAAGACAGTGCCTGAGCAACCTCAAGGCAATCATCGAGAACATCGGCCATGTGATGGACGATATGGTCAAAGCGACCATCTTCCTGAAAGAGATGGCCGATCTGGAGGCGGTCAACGCTGTCTATCGCGAATTCTTCCCGGGCTATCTGCCGACCCGCACCACCCTTGCCGTCGCCGCTCTGCCGCTGGGCGCGCTGGTGCAGATCGATGCCATCATCTCCAACGACGAAGGTACCTTCCCACAAGATCCTTGCCCGCTGGTGAAACTCGCCCGCAATAGCGACAAGGTGCCACACAATCCGCTCTCCACCCACACAGTGGCCTTCTCCCACTACAACAATATCGGCGCCCAGCTGCCGGTCGATGCGGCCTCGGGCCAGCTGGTCGCCGGTGGCATCAAGGAGCAGGCGGGCCAGTGCCTGCGCAATATCAAGGCGGTGCTGGAGAGTATCGACGTGCCGTTTGACGATATCGTCAAGGTCACCGTCTATCTGACCGATCTGGCCGATCTGGAAGCCGTCAACGAGGTCTACACCACCTTCTTCCCCGACTCCGCCATCGCCCGCGCCGTGGCCTATCTGCCTGCCCGCTCTGTGGTCAGTGCCGCCGCCCTGCCCATGGGGGCGCTAGTGCAGATGGATGCGGTCATCTCCCACGGTGACGGCACCCCGCCGCAACTGGTGGAAGACAGACACAATCTGGTGATCCGCCCGCGCAATACCGACAAGGCACCGCGCAGCCCGCTCCATTGCCAGACCGTCGCCTTCTCCCACTACAACCATCTCTCTGCCCAACTGCCGATAGACCCCGCCACCGGCAAGATCCTGGCTGGCTGCATCAAGGAGCAGACCGCCCAGTGCCTGAGCAATATCAAAGCGATTGTGGAGAGCATCAGCCATGTGATGGACGATATCGTCAAGGTCAATATCCAGCTCGGCAATATCGCGGATCTGGATGCGGTCAACGCCGTCTACACCAAATACTTCCCGGGCTACCTGCCTGCCCGCACCGTATTCGGAGTCAGCGAACTACCCGCTGGCGCCCTGGTACAAATTGATGCGGTAATGTCCAATGCGGAAAGCACCCCGCCGCAGGTGTAATGTTGCGGGAAATAAAAAAGAGACCGGCTGATGGCCGGTCTATTTTTACATGCCAGACAAAGGGATGGCCCCTCAGCCCTCGATATCGCGGTTCCTGATCGCCACTCTGACCGCCTCTGCGGTAGTGGCCACCCCCAGCCGACGGCGGGCACTGCGCAGATGGTTCTCGACCGTGCGCACCGAAAGCTTCAGGGTGGTGGCGATATCGGCATGGCGCCAACCCCGGGAGACCCACTCCAGCACTTCGCGCTCGCGCCCAGTGAGGCCACGCTCGTGACCCGCTACAGGCATCTCCATCAGGCGACGAGCTGCATGAAAAGCCGCCGCCGCGATCAGCGCAAGGCCAACCCGAGCGGGAGCGCTGGCATCGATCTGATCGCCACCAAAGCTCATCGCCCCTTCCAGTCCCAACGGCCCATAGACGGGAACCTGCAAGCCATGTCGGCCCGGCCCCTCAGGCTGGCGAACGATACGGTACTGCTCGCCAGCAGCGCCAACCGTTTTGCTCCAGAAGAAGGGCTGGTCTCGCTCCCTGATATGCATCGCCATCGGGCACTCGCGCATATAGGCATGCAGGTCGACCGCCTCGCCGCTCTCCAGCCACTCCCCCTCCAGCCAGTAGAGATGCTCGACCACCCCCTCCTCGCTGGCACTGATGGAGAAGAGCGCAAAGCGGTGATACCCCAGCGGGGTGGCAAAGGCGCGCACCAGTTGCTGGATCTCCTCCAGCCGCTGGCACCCTTCCAGCGCCACCGCGACCTGCAATGCATTCGCTGGCGATGACGACAACCTCATCGCTTGGCAACCGCCTCCAGCAAGGTGGTGGCGGCCAGCTTGCCGAGGTTATTACCAGCCAGCGGGCTGTCACCGGTCAGCAGATTGCGATCCCGGCACACCTCTCCCGAAATGCCGTTGTTGACGATCTCAAAGCCAATCTCTTTGAGTTTCTCGCCAAACTTCCAGGTAAGGTGGCCAGGCATATAGCCAATTGCCGGGGTCTGGGCATCCAGCTCATCGGGGAAAGCGCAGATCTTGTAGCCCGCGAAGGTCTCTGGATTGGCCACCGCCAGCAGCGCAGCAGGCCCGTGACAGAGGGAGATGATGAAGCGATCGTTGGCCATCGCCCACTCCAGCAGCGCTTTCACCTCGGCACTCTGCGGCAGCCCCATCAGGGCGCCGTGCCCGCCGGGAATAAAGACGCCGATATAGTCGGAGTCGGCGGCCAGCGCATCTTTCAGCAAGTCGGCCAGCTTGGCCGGTTGGCGGAACTGCGCCTGATATTTGGCATAGAGTCCCAGCACCTCTTCGTCTTCGCCGGGCATGGCCCACCACTCGAACTTGACCGGATTGCCGGAGAGGGTGGCCATATCAAAGGCAAAGCCCGCCTTGTCGAGGTGATACATGGGCAGCAGGGTTTCGACCGGATGGTTACCGGTGGAAAACAGGGTGCCGTTGTCGGTGGGCAGATAACGCTCATCGGCCCCGATCAGCAGGATCTTCCAGCGCCCCTCCCGATAGGGAGCGGGATAGTCAGCCCCGGCAAGGTCAGATTTGCGCGAGGTGAACTGGCTCAGGGAGTAGGGCGATGGGAAGAAGGCATTCTGCTCTGCCGGATCCGGGGTCGGTTGTTTATCGTCAACAAGCATATCGGTCATGGGTCAGGCTCCAGTAGTGGTGGACTCGGTCTCACAGTATTGACTGTCAGAGACCAAGTAAATGAGGGTTTTCCCTCAACCGCCATGACTATGGCAAGAGGTGTGACCATGCTGCGACAAAACCTGAACAGAATCCCCGCCAGACTTAGGCCATCGCGGCAAATGCCCTGACGATGGCATCCATGACCGCCCTGACCCGCGCGGCATGCTGCACATCCTGATGGGTCACCAGCCACACATCGTAGGATTGCTGTAACTGCCGCTCGGGCCAGACCCGCACCAACCCGGCTTGCTCGGCAAGCGGAACCGCTACCTCGCCAAGTCCCAGCCCCATCAACAGGGCCTGACGCAGCATCAGGCTGGTATTGACTCCCGCGGCGACCGTGGCCCCCTCGGCCGCCTCTTCGAGCATCATTGGCGAGCGAGCGCTCTGCCAGTGGGGCTCATACACCACCAGCGAATGGCCCGCAAAACCGGTGCCCGCTTCGGGAATGCCATGGCTAGCCAGATAGTCGGCGGAGGCATACAACCCGACCGGCCAAGAGGCCAGCTTGCGGATAATCAGGTCGGGATTGTCCGGCTTCACCGTCCGGATCGCGATATCCGCTTCCCGCAGGGACAGATTGACTACCTGGGTCGAGGTATTGAGGATGATCCTGATATCGGGATAACGCTGATGCAGCTCGGTCAGGGCCGGTATCAGAAAATCCATCCCCAGGGTGTCTGTGGTCGCCACACTGACCTCCCCAACCAGGCGGTTGTCGACCCCTTGCGCCGCCCGCACAAAATCAATGGCTGCCAGCTCCATCTGCTGGGCGCTGGCCAGCACTATCTCTCCGACATGAGTCAGCACATACCCTTTGGATGTGCGGAGAAACAGCGTGGCCGCCAGACGATGCTCCAGTGCGGCAATCCGCCTGCCAATGGTGGCCTGATCGACCCCGACCACACGGGCGGCGCCCCTCAGGCTCCCCTCCCGATGCAACGCCAGAAAAATTTTCGCATCATCCCAGTTCATTACGACTCCCGGTTGAAATGCATTTTTGCATTACAGATGAGGGATAATACTGCGTTTATTCATCAGCAATCTCCACTATCTTGGTGCTCATCCCACTCGGGGAACCTCATATCACCTCGTTACAAGGAGCCGCTGATGCATAACGCCTATTCCATTCCCGCCACCATGAGCGCGGTAGAAATTACCCAGCCCGGTGGCCCCGATGTCTTGCAACTGACCACCCGCGCCACACCAGCGCCCAAGCCCGATGAGGTTTTGATCCGGCACTATGCAACCGGTATCAATGGGCCGGATGTGATGCAGCGCAAAGGGCTCTACCCGCCTCCGGCAGGAGCATCGGATATTCCCGGGCTGGAGGTCGCCGGGGTCGTGGTCGCCAAGGGGGAGCAGGTGGAACATCTCAAGGTTGGCGACAAGGTCGCCGCACTGATTTCGGGTGGCGGCTATGCCGAGTACAGCGTCGCCCACCAGAGCAATGTCCTGCCTCTGCCGCCCGGATTGAGCTTTGCCGAAGCCGCGGCACTGCCGGAAACCTTTATGACGGTCTGGTCAAATATGTTTGAACGGGGTCAGTTTAAAAAGGGAGACATTATCTTGATCCATGGCGGTGCCTCCGGCATCGGCACGACCGCCACCATGCTGGCCAAGGCATTTGGCGCCGCAAAAATCATCACCACGGTCGGCTCACCCGAGCAGCAGGCCGCCAGCATCAAGCTGGGCGCGGATGTGGCCGTGCTCTACAAGGAGGAGGATTTTGTCGAGGCAGTGCATGCAGCCACCGATGGCCATGGCGCCGACATCATTCTCGATATCATTGGCGGGGAGTATGTCGCGCGCAACTATGCGGCGGCCGCCATCAATGGCCGCATAGTCCAGATCGGCATTATTGCGGGCGCCGCCCCCAATCTGGATCTGTTTCCCATGCTGCAAAAGCGGCTGACCCATATCGGCTCTACCCTGCGCTCGCGGACACCGCAGGAAAAAGCCGAGCTTATTGCCCAACTGCAAACTCATGTCTGGCCATTTATCGAACGTGGCGAGGTCAAACCGCAGGTTTACCAGACCTTCCCGCTGCATGAGGCCGCCGCAGCCCACCATTTGCTGGATTCAGGCCGTCATATCGGCAAGCTGGTATTAACCATGGAGCCGTTGTCGTCAGATTGATAAAGCCCATAGTGGAGCAGGCCTAGGTGGATGCGGTGATATCCAACGCGGAAAGTACCCCGCCGCAGGCGTAAGGGGTGCGATAAATAAAAAGAGACCGGCTGAGAGCCGGTCTCTTTTTATGTAACATGTGAGGCATTATTTTTATGGCATCGTCTAAAGAACGCGAACGTCCGATTACGCTTCGCTAATCGAACCTACGAGGTTATAACTACTATATATATAATCCCATGCGATTAGTGATTCATGAAGACACTTATATGCATCTAATAAAAACTGTCCATTTTCATCATTTACACAGGCTTTAATTTTCACACAATCTCTATCTTTAGGCACAATAAAGTATTTCCCCTCCAATCGATAAATAACTGAGACTAATTCAGAATTAACCAAGATGCTTTGTACAACTGAAAGCTGAGCAAACTTCCCACTCCGGCTTTTTCTAAGCCCACCGTGCTTTAGACCATTTGCTATATCAGAACAATACGTCAAACAGCTATGCTTGTTAATTTCACTTTCAAGCATTTCTTTGCTAATACTTGGGTTTATATTTATTAACTCAGCTATAAGCAGGTCTTTTATTGACCAACACCAAACAAATGCTGATTCGATATCATCTTGAACTTGGATAAGGGGTTTTATTCCATTAACAATGAAACTATGATTATTAAAATCAACTATATTTTCAGGCCATTCTAGATTTGATGATTTACTGATATATCGTGAAACCCTTTGCTTTAATTGATTACTCAAAGAGATGCTCCCTATTTTTAACGGTAAACCATATTAAAAAATAATAATTCACATCCTGCTACTCACAGTTTCTTCAGTCAAAGGTTGTTCAACAAAAAACGCCTCCATAGGGAGGCGCTTTTCAATTCAGTTCCAAGTAATCAGCTATTACAGGGACTCTGCGGTCGCAACCACGTTTTCCACAGTAAAGCCGAATTCCTTGAACAACAGCTCGGCCGGTGCGGACTCACCGAAGGTGGTCATACCGATGATCTTGCCGCCGAAACCGACGTACTTGTACCAGTAGTCAGCGATGCCGGCTTCGATGGCCACACGCTTGGTGACGGAGGACGGCAGGACGGACTCTTTGTACTCGGCAGACTGGGCGTCGAACACGTCGGTAGAAGGCAGAGAGACCACGCGCACGGCACGGCCCTTGGCAGTCAGCTGCTCATAGGCGGCAACGGCCAGTTCCACTTCGGAACCGGTGGCGATCAGGATCAGCTCCGGAGTACCGGCGCAATCCTTCAGCACGTAGCCACCCTTGGCGGTGTCGGCCAGCTGCTGGGCAGTACGATCCATCTGGGCCAGGTTCTGACGAGAGAAGATCAGAGAGGTCGGGCCGTCGGTACGCTCGATGGCGTGTTTCCAGGCGATGGCAGATTCAACCTGGTCACACGGACGCCAAGTGCTCATGTTCGGAGTCAGACGCAGGGAGGCGATCTGCTCAACCGGCTGGTGAGTCGGGCCATCTTCACCCAGACCGATGGAGTCGTGGGTGTAAACGAAGATAGCGCGCTGCTTCATCAGGGCGGCCATGCGCAGGGCGTTGCGGGCGTACTCCATGAACATCAGGAAGGTGGCGCCGTAGGGGATGAAACCACCGTGCAGGGCGATACCGTTCATGATGGCGGACATGCCGAACTCGCGTACACCGTAGTGGATGTAGTTGCCGGAGGCATCGTCGTTGGTCAGAGACTTGGAGCCGGACCACATGGTCAGGTTGGACGGAGCCAGGTCGGCAGAGCCGCCCATGAACTCCGGCAGCAGCTTGCCGAACGCTTCCAGAGAGTTCTGGGACGCTTTACGGGTTGCGATCTTGGCCGGGTTGGCTTGCAGGGTTTCGATGATCTTGGCGGATTCAGCAGCCCAGTTGGCCGGCAGTTCGCCAGCGGTACGGCGCTTGAATTCGGCAGCCAGCGTCGGGTGAGCTGCTTCATAGGCGGCGAACTTGGCAGCCCAGTCGGCTTCCAGTGCAGCACCCTTCTCCTGAGCGTTCCACTCGGCAGCGATATCGGCCGGGATAACGAACGGGGCGTGGTCCCACTTCAGGAACGCGCGAGCCGCGGCGATCTCGTCGTTGCCCAGCGGTGAGCCGTGGCAGTCGTGAGAACCGGATTTGTTCGGAGAACCGTAACCGATGATGGTGCGGCAGCAGATCAGAGTCGGCTTGCCGGTCTCGGCCTTGGCGGCTTCGATGGCGGCATTGATGGCTTCCGGGCTGTGACCGTCAACAGCCGGGATTACGTGCCAGCCGTAGGCTTCGAAACGCTTGACGGTGTCGTCGGTGAACCAGCCTTCTACGTGACCGTCGATGGAGATACCGTTGTCATCCCAGAACGCGATCAGTTTGCCCAGTTGCAAGGTACCTGCCAGGGAGCACGCTTCGTGGGAGATACCTTCCATCAGGCAGCCGTCGCCCATAAAGGCGTAGGTGTAGTGGTCAACGATGTCGTGGCCCGGCTGGTTGAACTGCTCAGCCATGGCTTTTTCGGCGATCGCCATACCAACGGCGTTGGTGATGCCCTGACCCAGCGGGCCAGTGGTGGTTTCAACGCCCGGTGCATAGCCGTACTCCGGGTGACCCGGGGTGCGAGAGTGCAGTTGGCGGAAGTTTTTCAGATCGTCGATGGAGAGGTCATAACCGGAGAGGTGCAGCAGGGAGTACAGCAGCATGGAGCCGTGGCCGTTGGAGAGAATGAAACGGTCGCGGTCGGCCCACTTGGGGTTGTTCGGGTTATGTCTGAGGTGGCTACGCCACAGCACTTCGGCGATATCCGCCATTCCCATGGGGGCGCCCGGGTGACCGGAGTTGGCTTTTTGAACGGCATCCATACTCAATGCACGAATGGCATTGGCAAGCTCTTTACGAGAAGGCATCTGAATCTCCTGCGATTGCTTCATTTGATGGCCAAGATTAAGGCGCGTTATTGTCCCAGCAGGGCGCGCGGCGTGCAAATATTATCTGGATGAATAAAGTGGCTTTGGGAGGACAATCGCTTTTCTTGCCCTCTATTGACCAAAGCAACCAGAGAAAAACGTTTGATTTCCATCCCTTTCGGGATAGGAGAGCACCGCTTGTGACCCATTGGACACTGCGCGACAAAATAGTGCTGGCAATCGGGGGGGGCGCTAATTAAAATAGACGTCCAGATGTAGATACCTCTACACCATCCTATTCATCCGGTTATTGCTGTGGCGATAACCCAGACAAGCTGAGACTCTTATCATGGCAAAGCTGTTTACTTCCGAGTCGGTCTCCGAAGGCCATCCCGACAAGATTGCGGACCAGATCTCCGATGCGGTACTGGACGCCATCCTCAAGCAAGATACCAAGGCACGCGTTGCCTGCGAGACCCTGGTCAAGACCGGCATGGTCATGGTGGCCGGCGAAGTAACCACCTCTGCCTGGGTTGATATCGAAGAGATCGTGCGTGATACCGTACGTGAAATCGGCTACACCCACTCCGACATGGGCTTCGATGCTGACTCCTGCGCCGTGCTGAACGCCATCGGCAAGCAGTCCCCGGACATCAACCAGGGCGTTGACCGCAGCGATCCGCTGGAGCAGGGCGCTGGCGACCAGGGCCTGATGTTCGGCTACGCCACCAACGAAACCGACGTGCTGATGCCCGCTCCCATCACCTACTCTCACCTGCTGGTGAAGCGTCAGGCTGAAGTGCGCAAAAATGGCACCCTGCCGTGGCTGCGTCCGGATGCCAAGAGCCAGCTGACCTTCGCCTACGACGACGCAGGCAAGATCATCGGTGTCGATGCCGTGGTTCTGTCTACCCAGCACGCTGAATCCATCAGCCACAAAGATCTGGTTGAAGCAGTACGCGAAGAGATCATCAAGCCGGTGCTGCCGGCCGAGTGGGTCAACAAGGACACCAAATACTTCATCAACCCGACCGGCCGTTTCGTTATCGGCGGCCCGATGGGTGACTGCGGTCTGACCGGTCGCAAGATCATCGTCGACACCTACGGCGGCATGGCCCGTCACGGTGGTGGTGCCTTCTCCGGCAAGGATCCGTCCAAGGTTGACCGTTCTGCAGCCTACGCCGCCCGCTACGTTGCCAAAAACATCGTTGCCGCCGGTCTGGCCGATCGCTGTGAAATCCAGATCTCCTACGCCATCGGCGTGGCCGAGCCGACCTCCATCAGCGTGGAAACCTTCGGTACCGCCAAAGTCGCCGAAGATCTGCTGGTCAAGCTGGTGCGCGAGCACTTCGAACTGCGCCCGTATGGCCTGATCCAGATGCTGGATCTGAAGCGCCCGATCTACCAGGCTACCGCCGCCTACGGTCACTTCGGTCGCAACGAGTTCCCGTGGGAGCAAACCGACAAGGCCGAGCTGCTGCGTTCTGCCGCTGGCCTGTAAGGCTCGCTGTTGTGATAAAAGGGGAGCCTGGCTCCCCTTTTGCTTATCCGCTATCTGACGAGATGTTGATGTCTGCCACTCCTGCCCAGCTTGTCGCCCTGCTGCAACAACGCGTAGAAGCCTGCTTTGTGCAGGCCGAGGCGCGCCTTGGCCGCACCTTCCCCCGCCCGCGGATCTACTGCAACATGCGGGGCCGGGCGGCAGGATCGGCGCGGCTGCAAACCTGGGAGCTGCGCTTCAATCCCGCCCTCTATCAGGCCAACCAGCAGGCGTTTCTGGATGAGGTGGTGCCCCACGAGGTGGCCCATCTGCTGGTTTACGCCCTGTGGGGTGAAGGTCGCGGCAAAAACCGGGTCTTGCCCCACGGCCACCAGTGGCAGTCGGTGATGCGGGAAGTGTTCGGCCTTGAGCCCAGAACCACCCACAGCTTCGATCTGGCGGTACTGGCCCAGCGCACCGTGCCCTATCACTGTCACTGCCAGCAGCATCAGCTCTCTATTCGCCGCCACAACAAGGTGGTGCGTGGCGAGGCCCGCTATCACTGTCGTCGCTGCAAGCAGCCGCTGGAGCGGGAACGGCCGGAGCCAGAGCAGTAAGCCAGCTTGTGTCGCGCCCCTGTGGTAGGGTGCCCGCCATCGTTCGTCAATCACCCCGTTTTGCAAGGAATCCCATGCGTTTCATCTCCTCCCTCGCCCTGACCCTGCTGGCCGGTTTGCCGCTGCTCAGCGCGCCTCTGCACGCCCAGACCTTTCGCGAAGCCAAGCAGGATCTGGTGAAGCTCTATCGCAGCCAGCCTGCGGTCACCACCTTCTACTGCGGCTGCGACATCGACTATCAGGGCAAGAAAATGAGCCCGGATCTGGCCAGCTGCGGCTATGAGCCGCGCAAGCAGGCCAAGCGCGCCGCCCGCATCGAGTGGGAACACGTGGTCCCCGCCTGGGAGTTCGGCCACCAGTTGCAGTGCTGGCAGGATGGCGGCCGCAAAAACTGCGAAAAAGCGAGCCCCGAGTTCAACAAGATGGAGGGGGATATGCACAACCTCTTCCCCGCCATTGGCGAGGTGAACGGCGATCGGGCCAACTACCGCTTCTCCGACTGGAACGGCACCCCGGATCAGTACGGCCAGTGCCAGATGCTGGTGGATTTCAAGGATCGTCGGGTGCAGCCGCCTAAGGGGCCGGTACGGGGCCAGATCGCCCGCGCCTACCTCTACATGAGCCAGCAGTATGGGCTGCGTCTGGCAGCACAACAGCGTAAACTGTTTGAAGCCTGGGATCGCCAGTACCCGGCAGAGGGCTGGGAGTGCGAGCGCAACCGCCGCATCGGCACGCTGCAGGGCAATACCAATCCCTTTATTGAAAAGCAGTGCCAATAACCCCATTTGACCAGGGAGGGGGAACGCCCCCTCCTATCCTGAACCCCTTCCCTACTGCTGCGTGAGCCTTGCTCGCCGCAGGATATAAAGGGTTTCCAAGCAAGAGACTGACAAGCAGCCATGCGCATTCCACGTATCTATGAACCGGCCACCCTGCAAGTTGGCCAGACCATCGCCCTGTCGGAAGACGGCGCCAACCATATCGGCCGGGTACTGCGCATGCAGCCGGGCCAGCAGCTCGAGCTGTTCAACGGCGATGGCAATCAATACCCCGCCACCATCGCCAGCGTCGGCAAGAAGTCGGTGGAAGTGACCATCGACCGCTGCGACGCCCAGTCGGTGGAGTCACCGCTGGCCATTCATCTGGGTCAGGTGATCAGCCGTGGAGACAAGATGGACTTCACCATCCAGAAATCGGTGGAGCTGGGCGTCACCTGCATCACCCCGCTCTTCTCCGAGCGCTGCGGCGTCAAGCTGCCGGCAGACCGCTTGGAGAAGAAGCGCGAGCAGTGGCAGAAGGTGGTGATCAGCGCCTGCGAACAGTGCGGCCGCAACGTGGTGCCAGAGGTGCGCATGCCGATGGAGCTGGACGCCTGGCTGGCAGAAGAGACCAAAGAGCTCAAGCTCAACCTGCACCCGCGCGCCGAGTACAGCATCAACACCCTGCCCGTTCCCGAGCACGGCGTGCGCCTGCTGATTGGCCCGGAAGGGGGCTTGTCGAGCGACGAGATCGCCCGTACCGTGCAGGAAGATTTCAAAGAGATGCTGCTGGGGCCGCGGGTGCTGCGCACCGAAACCGCCGCCCTGACGGCGATTACTGCGCTGCAGTGCCGCTTTGGCGATCTGGCCTGAAGCAGGTTTTAAGAATCTCACTAGCAATCGAGCCACAAGAAGGATATTCGGATGACCATTAAACTCGGCATCGTGATGGACCCCATCTCGGCCATCAACATCAAGAAAGATTCCAGCTTTGCCATGCTCGAAGAGGCGCAAAAGCGCGGCTATGAGCTCTTCTATCTGGAGATGAAGGATCTCTACATGGAAGCTGGTCGCGCCTTTGGCACCATGCGCCCGCTCACCGTCAAATATGACTATGCCGACTGGTACACGCTGGGCGAGGTGGTGGATCAGCCCCTCTCCAACCTAGATGTGATCCTGATGCGCAAGGATCCGCCGTTCGACACCGAATTTATCTACGCCACCTACATGCTGGAGCGGGCCGAGGATGAGGGTTGCCTTATCGTCAACAAGCCGCAGAGCCTGCGCGACGCCAACGAGAAGCTCTATACTGCCTGGTTTGCCGAGCACACCCCGACCACGCTGGTAACCCGCCGCGCCGACAAGCTGCGCGCCTTCCACGCGAAGCACAAAGACGTCATCCTCAAACCGCTGGACGGCATGGGCGGCGCCTCCATCTTCCGCATGAAGGAAGATGATGCCAACGTCGGCGTGATTATCGAGACCCTGACCGCCCACGGCAGCCAGTACTGCATGGCGCAGACCTATCTGCCCGCCATCAAGGATGGCGACAAGCGGGTACTGGTGGTGGACGGTGAGCCGGTGCCTTACTGCCTGGCGCGCATTCCGGCGCAAGGTGAGACCCGTGGCAATCTGGCGGCCGGTGGCCGTGGTGAGGCACGTCCCCTGAGCGAAGCTGACTGGGCCATCGCCCGTGCAGTTGGCCCGACGTTGAAAGAGAAGGGGCTTATCTTCGTCGGCCTCGACATCATCGGCGATCGGCTGACCGAGATTAACGTCACCAGCCCGACCTGCATTCGCGAGATTGAAGCGGCCTTCGATGTTCACATCACCGGCATGTTGATGGATGCCATCGAGCGTCGGCTGGGCAAATAATCGCCAGACAGGCTAAACCGGCCTGTTCAGGGGTAACCCACCCCCGACAAGCCAGGAAACAGAGAGGGTGGCCCGGCGCCACCCTCTCTGTTTCAAGACAATCCGGAAAGGGGCGGGATCTCGCCCAGCCCAAAAAGCGGTTTTTCCCATGGGGATCAACTGCCATAATTGACCTCAAATACCTTTGCACTATTTGGCCTCTATGCAAACACTGCAAAATCACTTCCTGCTTGCCATGCCAAGCCTGACGGATCCCTATTTCGAGCGCTCGCTGGTCTATCTGTGCGAGCACAACGAAGAGGGCGCCATGGGACTGGTCGTCAACATTCCGGTGGAGATGTCGCTGGAAACCATGCTGACCCAGCTCCAGCTCAATCCGCCCAACAACCCGGAACTCAAGCAGCCGGTGCTGCAAGGGGGGCCGGTTCACGCCGATCGCGGCTTCGTGCTGCACAGCTTCCGCCCCGGTTTCAACTCCACCCTGCAGGTGGGGGATGAGATGATGGTGACCACCTCCAAGGATATTCTGGAAACCCTGGGTACGAGCGAGGCTCCTGCCCATTGGCTGGTGGCCCTTGGCTATGCCGGCTGGAGCGCCGGGCAGCTGGAGCAGGAGCTGGTGGATGGCGCCTGGCTGGTGATCCCACCCAATCCGGCTCTGGTGTTCAAGACCCCCATTCACAAACGTTGGCAGCAAGCTGCCGCCAGCATAGGGGTGAACCCGGTTCACCTCTCCAGCGATATCGGCCACAGCTGATCGGCTGGCCCGCTCCGCTCTCTATTTCGAGGATTTATCAGTTATGTCATCACGCAGCATCATGGGCTTTGACTATGGCACCAAGAGCATTGGCGTCGCCATCGGTCAGGAGCTGACTGGCACAGCCCAGCCTCTGCGCGCCCTCAAGGCCAACGACGGCATCCCCAACTGGGACGAGATTGAGAAGCTGCTCAAGGAGTGGCAACCGGACCTGCTGGTGGTCGGTCTGCCGCTGAACATGGATGGTACCGATCAGGAGATCACGGTACGGGCCCGCAAATTCGGCAACCGGCTGCATGGCCGTTTCGGCAAGCCGGTGGAGTTCAAGGATGAGCGACTCACCACCACCGATGCCCGCGCCCGGCTGTTTGAGCGAGGCGGCTATCGCGCGCTGGAAAAAGGCAGTGTGGACGGGGTATCAGCGCAGCTGATCGTCGAAGCCTGGATGGAAGAGCAGTACAACTAAGCCATCAACAGCAAGGCAAGGGTCGCAGCCCTTGCCTTGTCTCGCACTATCCTCCCCTCATTACGCCTGTGATTGTCCCGCCACCAGCCCCTCGGCCTCTGTCGGCGTCGCATTCATCATCCGGTTGAGCCAGGGCACCATCAGCCCCATCACCACCGCAATCAGCAGGGTCGCCATCCCGATCTTGCCAAATACGCCGGTGTAAATGGGCAAAGTTTGCAGCGGATCCGTCATCCCTTGCGGCACGGCGGTAAAAGTCGCCACATAGCCACCCAGCAGGGACGCCATCGCCTGAGTCAGGAACCACATTCCGAGAATGAAGCCCATCAACCGTTGTGGCACCAGCGCGGCGACCATCGCCAGCCCCAGCGCACTGATCATCAGCTCGCCCAGACTCTGGAACAGGTAGATAAGCACCATAAACCAGGGGGAGGTAAGCCCCTGCTCATCGGCAAACCACCAGCCGGATGCAGCCGCCGTCAGAAAGCCCAGCGAGCAGAAGAACATCCCGAGGGTGAACTTGAGCGGCATGGTGAGATCCCGCCCCTTGCTGCCCATTCGGGTATAGATCATCGCGAGTACCGGGCTACCCACCACCACCCAGAAGGGGTTGAGCGCCTGGAAGCTGATGGGGTTGACGCTCATGCCCAGCATCTCGTGGTGCATGTTGTTGATGGCAAAGAAGTTCAGAGACGTCGGCATCTGGGCGTAAAGCACATAGAAGAGCACCGCCTCCAGCATCAGCACGAAGGCCACATACATCTTGTTGCGGCCCACTGTGTCGAGCCTGAATGCCTCGCGGAAGAAGAAGATCACCACGGCGATGGTCACCGTCATCAACACCATGTTGGCGATCACCACGTGGTGCATCAGCCAGGCGCAAAAGAAGACCATGGCTACCGAGCCCAATATAACCAGCAGCAGCTTGCTGTAATTAAGTGGCAGGTGATCCGGCGCGGAGCCAATATCCTTGACCATATTGCGGCAAGCAAAGAAGGTGAGCAGCGCAATAATCAGCCCCACCCCGCACAGGTTATAGGTCACTGTATAGCCGTAGTGATCGGCAATCACCGGCGCGAGCGAGAGGGAAATAAGGGAGCCGATATTGATCGACATATAGAACAGGGTAAACGCCCCATCCAGCCGCGGATCTTTTGGCTGGTAGCATTTTGACAGCAGGCTGGCCGGATTGGCCTTGAACAGACAGTTGCCGACTGCAATGGTGCCCAACGCATAGAAAATCAGGTCGGGATTGTAGATAGAAAGGCCGGTCATAAAGTAGCCTATCACCAGCACCACGGCCCCCAGCACCATGGTGCGCTTGGTGCCGAGCACATGGTCACCGACATAGCCACCGACCGAGATCAGGCCATATACCAGCGCCGAGAAGGCACCGAAGGTAATAAAGGATTGCTCTTGGGAAAATCCCAATTGCTGTACAAAGAAAACAGCCAGGATCCCCTGCACGCCGTAATAACCGAAGCGCTCCCAGAGTTCGACGAAAAATATCATAAAGAAGGGTTTGGGTTGTTGTAACAACCCGGTCGGTGCTGTTGCTGGACGCATATCAACCTGCCTTTGCTGAGATTTATTTTTATTAATCTGGTGGTGGCTGCCGCACTATTTTTTGCCCGCCATCGCTATAACGGAGAGCACAGTCAGCCTGCCAATCTGGCTATTTTCGGGTGCACGCGCCCCGTTCGATGAAAGGTGTTTTTCATCTAGCCGGTTTCAATTACGGGTTATCGGGGGATGGTGAGTGGCGTCTCCCGGTACAGTTACCGGCTCCGGGTTCTACCTTTGCGGCATCCCTTTACTCAAGCCGGTTTATCAACCTTGATACTTATTCCCCTCTGCTCCGTCACTCATGGCTGGTGGCCAGATAGCCGGGGCATGACACGGCCACAGACGACCTGTGGGGCTGGCTCACGCTGCGCTCTACTGGCCATCACACTGCACAGGCGCTATCTAACCCCGCCATTCCAAGGGGGTGTCATGCTATATCACTGCAAATACAGGAACTTAATGGTCGATCACACTTTAAAATTGACCATCAGTGAAGTTTTCTAATGAAACCACATGAATTTTTTTCGTGAAAAGAACTTCACTCGAGACGTGCAATCACTGCCAATCTGTGCATAAAGAGAGTTGAATGGCACACAGCTTGAACCCGTGCCCCCCAGCGCGGCACTTCAGTCGTGCCAAAGCCTGCTCATCCGGGCGATACGACAACAAAAAGCCGGAGCAGATGGCTCCGGCTGATCGATGCGCACCATCACGGCCACATTAGCGTGGCGATTCGTCGTTGTAGAGTCGCCGGATCTCGTTGCGCAGCCACATCACCTTGGCATCCTGATTGTGCCGTTTGTGCCACAGCAGGATGAAGGCGATCTCCAGCTGGGCGTAGAGCTTCTCGGGCAGCGGCAGCGGCATGGCGATCAGATTGCCATGATGCCGACTGGCATAACCACCGCAGTAGGAAGGGGCCACCGCAATCAGCTCGTGACTCGACTGGGAGGCAATATGCAGCGCCTGCTCGAAGCTGGAGACCATGATGGGCACCTCCCGCTTCAGCCCCTCGTCCTCCAGCAGACTGTCGAGAGCCCAGGTATCGTTCGCTTCCCACACCATGCTGATCTGGGGGCAGGTCAGAAAATTCTCCAGCGACCACTTCTGCTGGAGCAAGGGGTGATCCTTGCGCAGGAACACCACCGGGCGATCGGTGAACAGCACCTCGTGATCAATGTAATAAGGCAAGCGGTTGACCTTGGCCAGAGAGCGGCCATGGGTCTCGCGGGCGCAGAAGCCGAGATCCGCATCACCGTTGACGATGTCGTTGAGGGAGTGGTGATCCCACCCCAGCATCCTGACCACAGAGTTGGGGTACTTCTGGTAGATGGTCATGGGCAGATCGCTCAGGAAGCTGATGTAGAAGGGGGACTCCATCACCAGCGTGAAACGGGCACCATCGGGGATCGCCTCGCTATTGAGCGAGGTGATGCTGTCGGTGAGCTGGAACCAGAGCTTCAGCTCCTCCTCCAGAGTCAGGGAGAGGTTGGTGGGCTGCAACCCCTGCCGCACCCGCACAAACAGGGGATCGTCAAACCACTCCCGCAATTTGGCCAGAGACTTGCTCACCGCCGACGGAGTGACACAGAGCTTTTTGGCCGCCCCTGCCACACTGCGCTCCTGCATCAGGTACTTGAACACCACCAGCAGGTTCAAATCGAGTTCACCCAGATTGCGCATATCCCCTCTCATCTTCCATCAGCCCTGCGACCGCGCTTCACGAAGCGCGAGCCATGGTAACAGCCCTTTGACAGCCAGGTAACTGAGCAGTGCCAGCAGCAGGGCGCAGATCAGCATCTCGGTCGGGGCAAAGCCAAGTTGACCCAACAGCCAGATATAGAGGCCGGAGAGGCTGATCTGCATGATGCAGAGCACGGCGCTGGCAAACGCCACATTGTGCTGACAACCATCGAGCGCCTCCCCCATCGCCACCCCGAAGCCACAGGAGAAGCCGACACAGACCAGCGCAAACCCCGGCAGCAACAGATAGATATCGCCCCCCGCCTGCCAGCTGCCGAGCAGTGAGCACGCCGCCAACAGATAGGCGAGATGAGACACCGCCAGCACCTTCTGTTTGCCCAGCCAGCGCAGCAGCAGCGGAGTCAGGAAGGAGGTGGACATACTCACTCCGGCCATCACCATCATCACGATGGAGTACTGCTCGGTAGTGAAGCCAAACTCCTTCATCAGGATCAGCGGCGAAACGCTGACATAGACCAGAATGGCGGTCACGCTGGCACTGGTCAGCAGGGAGAGCAGCATAAAACGCGGCGAGCGCAGCAGGGCAAATGGCAGCGCAGCACCACTGCCCGGTTGCCGCGCCGGGCGAGTCTCCTTGAGCAGAAGCAAGTTGACCAGACCGCTGACGGCCGCCACCAGCGCCATCGCCACGAAGATCCCGCGCCAATCAAAATGTGACAGGATGAGGTAACCGAGCACCGGCGCCAGCACCGGGATCACGCAGATGACCCCGTTAATCATCGAGAGCGCCATCGCCAACCGCTCCTCACTCAGCACATCCCGCAGCACGGTAAAGGTCATGATATAGAGCGCCCCCGCCCCGACTCCCTGCCAGAAACGGCCGAAATAGAACTGGCCAATCCCCTCCGCATTGCCTGCCACCAGCGAGGCGAGGACAAAAATCAGGGCGCCCCCGAGCACCACCCAGCGCCGCCCGAAGTGATCGGCAATCATCCCCCCCAGTAGCACGGTCGCTGCCATGCCAAACAGATAGATAGAGAAGGCGGTGTGGATCTGCGCCTCGCTCGCCTGCAGGGTATCGGCAATCTGGGGCACAGCGACCAGATAGAGATCGATCCCGACCGGATAGAGAATGATCATCAGAAAAGTGCACAACAAGAATACAGGCATGAACGCTCCATAACAGATTGGCGTGCCGATGCCTGCCAGATCACAGTGACAGGCGAACAATGGCGGGGCCAAGGTGGTGACAAAGCTAGCAACGCAGCGCGTCGCAATGGGGCAACTATATGGGCGCCCACCGCTCTCACCTAGTGAAGAGATGGCGATCGGTACATTCCAATCAGGAAATATTGTATTGAGTTACGTGCCATAGCGGCCATATTGAATCAAGCAGACTCAGCAATAAACCGGGTCACCTCCCGCTCATTACCATCCCTGCGCTGCACTTTACCGCCCGTCTGTTATCTGCCTTCGCCCTTGCGGGCGTATAAGCTGTAGGTGCGACGCAATACAGGGAATGTGTATGAAGGGAATGAAGAGAGAAGAGCAGATTGCCGGGCTGCTGGCGGCACTGGAGCAAGTCATTCTGGGCAAGCCGCTACAGCTGAAAATCGCGCTGGTGACCCTGCTGGCGCGCGGTCATTTGCTGATCGAAGATCTGCCCGGCATGGGCAAAACCACCCTGGCCCACGCCCTGGCGCAGGTGCTGGGGCTGGCATGCAGGCGGATGCAGTTCACCGCCGATCTGCTCCCCGCCGACCTGCTGGGGCTTCAGATTTTTGACCCCCAGCAACAAACATTTCGCTTTCACCCCGGCCCCATCTTCACCCAGGTTCTACTGGCGGACGAGATCAACCGCGCCAGCCCCAAAGTACAGAGCGCCCTGCTGGAGGCGATGGCCGAAGGCAAGGTGAGCATCGAGGGCCACACGCACCCACTCCCCGATCCGTTTTTCGTCATCGCCACCCAGAATCCGGCGGATCAGGCGGGCACCTATCCACTGCCGGAGTCCCAACTCGACCGCTTCGCAGTGCGACTCTCGCTGGGTTTTCCGCCGCGAGAAGCGGAGCGCCAGTTGCTGCGGGGCAACCAGCCGAGCGGCCCACTACCCGCCATGCTGAATACCGCAGAGCTGGCTGCCCTGCAAGCGGAAGGTGATGCTATCCATGTTTCCGATGCCACCCTCGACTACCTGCTGGCGCTGGTGCACCAGAGCCGCTTTGATGGGGATCTGCCACAGCCCCTCTCCCCCCGTGCAGCCCAGACCTTGCTGGCGGTGAGCCGGGCCTGGGCGCTGGTTGCGGGACGGCGCTTTGTCACGGTGGAGGATGTGCAGGCAGTCTTTCCCTATGTGGCCGAGCATCGGCTGCGGGGCAGCTTTGGCGTACAGCACGGCGAAGCCTGTCCCCTTAGCCAGCGGCTGCTGGCCAGGGTCGATCCGGACAATCCCTGATGAGCAAATTGCTAAACCGTTGGCAGCAGTGGCGAGCCCGCTGGCAGCGACGCTGGCTCGACCGCCGCATTCCCCCGGCCCGCCAGATCACGCTGGGTACCCGCAGCCTCTTTATCCTCCCCACCCGCATGGGGCTGCTCTATCTGCTGGTGCTGCTCGCCATCTATCTGCTAGGCACCAACTACCAGAACAATCTGGTGCTGCTGGTGGCCTACTGCCTCGGCAGCCTGTTTATGGCAGCCATGTGGCTCACCCACCGCAACCTGCTGGGGCTGGAGCTGCTGGGTGGGCCGCTGGTGCAGGGGGAAGCGGGTAGCCAGCTTCCTATCCGCATCTTGGTGCAAAGCCCGCGCCCGGTGCAGGCACTTCACTTTAGCCTCAACGAAGGGACCCTCTGGCTGGCACAGGCCGACGCGGTGCCCAGCACAGTTATCCTGCCGGTATCGGGCTCGCGCCGTGGGCCACTGCACCTTGGTCGATTGCGGGTCGAGAGCCGCTACCCTCTCGGCCTGTTTCGCTGCTGGTCCCTGCTGGACTTGCAACTGGAGGGCTGGCTTTCCCCCAAACCGGCATTCGGGGCGCTAAGAGGGGAGCATGCGACCGAAAGCGAGGGACATCAAGGCCAGCCCGCTCCGGCCACTCTCGGTGACTTTGATACCCTGCGAACACATCAGGCCGGTGAGCCACTGAGCCGGGTCGCCTGGAAGCAACTTGCCCAAGGGCGCGGCCTGCTGACCAAACAGTTCCATGAACCACAGCAGGATGACACTCACCTCACCTTACAGCGGGTCGCAGGCGGGGATCTGGAGCAGCGGCTGGCGGTGCTGGCCTGGTGGTGCGCCGATTACGGCAAGCGGGGCATCCCCTTTACCCTGACACTGGTAAACCAGACGCTGGGGCCCGATAGCGGCGCCGCCTTTGCGCAGTGCTGCCTGCTGGCACTGGCCCGATTCGATGCCACACCACCGAAGAGCACGCCCGATGCTGCTCGATAACCGCCGCCTGTTGCCACTCATCGCCCTGCAACAGTTGCTGCTGGTCGCGGCGCTCTGGCCCCAGTTGCAGCTCTGGGTGGTGGCGGTAAGCGCCGCTACCCTTGGCGTCCGGGCCATGATGCTGTGGCGCGGCTGGCCGCCCCTACCTGCCCGCTGGTTGGCGCTGCTGGCCATCACAACCGTGGTGTTGCTGGGGTTGCAGTGGCGCACATTGGGCACCCTGCCCGCCCTGATCAATCTGCTCTGGCTCGGCTATAGCCTGAAGATGATCGAGGTTCGGCGCGAGCGGGATATCGAGCTGGTGCTGCTGCTCGCCTTCTTTCTTATCGCGCTGGCGCTGGTGCAGCGACAGAGCATCGGCTGGACGGCCGGAATGACAGTAGCGCTCTGGCTGGCAGTGACCGCGCTGGTGGCCGCCGTCGCCCCCGAACAGAAAAGGCCATGGCGCAGTGCGGGTGGTACCCTGCTGCTGGCGCTTCCCCTGCTTATCACCCTGTTTATACTGCTGCCAAGACTCCCCCCCCTCTGGCAGATGCCCACCACCAGCCGCGCCCTGTCGGGGCTCTCGGAAGAGCTGGCCCCCGGCGATATCAGCGAACTGGTCAACTCCTCGGAACTGGCGTTTCGGGTCACTTTTGCCGATGGCCCGCTCCCTGTCCGCGAGCACTACTTTCCGGTGATGCGCCAAGAAGTTTTCGATGGTCAGCGCTGGTTGCTGAGCCCCGAGATCAGGGCGTGGCAACGGACAGTGCCGGTGCAGACCGGGCTCACCCTTCTGGCATCCTCTTCACAAGCCAGTACTCAACTGGCAGATAACCCGTTACCCGCCGGGAGCTACGAGGTGATCGCCGAGCCCCAGCGCCACCGCTGGGCCTTTGCCCTGAATGATCCCCGTCTGCTGGCGGGCCCTGTGCTGCTTACCCCTCTCGACACCCTCTATCGTCAGGGGAGCGGCGAGGCGGCGATCCGCTATCGCATTGGCCGTGGCGAAGCGCTGCCCGAGGATGACCACCAAGCTGCCCAGCGCAACCTGCAACTGCCAGCCGGAGGCAACCCGAGAGCGCGCGCCCACGGCCAAGGGCTGGCTGCGCGCTATCCGGATCGCGCAGCGCTGGTCGCCGCCCTGCTCGAACAGTTTCGCAGCCAATCCTATTACTACACCCTGACACCACCACGACTTGGCAGTGACGGGGTGGATGAGTTCCTGTTCGATACCAGGCAGGGCTTTTGCGGCCACTACGCCATGGCGACCGCTTTCGTACTGCGCGCCGCCGGTATTCCGGCACGGCTGGTCACCGGTTATCTCGGCGGCGAGTGGAATCCCAGAGGCAACTATCTGGCGGTACACCAGTTCGATGCTCATGCCTGGGTGGAGTATCTCGATGAAAGAGGAGTATGGCGGCGAATCGACCCCACTGCGGCAGTGGCACCGGAGCGCATTGAAGGTGGCGTGAGGGAGGCGCTGAGCGACGAGTTTACCGCTGCCGACCCCCTCGCTTTGCAGCGTTATCGCAACTGGGCCCTGCTCAATCAGCTGCGCTGGTGGGGCAACAATATCGACTACCAGTGGAGTCGCTGGGTGATTGGTTACGATGCGGGTCAGATCTGGCAACAAATCGGCCTGCGCTGGCCCGCACTGGCGGGACACACACCCTGGTTGATCCTCGCCAGCCTGATGCTGGTCGCCCTGCTGGTGAGCCTGCCCCTGCTGTTGCCCGCCCGCCTGCCGCCAGAGCGGCGTATCTGGCAGCCCCTGCTCAAACGGGGCAAACGCAGTGGCTATCCACCCCAGCCCGCCGAGAGCATGGGGGCATGGTGCGAGCGGCTGGCACGGCTGCGTCCCGACCTTGCCCACCCCTTGTTGCAGGCGGCCTGGCTCTATCGCAGTTGGCGTTATGCGCCCCTCAACGAACGGCAACAAGGGCGCTGCTGGCGCCAGTTACGACGGCGTGTCAGACAGCTCGCCCAGCGCTGGGATCAACAGCCAACGAGTGCGCCATAAAAGAAGGGGGAGCCACCGGCTCCCCCTTCAGGTTTTAATCAAGAGGTTTGATTCACCGCTTGTTACTTTTTGGTCGGATTGTCCCAAATCCCCTCTTCCAGCTGGGAGCGGATCTCGGGGTATTTGTTGGCATCGAAGGTGGGCACCTTGCCCAGCCGGAGCTGGTCGTTGTAATCCTTGGCCAGCTTGATGGCGACGCTGGAGAGCAGCAGGATCGCCACCAGGTTGACGATGGCCATCAGACCCATGGAGACATCCGCCATCGCCCACACGATCGGCAACTCACCCACGGCACCGAACATCACCATCCCCAGCACGAACACCCGGAACAGCATCAGGCCACCCTTGTGGTTGTGCTCGAGGAACACCAGATTGGTCTCGGCATAGGAGTAGTTCGCCACGATAGAGGTGAAGGCGAAGAAGAAGATGGCCGCAGCGATAAAGATGTTGCCACCGCTGCCAATCTGGGAGGAGAGCGCCCGCTGGGTCAGCTCGACACCGGTCACGCCGGAGCCCGGCTCAAACTGACCGGACATCAGGATGATGGCGGCGGTACAGCTGCAGATGACGATGGTGTCCATAAAGACCCCCAGCATCTGCACATAACCCTGTGAGGCCGGGTGCGGCGGATAGGGAGTGGCAGTCGCCGCAGCGTTGGGCGCAGAGCCCATCCCCGCCTCGTTGGAGAAGAGACCGCGCTTGATACCGTTGATCATCGCCTGGGAGATGGCATAACCCAGCGCACCCGAGCCGGCCTGCTCAATCCCGAAGGCGGACTTGATGATCACCATGAAGACATGGGGCAACTCGGTGATGTTCATCGCCACGATCACCAGCGCCAGCAGGATGTAGGCCAGTGCCATAAAGGGCACCACCAGCTCGGCAAAACGGGCAATGCCACGAATGCCGCCGAAGATAATCAGGCCGGAGAGCGCCACCAGCGCCAGACCGCTGACCCAGTCAGGAATGCCAAACGCCACCTTCATCGCCAGACTGATGGAGTTGGCCTGCACAGCGTTGAACACCAGACCAAATGCCAGGATCAGGCAGAGCGAGAAGACCACCCCCATCCAGCGCATGCCAAGGCCTTTCTCCATGTAGTAGGCCGGGCCACCACGGTAGTTGCCATCCTCATCCTTGACCTTGTAGAGCTGGGCCAGAGTGCTTTCAACGAAGGCGGTCGCCATGCCGATAAAGGCAATCAGCCACATCCAGAAGATGGCGCCGGGGCCACCCAGATAGATGGCGACAGCCACACCAGCCAGGTTGCCGGTGCCGACACGGGCGGCAAGGCTGGTACAGAGGGCCTGGAAGGAGGAGATGCCCGCGTTGTCCGATTTACGGCTGTTTTTCAGCACGGAAAACATGTGGCCAAAGTGACGGATCTGGATAAAACCCAGGCGGAAGGTGAAAAAGATACCGACCCCGATGAGCAGGTAGATGAGCACGGCTCCCCACATCAGGTCGTTTAGCATCGCAATCAAGGTGTCCATAATTCTCTCGTTGTTATTCACATCCATGGCCAGTCTGCGCTGACCGTTTTCTGTCTGTCGTTTAATTAGCGTTTCGCTAAAGGGGCGGAATCTAGCACAGCGGGAGAGCCCGGAATAGTGATCCCGGTCACGCGAGACACAAAAAACGAACGGTAAAAGCCCATAAAGCTCCATTTAAATCGCAAACTTTCAACAAACTCAATAATTCAATCAGACAGGCCACCATTAAGCGCCATAAGAGAACCATTTTGATATATCCCTGATGAGCTATCCGAAAACGCAAACGCTTGCATGAAATGGCTTTCAAACGGAGACATTTCGCCAAACGTTTTCGCTGTAATTAAATTTCAAGTACGTAGCGAGATAATTTATGTGATCGACGACACAAATATGGATATTGGCTAAAAAAGTTCAGCTGAAAGCAAACCGGAGCAAGGTCGGGAGGAAATGTAAAAAACCTTACTAATCATATAGTTTCAAGCCATAAAACGGGATAGCTCAACAGCCTGAATGTTTAACAACCAAGCGCCCCTATTGCAGGATGCAGCACATCAGTATTAATTAGGCAGGCAATGACGATGGGCCGCCCCCATCGCGCTTTTCTGAGCCTGAGGCACCAAGATCCTGTAATTTTATTTCAGAACCACCGTCTCAAGCCCGCAACCCAGGGATTACTCCCTCATTAAGAGATGATATTCGCTATGGCCGATAAATTAACCCAGCTGAAAGCCCTGACCACTGTTGTTGCCGACACCGGTGATATCGAAGCCATCAAACGCTATCAGCCCATCGATGCCACCACCAACCCCTCTCTGGTTCTGAAGGCCTCCGAGATCCCCGAGTACGCTCCGCTGATCGAAGACGCCATCAACTGGGCCAAAGCCCAGAGCCAGGACAAGGCACAGCAAATCATCGACGCGGGCGACAAGCTGGCCGTCAACATCGGTCTGGAAGTGCTGAAGATCGTTCCGGGCCGTATCTCTACCGAAGTGGACGCCCGTCTCTCCTTCGATACCGAAGCCAGCATCGCTAAGGCCCGCAAACTGATCCGTCTTTACAACGAAGCCGGCATCAGCAACGACCGCATTCTGATCAAGCTGGCCTCCACCTGGGAAGGGATCCGTGCCGCTGAAGTACTGGAGAAAGAGGGTATCCAGTGCAACCTGACCCTGCTGTTCTCCTTCGCCCAGGCCCGTGCCTGTGCCGAAGCCGGTGCCTTTCTGATCTCCCCGTTCGTAGGCCGCATCCTCGACTGGTACAAGGCCAAGCACAACCGTGACTACACCGCCAGCGAAGATCCGGGCGTGGTCTCCGTCACCTCCATCTACAACTACTACAAGCAGCACGACTACCCGACCGTCGTGATGGGCGCCAGCTTCCGCAACACCGGCGAGATCCTGGAACTGGCCGGTTGCGACCGCCTGACCATTGGCCCGGCCCTGCTGGAAGAGCTGAGCAAGACCGAAGGCGCCGTGGTACGCAAACTGGACTACACCGGTGAGCGCAAGGCCAAACCGACTCCGATGACCGAAGCCGAATTCCGCTGGGAACTGAACCAGGATGCCATGGCTCACGAGAAGCTGGGCGAAGGTATCCGCATGTTCGCCATCGACCAGGGCAAGCTGGAAACCATGCTGGCAAGCCGCCTGTAATAGGTTCTTTTTTCTGATAAAAACCGGGCCCCCACCAAGGGGCCCGGTTTTTTTTCATGGGCTTTTTTAGCGCTGTCATAGAGTCGTCACGAAAACGTTTTAATTTCAGATTCGTTATGTTATACGGGTGGTGAAAACGATAAAAACCAAGGAGGGAGCCATGGAAATGTTCAACTTCGATTATGACGAGGTGGTTGAACTCGGTTCGCGTAGCCGCGGGACAACGGGAAAAAAACGTAAATGGCGTGAAATCGAGGCGTTGAAAGACAAACATCGCCTGCAGAAGGAGCTGCAATCCATCGATATCGCCTATGAAGGTCTTACAGACGAGATTGAACTGTAATACTGCCAGACACCTGTAAAAGCGCTCCGCACAGCCGGGGCGCTTTTTTATGCCGCAATCGGATGATCAAGCGGCTTGTCATGCCACCGCTAGCAATGCCAAAGGATGCTGCAGGCTAATGACAGCCATCACCAATAACATGGCATACCAACCCTGCCCCTCACCCGCGAAGACTGAGCTGTGCCGTTTCAGGGCACGTTGGGGCACTCACCTGAATTACAGAACAACCGCAATAAAAAGCCCCCGTCGATGACGGGGGCCTGAATACTCGGGGCTGACGGCTGCGCTTAGCAGTAGCCGTAGCCCAGCAGACGCTGGTAACGCTGCTCCAGCAGTTGCTCGGTATCGAGCGGACGCAGTGCGTCCAGATCCTGCTTGATGCGGGCCTTGAGGTTTTTGGCCATCTTCTCCACATCGCGATGGGCACCGCCGAGGGGCTCGTCGATCACATGGTCGATCAGCTTGAGCTCTTTCAGACGCTGGGCAGTGATCCCCATCGCTTCGGCAGCCACGGAGGCCTTGTCAGCGCTCTTCCACAGGATGGAGGCACACCCTTCCGGCGAGATGACGGAGTAGGTGGAGTACTGCAGCATGTTGACGCGGTCACCCACGCCAATGGCAAGCGCACCACCGGAGCCACCCTCACCGATCACGGTGCAGACCACCGGCACGGTCAGACCGGCCATCACTTTCAGGTTGCGGGCAATCGCTTCGGACTGGCCACGCTCTTCGGCACCGACGCCGGGGTAAGCGCCCGGGGTGTCAATAAAGGTGATGATCGGCATCTTGAAGCGCTCGGCCATCTCCATCAGACGCAGGGCCTTGCGGTACCCTTCCGGACGCGGCATGCCGAAGTTGCGCTTGATCTTCTCTTTGGTCTCGCGACCCTTCTGATGACCAATCACCATCACCGGCTCACCGTCGAGACGGGCGATGCCGCCGACGATAGCCTTGTCATCGGCATAGGCGCGATCGCCAGCCAACTCGTCGAAATCGGTGAAGATATGCTCGATATAGTCAAAGGTGTAGGGGCGCTGGGGATGACGCGCCATCTGGGATACCTGCCAGGCACCCAGATCACCGAAGATCTTCTTGGTCAGCTCTTCGTTTTTCTTCTCCAGCCGGCGGATCTCGTCTTTCAGATCCACGGCGTGATTGCCTTCACTCACATGTTTGAGTTCATCAATCTGCGCCTGCAACTCGGCAATCGGCTGTTCAAAATCCAGAAAAAGACTCATAGGGCCTTAGAACCTCTAATCAAAAACCAATTCAACCCGCTCTCGTCCAAGCAGGACTCGCAAGTCATCTATCAGTTGATCGGTGGGCGTCACCCGCCACTCGGTACCGAGCGTCAATCGCACCCGGGAGCCGGGGCGACGATAGTTTACCTGAACCGGACAGACTCCGGCACGGGCGGGCTCCAAAATCTCGCACAAACGCGGGAAAAAGCGATCATCAATCCGCTGTTCATCGAGGGAGATGCGGATTGCTCTGGCAAAACGCTCCCTCGCATCGTTGATATCCAGTAATTCTCGAGCCGACATTTTAAGGCCACCGGAGAAGTCATCAAAGCTGACCTGTCCAGAAACCACCAAAATGCGGTCTTTTTGCATCAATTCTTCATATTTTTCCAGTGCTTCACTGAACAGGGTCACATCGAGGCGACCGGAACGGTCGTCCAGGGTGAAGATCCCCATCTTGTTGCCACGCTTGGTTACCATGCTGCGGGCCGCGATCACCAGCCCCGCCGCCGTGGTCACGGTATCACGGGAGGTGGGATGCAGATCGCACAGGCGACCCGAGGTATAACGACGCAATTCGCTGCTGTACTGGTTGATGGGGTGACCGGTGAGATAGAGCCCGAGGGTCTCGCGCTCCCCTTCCAGCCACACCTTGTCAGGCCAGTGCGGCACGTTGGCAAAGGCCTTCTTGACGTCGTCAATCTCTTCGGTGAGCACGCCGAACATGTCGACCTGCCCCACCGCCTGCGCCTTGGCGTGCTGCTCGGCGGCACGCATCGCCTCCTCCAGCGTCGCCATCAGGGCGGCGCGGTGGGGGCCGAGCCGATCCATGGCGCCGGAGAGGATCAGCTTCTCCATCACCCGCTTGTTGAGCTTCTTGATATCGACCCGGTTGCAGAAGTCGAACAGATCGCGGAACGGACCGTCCTGATCCCGGGCGCTGAGGATAGCGTCGATAGGGCCTTCACCGACCCCTTTCACCGCCCCGATCCCGTAGACGATATGGCCATCTTCGTTGACCGAGAAGCGATAGCGGCCGGTGTTCACATCCGGCGGGATCACGGTGAGCCCCATCCGCTGGCACTCGTCCACCAGGGTCACTATCTTGTCGGTGTTGTCCATATCGGCGGTCATCACCGCCGCCATAAACTCGGCCGGGAAGTGGGTCTTGAGCCAGAGGGTCTGGTAGGAGACCAGCGCATAGGCGGCGGAGTGGGATTTGTTGAAGCCGTAGCCCGCAAATTTCTCCACCAGATCGAAGATCTTCATCGCCAGTTCGCCGTCGACGCCATTCTTGACGGCGCCCTCCTCGAAACCGGCCCGCTGCTTGGCCATCTCCTCGGGCTTTTTCTTACCCATGGCACGGCGCAGCATATCCGCGCCACCGAGCGTGTAGCCCGCCAGGGTCTGGGCAATCTGCATCACCTGCTCCTGATAGAGGATGATGCCGTAGGTCGGTTCCAGAATCGGTTTCAGGCTCTCGTGCTGCCACTTCTCGTCCGGATAGGAGATCGCTTCATTACCGTGCTTGCGGTCGATGAAGTTATCCACCATGCCTGACTGGAGCGGGCCCGGTCGGAACAGGGCCACCAGTGCGATCATGTCTTCGAAGCAGTCGGGGCGCAGTCGCTTGATGAGATCCTTCATGCCGCGGGATTCCAGCTGGAATACCGCCGTGGTCTCGTAGCGCTGCAGCAGGTCGAACGACTTCTTGTCATCGATGGGGATGGCGGCAATGTCCACCGGCGGCTTGCCCTCTTTGGCAAGACGCGGGTTTATCATGCCGAGCGCCCAGTCGATGATGGTGAGGGTCCGCAGACCCAGGAAGTCGAACTTCACCAGGCCGGCGTACTCCACGTCGTTCTTGTCGAACTGGGTGACCGGGTGATGGCCTTCGTCATCGCAGTAGAGCGGCGCAAAGTCGGTGATCTTGGTGGGTGCGATCACCACGCCACCGGCGTGTTTACCGGCGTTGCGCACCACCCCTTCCAGGCGGCGGGCCATATCGATGAGGTCTTTGACCTCCTCATCCTGCTCGTAGAGCTCGGGCAGCTTGGGCTCAGCCTCGAATGCCTTGGCGAGCGTCATGCCCGGATCCGGCGGGATCAGCTTGGAGATGCGATCTACAAAGCCGTAAGCGTGGCCCAGCACCCGGCCTACGTCCCGCACCACCGCCTTGGCAGCCATGCTGCCGAAGGTGATGATCTGCGACACAGCCTCCCGACCATACATGTCGGAAACGTGCTCGATCACCTCGTCGCGCCTGTCCATGCAGAAGTCGATGTCGAAGTCGGGCATGGATACCCGCTCGGGGTTCAGGAAACGTTCGAACAGCAGGTCAAATTCCAGCGGGTCGAGGTCGGTGATCTTGAGGGCGTAAGCCACCAGAGAACCCGCCCCCGAGCCCCGGCCCGGGCCAACGGGAATGCCGTTGTCCTTGGACCACTGGATAAACTCCATCACGATGAGGAAGTAACCCGGGAAGCCCATCTGGTTGATCACTTTCAGCTCGATGTCGAGACGCTCGTCATACTCGGGACGGCGCTCGGCCCGCACCGCCGGATCCGGGAACAGAAACTCGAGACGCTCCTCCAGACCCTCTTTCGACTTGGCCACCAGAAAATCTTCGGTAGTCATGTCGCCGGTCGGGAAGTTGGGCAGGAAGTACTCGCCAAGACGCACCGTCACGTTGCAGCGCTTGGCGATCTCCACCGTGTTTTCCAGCGCTTCGGGGATGTCGGCAAACAGCTCGGCCATCTCCTCCTGACTGCGCAGGTACTGCTGGGGGCTGTAGCGACGGGGGCGGCGTTTGTCCATCAGGGTATAGCCATCGTGGATGGCGACCCGGATCTCGTGGGCGTCGAAGTCATCGGCGTTGAGGAACACCACCTCGTTGGTGGCGACCACTGGCAGCTCGAACTCGGTGGCGATGGCCACCGCCATGTGCAGGTAGACCTCTTCGTCGGGTCGACCGGTACGCAGCAGTTCGAGGTAGTAGGCATCGGGGAAGTGGGTCTGATAGAAAGCGACACACTGCTCGGTCATCTGCCGGTTGCCCTTGAGCAGGAACTTGCCCACATCCCCCTCGCGGCCGCCGGAGAGGACGATCACCCCCTTGGCATGCTCGGCGAGCCAGCTCTTGTCGATAACCGGCCGCCCCTGCACATGGCCGCGCTGGTAACCGCGGGAAATAAGCAGGGTGATGTTCTGGTAGCCGTCGTTATCCATGGCGAGCAGGGTGAGACGGAACTGCTCGTCGCCGAGCTCATCGCTCTGCACCCAGAAGTCGGCACCGACGATGGGTTTGATCCCCTTGCCGTGGGCTGCGCCATAGAAGCGCACCAGACCGCACATGTTCATCTGATCGGTCAGCGCCAGTGCCGGCATGTTGTTGGCCGCCGCCGCCCCGACGATGGGGTTGATCTTCTGCAGGCCATCGACCATGGAGAAGTCGGAGTGGACTCGCAGGTGGATAAAACGGGGGTCAGCCATCGTCATCTCCTCTCGCTGCTCAAACTAAATGGCATGGTCTACTCGATCCCCAGTGCGCGACGCACCGGCTTGAAGCTCTTGCGATATTCGGGCAACGGGCCACGCTCGGCCAGAATGGCGAGGTGCTCCGCAGTCGGATAACCCTTGTGGCGGGCAAAGCCGTACTCGGGATGACGGCTGTCCAGCTCGGTCATCTCGCCGTCGCGGGCCACCTTGGCGAGGATAGAGGCGGCGCTGATGGCGGCCACCAGGCTATCGCCCTTGACCACGGCGCGCGCCTCCATCGGCAATGCCGGGCAACGGTTGCCATCGATAAAGACCAGCTCGGGCGTCACCTTCAGTCCCGCCACGGCGCGCTGCATCGCCAGCATGGTGGCATGCAGGATGTTGAGCTCGTCGATCTCCTCCGGAGTGGCGCGACCGATGGCCCAGGCGAGCGCCTTCTCTTTGATCTCGTCAAACAGCGCCAGCCGCTTCTTCTCGGAGAGCTTCTTGGAGTCGTTGAGCCCCGCGATCGGATTGGCGGGATCGAGAATGACCGCAGCGGTGACCACGTCACCCACCAGCGGACCACGGCCCACTTCGTCCACACCGGCAACCAGCTTGTCGTCAGGAATATCGATCATCATCTTGTAGCCTTGAATCAAAACAGGCCCCGTGGGGCCTGACAGGGGTCGACTGACGCGGCATCACCGCTCGGAAAACGGATTAACGGGCTGCGCGGCGCAATCGACGGTCCGAAATAGCGTTATCTGCCGAGCAGATCCGCCACCGCATCGGCGGCCTGCGAGTCGGCATTACAGCGGATCAGCTGGTGCAGCTCGGTGAAGGTGTTGACCAGCGCACTGTTGTCGTGCTCGAAATATTTGCTCACCTCTTCCACCAGATTCTCCGGAGTGCACTCGTGCTGGATGAGTTCCGGCACCAGCATGCGCCCGGCCAGCAGGTTGGGCAGAGAGACAAATTCGGTCTTCACCAGTCGCTGGGCCAGCCAATAGCTGAAGGGCTTGAGTTTGTAACCCACCACCATCGGTTTTTTCACCAGCATGGCTTCGAGCGCCGCAGTGCCGGAGGCCAGCATCACCACGTCAGCGGCGATCATCGCCTCGCGGCCCTGTCCTTCCAGCAGCACCATGTCGAGACCCGGCGCTACCTCGGCCTTGATGGCCATAAACTGCTCGCGCCGTTTCTGGTTGACCAGCGGCACGATAAAACCGAGATCCGGATAGCGCACCGTCAGGTGTTTGCACGCCTCGAGAAACAGGGGGGACATAAAGCCCACTTCTGCGGTGCGGCTGCCCGGCAGCACCGCCAGCCAGCGGCGATTGGCATCGATACCGAGATTGCGACGCACGGCAGCCTGATCCGGCACCAATGGAATGTCATCCGCCATGGTGTGACCGACAAAACGGCAAGGGGCGTCGAAGCGGTCGTAGAAGGCTTTCTCGAACGGCAGGAAGGCGAGCACCATGTCGGTAGCGGCCTTGATCTTGTGAATGCGGTTCTGGCGCCAAGCCCACACCGAGGGGCTGACATAGTGAACCGTCTTGATACCGGCGCGGCGCAGTTTCAGCTCCACTCCGATATTGAAATCCGGTGCATCCACGCCGATGAAGATATCGGGCGGATTGGCAATAAAGTGGCGCAACAGTTCGCGACGGACTTTGAGGATGCGCGGCAGACGGCCCAGCACCTCGGTGATCCCCATGACGGAGAGCTCTTCCATCTCGAACAAGGCCTTGACGCCGAGGGCCTGCATCCGCGGCCCGGCGATCCCTTCGAACTGCGCATCCGGGTAACGGGCCTGCAGCTCGCGCACCAGACCGGCAGCCAGAATGTCGCCGGAGACTTCTCCGGCGACGATACCGATACGAACCGGATCAGGCACGGATGATCCCGCGCTCGTTATCTTTGAGGAAGTCCACATAGAGCTGGACGGCCGGTTCGGTTTGCGCCATCTCGATCAGCACCGGCAGCACCTCTTCGATGGTCTTGCCGGAACGGAAGATCTCTTTGTAGGCACGCTTGACGGCAGAGATGGCCTCGGCGCTGAAACCGCGGCGACGCAGACCTTCGGAGTTGACCCCGAACGGCTTGGCGTAGTTGCCGGCGGCCATCACGTAGGGCGGCACGTCCTTGTTCAGGGCAGCGCAGCCACCGACGAAGGCGTGGGAACCGACGCGGCCGAACTGGTGAATGGCGGAGAGACCACCGAAGATCACGAAGTCACCGATCACCACGTGGCCCGCCAGGGTCGCGTTGTTGGCGAAGATGCAGTTGTCACCGATGATGCAGTCGTGGGCAACGTGGACGTTGACCATGAACAGGTTGCCACTGCCCACCTTGGTCAGGGATTGATCCTGAATGGTGCCACGGTGGAAGGTGCAGTTCTCGCGAATGACGTTGTTGTCGCCAATCTCGAGGAAGGTGCGCTCACCGGCGTACTTCTTGTCCTGGCAGTCCTCACCGATGGAGGTGTGCTGGAAGATCTTGTTGCCACGACCAATCTTGGTCGGGCCCTTGATCACCACATGGGAACCTACCCAGGTGTTGTCACCGATTTCCACCTCGGCGCCGATGACAGAAAAGGGGCCGATTTCAACCCCTTTACCGATCACGGCAGACTCATGGACGATGGCAGTATCATGAATGATGGCAGTCTGGTCGATCACGTGTGTTAAACCTCGCGTTTGGCGCACATCAGCTCGGCGGTACAGACCACTTCACCGTCGACGGTGGCGACACCGGTGAACTTGGCAATACCGCGACGCTCTTTCAGGAACTCCACGTCCAGCACCAGTTGGTCACCGGGGCCGACCGGACGCTTGAAGCGAGCGTTGTCGATTGAGGCAAAATAGTAGAGTTCGTTGGGAGACGGCTTGCCCACCATGGTAAAGGCCAGGATACCGGTGGCCTGTGCCATCGCTTCCAGGATCAGTACGCCCGGGAACACCGGCTTGGCCGGGAAGTGCCCCTGGAAGATCGGCTCGTTGAACGAGACGTTCTTGATGGCGCGCAGGGTTTTGCGCTCATCGCTGATCTCGTAGTCGTCTACACGATCCACCATCAGAAACGGATAACGGTGGGGCAGCAGATCCATGATTTCCTGGATACCCAGGCTCTTCTTTTCAGTAGTCAAAACAGTACCCTATACCAATCGTGATTATTCTTGATCCAGCTTCTTCTCAAGCTTGCTTAACCGCTTGTGCATCTCTTCGATACGCATCACCCGGGCGGCGGTCTTGCGCCACTCTTTATTGGTTTGCAGAGGGATGCCGGAAGAGTAGACACCGGGCTCGGTAATGGGTCGCATCACCATGGCCATACCGGTGACGGTGGCCTGGTCGCAGATCTCCATATGCCCGTTAAAGACGGAAGCGCCACCAATGATACAGTATTTGCCGACCTTGAGACTACCAGCCATCACGGTAGAGCCCGCCACGGCGGTGCCGTAACCGATCTCCACGTTGTGGGCGATCTGGCACTGGTTGTCGATGATGACGTTGTCAGCGATGCGGGTATCTTCCAGCGCACCGCGGTCAATGGTGGTACAGGCACCGATCTCAACCCGGTTGCCAATGGTCACACCGCCGAGCTGGGGGATCTTGATCCACTCGCCACGCTCGTTGGCATAACCGAAACCATCGGCCCCGATCACTGTGCCGGATTGAACCAGACAGTCGGTGCCCATGGTCACATTGTGATAGAGGGTGACGTTGGCCCATAGCCGGGAGCGGGCTCCCAGCCGGGTGTTCTTGCCAACAAAACAGCCCGGGCCAATGCGTACATCGTCACCCAGCACGACGCCGGATTCGATCACTGCATTGGCGCCGATAGCCACTCTCTCGCCCAGTTGCACGTCAGCCGCGATAACGGCGCTCGGATGAATATCCGTGGCCGGCTGCGGGGTGGTGTCCAGCAGTTGGGCTACCCGGGCAAAGCCCACATAGGGATCTTTGAGCACCAGGGCATTGGTGGGACAAAATGGCAGATCCGCTTCGGTAATGAGCACGGCGGTCGCCTTGCTCTGCTCCAGATAGTGCCGGTACTTTTTGTTGGACAGGAAGGTGATATCCCCCTCCCCGGCCTTTTCCAGTGTCGCTACCTTGCGGATTTCCAGGGTTCCGTCGCCATGGACCTGGGCCCCCAGTTGCTGGGCCAGCTGTGCGAGAGTGAATGCCATCAATTAGTTGCTCTTGCTTACCTGAGAAATAACCTGGCCGGAGATGTCCAGCTTGCTGGCGGCATACGGGGCGGCATTGCGCTCCAACACCAGATCGTAACCATTGCTCTTGGCGATGGAATCGATGGCAGCCTGCACCTTGGTCAGGATCTTGTTGCGCTCTTCGGACTGACGGCGGCCGTTGTCCTGCTCAAAGGCTTGACGCTTCTGGTTGAACTCCATCTGCAGCTTGGCCAACTTCTCCTGGTTCTGCTTCTTCTGCTCGGCGCTCATGAAGGCTTCATCCTTGCGGAACTTCTCGACCAGCTTCTGGCCTTCCTGTTCCAGCTTCTGCAGCTCACGCATACGCGGCTCGAATTCACCTTTCAGCTTGGCTGCAACGGCTTCACGCTGGGGCAGCTTTTGGAAGACTTCGCCCATATCAACCACGGCGATCTTGGTCTCAGCGAAGGCAGAACCCATGCCGGCAGCCATCAGTGCAAAGCTCAAACCAGCTACTTTCAACGCTTTATTCACACTTACTCCTTGTTCCCTCATGGCGAGGGCTACCTGATTTACCCGATTATGCAAGCGGCGTTAGGACCGTCTTGTTACCTGGTGAGGCACGCATACCGCGCGTCCCATCATTGAAGACCCCCACCGCATGGGTGGGGGCGAAACTCTGCTTAGAAAGTACGACCGATGTTGAAGGAAAAGACTTCGGTGCGATCCCCTTCATATTTCTTGATCGGCTTGGCCAAGGCAAACACCAGCGGGCCCATCGGCGAGAGCCACTGCAGGGAGACACCGGCAGAGACCCGGATATTGCCCGGGCTGGAGTAGTCTTGGCTCAAGTAGTTGCAATCTGCCCCAGCGGTACAAGGATATGCCCCGTTGGCAAAATCGGTGCTCCAGACGGTACCTGCGTCCATAAAGACGGTGGAACGGATCTGCGGACGATAGGTCTCGGAGACGAACGGGGTCGGGAAGACCAGCTCCAGTGTTGCAACGGCCAGAGCGTTACCGCCCACCGAGGTGTCGGAACCTTCATAACTGCCGGTCTCACAAGGTTGACTGCCAGTACAAGTGCCAACCCCCGGTTTGTTGTAGGTCTTGTAAATCGCCTTGGGACCAATGGTGTTGCTCTTGAAGCCACGTACCGTATCGAAACCACCGGCATAGTAGTTCTCGAAGAACGGCAGCATGGGGTCATCGCCATAGCCGTTACCGTATGAGACGCGCCCCTTGCCGATCATCACCCAGTTATGATCCGCATCGAGCGGGAAGTAGTGGGCATCTTCGGCGGAGAGCTTGTAGTACTGCAGCTCCATGCCCGGCACGGTCACCTTGGCGTTGACACGCTGGCGGTCACCGGCTGTCGGGAACATCCCCTTGTTTAGGGTGGAGCGGGTCCAACCAGCGGTCACATCGATGGTCACGAAGTCAAGATTGGAACCATCCTGTGAATAGAGATTCCAGAACTGATCCATCTGCACCGACTGGCGGTTATCGTTCCACTGATCCCAGCAATAGGTATTGCCGTCAGTATCCGGATTGTCCTTTAGACATTCCTGATAGTTCTGGCTATTGAATGAGGGGCGACTCAGCTTGGTGCTCTCGATACCGGTACTGAAGTCGAGACGGTTGAACTCGTTGACCGGGAAGCCGCTGGAGAGACGGAAACCGATGGTTTCGTTCTCGTAATCGACGATATCGGCATCATCGGCGCGGAACTGGTTGTAGTAGACCCGACCACCCAAGCTGACACCATCTACGGTGAAGTAGGGGTCGTTGTAGCTCAGGTCAACGTTCTTGGAGTAGTCGTTGGTGCTGGCGTTGATGGAGACCGTTTTACCGGTACCCATAAAGTTATTCTGAGAGATCCCCGCCTGCAGGCTCAGACCCGATTCGGTACCGTAACCGATACCGGCGTTGATGGAGCCTGCTGGCTGCTCCTTGACCTTGAAGTCGAGGTCAACCAGGTCATCGTTGCCCGGCACCCGCTTGGTGTCCACTTCGACGCTCTCGAAGTAGCCAAGGCGGTTGAGACGGCTCTTGGACTGCTCGATGTTGTCGGAGGAGAGCCAGGTGCCTTCCATCTGGCGCATCTCGCGACGCAGCACCTGGTCTTCGGTGGTGGCGTTACCGCTGAAGTTGATGTTGCGCACATAGACACGGGGGCCAGGCTCAACGTTGACGATCAGCTCGACTTCCTTGGTCTTGTCATTGACCTGTGGGAAGGTGACCACTTTCGGATAGGCGTAGCCGTAACGGCCGAGGAACTTGGAGAGCACCTCTTCGGTATGAGTCACCTGACTGGCAGAGTAAATGCTGCCGGCAGCGATCGGGATCAATCCCTTCATCTCGCCACCGCGGTCGATCAGGTCACCCTTGAGCTGGACACCGGAGACCTTGTACTGATCCCCTTCCTTGATGTTGAGGGTGACGTAGACGCCCTTCTTGTCGGGGGTCATGGAGACCTGGGTAGACTCCTGCTGGAAGCGGATATAGCCGCGATCCATGTAGTAGGAGCGCAGGGTCTCGATATCGCCGGCCAGTTTCTGCTTCTGATAGCGCTGATCGGCGGTGAAGTTCCACCAGGGCACTTCGTCGCGCAGGGAGAGCTGGGCAATCAGCTTCTCTTCAGGGAAGACGCTGTTGCCGACGATGTTGATCTGCTGGATCTTGGCCGCTTCCCCTTCCACGAAGGTGAACTTGAGGTCGACGCGGTTGCGCGGCAACGGGGTGACGATGGCCTTGACCTTGGCGGAGTATTTACCCACGCCATAGTAGAAATCTTCCAGTCCCTTCTCGAGGGAAGTGAGTACGGTGCGATCCAGCGGATCACCCACACGGATACCGGAGGACTCCAGACTCTGGGTCAGTTGCTCCTCTTTGATATCCTTGTTGCCGGCAAACTCGATGCTGGAGATGGTCGGACGCTCCTTGACCATCACCTGCAGCACCTGGCCGTCACGGTAAACCTTCACATCCTCGAAGTTACCCGAGGCATAAAGCTTTTTGATGGCGCTGGCCAGAGCCACGGAGTCGACGGTATCACCGACCCGGATCGGCAGGTTCAACAGTGCGGCACCCAGGGTCACCCGTTGCAGACCTTCGACCTGGATATCTTGCACCACAAAAGAGGCAGGGGCCGCCTGGGCCAGGAAACTGGCACCCAGCAGGCAACTCAACACCAATGCTTTTTTAACAGCCATTTTGTTCTTATGTGTCCTTGTTGATGCTCTGGCCTCAGAGGCGAGCGAAATCGTTAAACAGCGCAATGCCCATCAATAACATCAGAATGGCGGCGCCGATCCTGAAACCCACTTCCTGTATTTTCTCTGATACCGGCTTGCCGGTGACCGCTTCGATCAGGAAATAGACCAGATGGCCACCATCGAGCACCGGCAGGGGGAACAGATTGATAATTCCCAGGTTGACGCTGATCAGCGCCAGAAAACTCAAGAAATAGACCAGACCATAGTCGGCACTGCTGCCGGCGCCCTTGGCAATGGAGATGGGGCCACTCAGGTTGTCCAGCGACACGATGCCACCGATCAACTTGCCAATCATGTCAAAGGTGAGCGTGATCAGGCTCCAGGTCTTGTCCGCGCCATGCCACAGCGCCTGCAAAGGCCCATACTGTAACAGAATTCGATATTCATCCGGTAATGGAACCAGTTGTGGCGAGAGACCGACGAATCCTACCAGCTTGCCCTGCACCTTGCGGCTATCCGGGGTCAGGGTCACGTTGAGATCACTGTTGTTGCGCTCAACCACCACTTGCAGGGGTTCGCCCGGTGCCTGCTGCACCAACTCGACAAACTGGGCCCACGCGGTAATAGGCTGATCGCCAACCTGTTTGATACGGTCACCGACCTGCAGCCCCGCCTTTTCACTGGCACTCTTGGCCACCACGGCAGCCACGACTGGCAGCACTTTGCCACTCAGGGGGACAATTCCCAAGCTGCCGATGGGCGACTCTTTATCCGAATCGAAGGTCCAGCCGGTCAGCGACAAGGTTTTATCGGTGGCATAGCTGGTATTGGGTGCCTGCACCTTGAGAGTCACAGCATCGTCACCCAGATGGCTGATAAGAGCGTAGGTGACGCTCTCCCAGTCACCGGTCTGCTCATCGCCGACCCCGACAATCTCCATCCCCGGCAGCACACCCGCCTCGGCAACGATGGATGCCGGACGCACTTCACCGATCACCGGCTTGACGCTCGGCACCCCGATGATAAACATCAGCCAGAGGGCAAACAGGGCAAACACGAAGTTGGCCATGGGACCTGCGGCGACAATCGCCATTCGCGCCCAGACACTCTTGTGGTTGAAGGCATACTGCTCGTCACCGGGTTTGAGTTCGTCGACCCGACCATCCAGCATCTTGACGTAACCACCGAGGGGGATCAGCGCCAGCACATATTCGGTGCCATCCTTACCCATCCTGCGCCAGATCGCCTTGCCAAAACCGATGGAGAAGCGCTCAACCTTGACGCCACAACGACGGGCCACCCAGAAGTGACCAAACTCGTGCACTGCGACCAGCAGGCCCAGCGCAACAACAAAGGCACCGATATTCCACAACACACCGCCCATCAGCCAAGCTCCTCAATCAAAGTGTGAGCACGGGCTCTTGCCGCACCGTCCAGGGCAAACAGATCATCGAGCGAGCCGATGGCGCTGCTCTCCAGCGCCAGCATCACTGCCTCGTTGATCCGGGCAATATCCATAAAACCGATGCGCCCGGCCAGGAAGGCGGCAACCGCCTCCTCGTTGGCTGCATTGAGCGCAGTGGTCGCCGCTTGTCCCTTCTGGCAGGCATTGATGGCCAGCGCCAGACAGGGGTAGCGATCATAATCAGGCCGGATAAAGCTGAACTCTCCGACACTGAAGAAATCCAAAGGTTCCACACTGGAGGGGATGCGATTGGGATAAGCCAGCGCATGGGCGATGGGGGTACACATATCCGGATTGCCAAGCTGAGCCAGCACGGAGCCATCCTTGTACTGCACCATGGAGTGGATCACCGACTGCGGGTGGATCACCACCTGGATCTGCTCGGGCGCCGCATTGAACAGCCAGCGCGCCTCGATGTACTCCAGCCCCTTGTTGATCATGGTGGCGGAGTCGACCGAAATCTTGGCCCCCATCGACCAGTTGGGATGCGCGATGGCCTGCGCCGGTGTCACCTTGGCCAGCTCGCCGATCTCGGTGTAACGGAACGGGCCGCCGGAACCGGTCAGCAAAATCTTGCTGATCCCCGCCGCCGCCAGATCGCAAAAACCGGGCTGGCGCTGCACGGCAGTCGGCAGACACTGGAAGATGGCATTGTGTTCGCTGTCGATGGGCAGCAGCTCGGCGCCATGCTCGCGCACGGCTTCCATGAAGAAAGCACCGGACATCACCAGCGCCTCCTTGTTGGCCAGCAAAATACGCTTGCCGGCACGTACCGCGGCCATGGTCGGGGCCAGACCGGCCGCCCCCACAATGGCGGCCATCACGCTATGGGCATCGGGGTGAGCGGCCACATCGCAGAGGGCTGCTGCACCAGACATGACCCGGGTCGCACTGCCGTGCGCTTTCAGACGGGCAGCCAGTTCACGGGCGGCATCCTCATCGACCATCACGGCAAAACGGGGGGAGAATTCGAGGCAGTCCCGCAACATGGCATCCACGTTGCGGGCGGCGGTCAACGCCAACACTTGCCAACTGCCCGGGTTATGGCGCAGCACTTTCAGGGTACTCTGACCGATGGAGCCGGAGGCCCCCAGAATAACCAGTGACTTGTGCATCAAAACTCCTGACTGAGTAGCAGATAACTGAGCAGAAACACCGGCAGGGCGGCGGTCAGGCTGTCGATCCGGTCAAGAATGCCGCCATGACCAGGCAGCAGAGTGCCGGAGTCCTTGATGCCTGCTTCGCGCTTGAACATGCTCTCGGTCAGATCGCCGAGTACGGAGGCAAGCACCGCCAGCAGAGAGCAAAACAGCACGGTGATCATCTTGGCAGGAACAAATCCCATCGACCAGGTAACGCCGATGGCCAGCAGGCTGGCGGTAAAGAGGCCGCCACACATCCCTTCGATGGTTTTGCCCGGACTCACAGCCGGTGCCAGCTTGTGCTTACCGAACGCCTTGCCGAAAAAATACGCGCCAGAATCTGCCGCCCAGACCAGTCCCATCACGAACAACAGGATCCAGGCGCCCATCATGGGGTCATGGTAAAAGTTGTAACCACGGATGGCGACCAGCGACCAGAAGAAGGGAACCAGGGTCACCAGACCAAACAGCGACTTGAGCCAGATAGACTCTTTCCACAGCTTGGCGCTTTGGGGATAGCGCAGCACCAGCAGCAGACCCAGCAACCACCAGCTTACCGCGGTCCATAGCACGCCCATCACGAGGGGGTGCAGGTGGGGCGTCCAGAGTTGCTCCACCGGCAGCCAAAAGAGGCTGGCACCGAGCAACAGACAAAATACGATGGGTAACCATTGTTGCGGAGCAGCAGAGACAAACCCACTCCATTCGCGACTGGCCAACAAAAACACCAGCGCAGCCAACAGGGCAAAAAATTTCAATGGCAGAAAGAAGAGCGCCCCCAACACCAGGGGGATCAACATCAAAGCAGTAATAATTCGTTGTTTTAGCAAAAGAAACCTCTCTCTTGGGAGCGGGGTTTAGCCGGTCTGCTGCTCGGCGATCAATTCCCGTATCTGTTCACCCGTGCAACCGAAGCGACGCTCGCGGGCAACGAAAGAGGCAACCGCCTCACTGAACTCGGCCTCGTTGAAATCGGGCCACAATACCGGGGTAAAATAGAGCTCGGCATAGGCGAGCTGCCATAACACAAAGTTGCTGATGCGATGATCGCCACCGGTGCGGATCAACAGGTCCACGGGTGGTAGATCGGCCATGCAAACCTCGCGGGTCAACATGGATTCATCAATGTCGTCAGCGGCCAGTTCACCGGCCGCCACTGCTTTAGCCAGCTTGCGGGCCGCCTGGGCGATATCCCACTGGCCGCCATAGTTGGCCGCAATGTTCAGGGTCAACCCCTTGTTATTGGCGGTCAAGGCCTCCGCCTTGGCGATTTTGGCCTGCAACCGCTCACTAAAGCGAGCAGTATCGCCAATCACCTTGAGCCGGATCCCGTTGTTGTGCAGTTTCTGCACCTCACGACCCAGCACTGTGATGAACAGTTCCATCAAGGCACTGACCTCCCCTTCCGGGCGGCGCCAGTTCTCGCTGGAGAATGCAAACAGGGTCAATGCCTCGATCTTGGCACGCGCAGCAAAGGTAACGGCCTCGCGCACTGACTTGACGCCCGCCTTGTGGCCATAAACCCGCATCTTGCCTCGGTTCTGGGCCCAGCGACCGTTACCATCCATGATGATGGCGACGTGACGGGGTAAAGACGAGTTGGCACAATCACCCAACGCAGCCAAAAGCGACATGTAATTCTCCCACAAAGACAAAAGCGCCGTGCAGGGGCACTACACGGCGCTCGTAATATACCTTTCAGACGGTTAGATTTCCATTAGCTCCTTCTCCTTTACGGCAAGGGCCTCATCGACCAGCTTGACGTAGGAGTCGGTCAGTTTCTGGATCTCTTCCTGAGCGCGACGGTCGTCGTCTTCGGAGATCTCTTTGTCCTTCAGCAGCGCTTTCAGGTCGGCGTTGGCGTCACGACGGATGTTGCGCACGGCAACACGGGCATTTTCCGCTTCGGCACGGACGATCTTGGTCAGGTCACGACGACGCTCTTCGGTCAGCGGCGGCAGCGGCACGCGCAGAGTCTGGCCATTGCTGGACGGGTTCAGGCCCAGATCGGAGGTCAGGATCGCCTTCTCTACCGCCTGGATCATGGAGCGGTCAAAAATGGAGATGGAGAGGGTGCGAGCATCTTCTGCCACGACGTTGGCCAACTGTTTCAGCGGAGTGGCAGCACCGTAATACTCAACCTGGATGCCGTCGAGCAGGCTCGGGTGAGCGCGGCCGGTACGGATCTTGGACATTTGAGTCTTGAGCGCTTCTACGCTCTTGCCCATACGGTCCTTGGCGTCGTTTTTAATCTCGTTGATCACAGTGGTTTTCCTTTTGGCGAACGAGCCGCTACACGGCCCGTGTCTATCTTATTTACTGACGTGATGGATAGGATAAGAGCGCCAGGTGGCTCACTTTTATCTTATTTACCAACGTGGTGGATCAGAGTGCCTTCCGGTTCACCCATGACAACCCGGCGCAGGGCACCCGGTTTGTTCATGTTGAACACGCGGATCGGCAGATCATGGTCACGTGCCAGGGTAAAGGCAGCAAGATCCATCACCTTGAGCTCTTTTTCAAGAACTTCATCATAACTCAGTTCATGATACAGCACGGCATCCGGATTCTTGACCGGATCTTCGTTGTATACACCATCAACCTTGGTGGCTTTGAGCACCACGTCAGCTTCGATCTCGATCCCGCGCAGGCAAGCCGCAGAATCGGTAGTGAAGAAGGGGTTGCCGGTACCGGCAGAGAAGATAACGACTTTGCCAGCACGCAGCTGGCTGATTGCCTCGGCCCAGCTGTAGGAGTCGCAGACGCCTTGCAGGGAGATGGCAGACATCAGACGGGCATTCACATAAGCACGATGCAGGGCATCACGCATGGCCAGACCGTTCATCACGGTTGCCAGCATACCCATGTGGTCGCCCACCACGCGGTTCATGCCCGCTTTGGCAAGACCGGCACCACGGAACAGGTTGCCGCCACCGATGACCAGACCGACCTGAACACCCAACTCAACCAGTTCTTTGATCTCTTGGGCCATCCGCTCCAGCACCGCCGGATCAATGCCGAAACCCTCGGATCCTTGCAGGGCTTCACCACTCAACTTCAGAAGAACACGTCTGTATGCAGGTTTGGGATTGGTACTCATGTCACTGATTCCTGGTCATATAAAGACCGCGACATAAGTCGCGGTCTGGGGAAACGGAAAAACCGGTTCGATTAGGCCTTTTGAGCGGCCGCGATTTGGGCTGCAACTTCAGCAGCGAAATCGGTCTCTTGCTTCTCGATGCCTTCGCCCACTTCGAAACGGGTGAAGGAAACAACGTCAGCGCCTTCTTTCTTCAGCAGCTCAGCAACGGTCATGGAAGGATCTTTCACGAACGGTTGACCAGTCAGGGAAACCTCACCGGTGAACTTCTTCATGCGGCCTTCAACCATCTTCTCAGCGATCTCTTTCGGCTTGCCGGAGTTGATGGCGATGTCGATCTGGATTTCGCGCTCTTTGGCAACGACTTCAGCAGACACGTCTTCAGGCTTGACGAATTGCGGGCTGTTGGCAGCAACGTGCATGGCCAGATCTTTGGCCAGCTCGGCAGAACCACCGGTCAGCTTGGTGATAACACCAATGCGGGAACCGTGAACGTAGGTACCCAGGTTGTCACCTTCAACCAGCATCACGCGACGCAGGTTCATGTTCTCACCGATCTTGGCGATCAGGTTGGTGATGGTCAGCTCGACGGATTCGCCGTTACCGAAGTCAGCGGCTTTCAGCGCGTCAACGTCAGCAATTTTCTGGGTCGCAGCGATGTCAGCGATCTTCTGGCCCATTGCCATGAAGCTGGCATCTTTGGCGACGAAGTCGGTTTCGCTGTTCAGCTCGATCATGACGGCAACGTTGCCTTCGGTGCGAGCAAAGATAACGCCTTCAGCGGCGATACGGCCAGCTTTCTTGGCGGCTTTGGCCTGACCGGATTTGCGCATGTTCTCAATTGCCAGCTCGATATCACCAGCAGCTTCTTCCAGTGCTTTTTTGCAATCCATCATGCCAGCGGCAGTGCGCTCGCGCAGTTCTTTTACCAGGGCGGCAGTAACGTTAGCCATGTCCAGTATCCTCGGTCTTGAATTGACAAGAAACAGGGGCCACAAGGGCCCCTGCTAACCAATTACATCAGCTTGGTTAATAAGGGCTTTACAGTCCTTATCAATTACTCAGCTTCAACGAAGCCATCTTGTTCGGCTTGAACAACGATGTCCTGAGCGCGAGCTTCCAGTACGGTGTCAGCAGCAGCATTCAGGTACAGCTGTACGGCACGGATAGCGTCGTCGTTACCCGGGATGACATAGTCAACGCCGTCCGGGTTGGAGTTGGTATCAACGATGGAAACTACCGGGATACCCAGGTTATTGGCTTCTTTGATAGCGATATGCTCGTGGTCGGCATCGACAACGAACAGAACGTCAGGCAGGCCGCCCATGTTCTTGATACCACCCAGGCTCTTCTCCAGCTTTTCCATTTCGCGAGTACGCATCAGCGCCTCTTTCTTGGTCAGCTTGTCGAAGGTACCGTCCTGGCTCTGGGTTTCCAGATCTTTCAGGCGCTTGATAGACTGACGAACGGTTTTCCAGTTGGTCAGCATACCGCCCAGCCAGCGGTGGTTTACATAGAACTGGTCGCAACGCTCAGCGGCTTCTTTTACGGCTTCAGACGCGGCACGCTTGGTACCAACGAACAGTACCTTGCCTTTCTTGGCAGCTACGGAGCTGATGAAGTTCATGGCATCGTCAAACATCGGAACGGTTTTTTCCAGGTTGATGATGTGAACTTTGCTGCGGGCACCGAAGATGTAGGATTTCATTTTCGGGTTCCAGTAACGAGTCTGGTGACCGAAGTGAACGCCGGCTTGCAGCATGTCGCGCATAGAAACTTTAGCCATTTTATACCTCTGTATTGGGGTTAGGCCTCCACACATCCCATATAACCGACCCGTTAAGGCACCCCGGCATATGTGTCGATGTGTGTGTGTTGTTTAAGTAAGGGTGATGAAATCGGGACGCAAGTTCCCCATTCCGGCGCGCTTTATACCATAACTTTGTTCAGGACACCACCGGCCGACACCCTAAACAGGTGTAAATATGGATCCCGCCAGAGGATGCTGCGACGCCGATTTGACGTTGTGATGACAATCACACTGGAAGTACGCGGGGGTTGCGGATAAAATTTTGCCCTGATTGCAAACGCATCTATTTTTCATTACCTGTCCTGTCTGCCCTCGCAGGCCCAGCGGCAGGCCGCAAGAGAGATCCCATGTCCATTAAAATCAAGGCACCGGAAGAGATTGAAAAGATGCGCGTTGCCGGCCAATTGGCCGCCGATGTGCTGGTCATGATTGCGCCCCATGTCAAAGCTGGCGTCACCACTGACGAACTGAACACCCTCTGCCACGACTATATTGTCGACGTACAACAGGCGGTTCCAGCTCCGCTCAATTACCATGGCTTCCCCAAATCCATCTGCACCTCGGTGAACGATGTGATCTGCCACGGTATCCCGAATCACAAGAAGCTGCGCGATGGCGACATCATCAACCTGGATATCACCGTTATCAAGGATGGCTACCACGGCGATACCTCGGCCATGTTTATCGTGGGTGAAACCACCCCGCTGCGCCGCCAGCTCTGCAAGGTTGCGCAAGAGAGCCTCTACGCCGCCATCAAGAAGGTGCGTCCGGGTGCCTGCATCACCGAGATTGGCGCTGTCATCCAGCCCATCGTCGAGAAGGCCGGTTTCTCCGTGGTGCGTGACTACTGCGGTCACGGCATCGGTGCCGAGTTCCACGAAGAGCCGCAGATCCTCCACTACCGCAACAGCGGCAAGCTGGAGCTGAAAGCGGGCATGTGCTTCACCATCGAGCCGATGGTCAACAGCAAGAAGTATCACTGCAAGGTCAATCCGAAGGATGGCTGGACCGTGACCACCAAGGATGGCGGCGACTCCGCCCAGTGGGAACACACCCTGCTGGTGACCGAGGATGGCTGCGAGGTGCTCACCTTGCGCCCCGATGACACTATCGACCGCTTCATCAAACACAGCTAACATCGAACCCCGGCCCTGAACTTCCAAAGCGCCGGGGTTTTTACTTCTGTTTCAGCCGTTTGCCTGCCACTGTGTGTGAGATGCCATGGACGCCAGCCTGCTTTCCCCCCATTTGTTACCCGATGACCAGCTCACTCGCGACAACTGCAAAGAGTACCTGAGCCGCTTTCTCGGCTGGCTGCACGCCCGTTTTGATGCCGGCGACAACATCATCGAGCTGGTCGCCACCCGCTCCGAATACATGGATCAGCTGCTCTGCCGATTGTGGCAGAAGTTCGGCTTCGACAAGAGCGACCTCACCCTCATCGCGGTAGGCGGTTATGGCCGTGGCGAGCTGCACCCCCACTCCGACATCGACCTGCTGATCCTCTATGACGGCGACGAACTGGACGAGGTGTTGGGACTGCGGATCGGCGAGTTCATCACCTTGCTGTGGGATCTCAAGCTGGAGGTGGGTCAGGCGGTGCGCAACGTGGCGGAGTGTCTCGAGCAGGGGCGTGCCGATATTACGGTCGCCACCAACCTCATTGAGGCCCGCTACATCACAGGTCGCCAGGAGGGCTTCCGGCAACTGAAAGAGGCCACCGGCCCCCAGCACTTCTGGCCAAGCGAAGCCTTCTTTCGCGCCAAGCGCCAGGAGCAGGCGGAGCGTCATCAACAGTTTCTCGGCACCGCCTACAAGCTGGAGCCCGATCTCAAGAGCAATCCGGGCGGTCTGCGGGATATTCAGACCCTTGCCTGGGTCGCCCGCCGCCACTTTGGCGCCACTACCTTGTTCGAGATGACCAGCCACGGCTTTCTCAACCGCGCCGAGTATCGCGAACTGCTCGACTGCCAGAATTTTCTCTGGAAGGTGCGCTTTGCCCTGCACATGGCGATCAACAAGGGAGATAACCGCCTGCTGTTCGATCGCCAGCGCACCGTAGCCCAGATGCTGGGATTCGAGGGGGAAGGCAACACTCCGGTCGAGCAGATGATGAAGCGCTTCTACCAGACGGTGCGGCGGGTCTCCGAGCTCAACGAGATGCTGCTGCAGCTGTTTGACGAAGCGATCCTCGGCAACACCGCCATGGATGTGCGCCGCCTCTCCGACGAGTTCCAGCTCCGTGGCCGCCTCATCGATGCAGTGGATGCGGAGCTGTTTAGCCGTGAACCGGCCGCCATCTTGCGCCTCTTCTATCAGATGGCCCAGCATCCCGAGATTGCCGGCATCCACTCGGCAACCCTGCGCCAACTGCGCGAGGCACGCCGCAAACTCAACTGCTGGCTGCAGGACTTGCCTGACTGCCGTCGCCTCTTTATGGCGCTGCTGCGCCACCCCAACGGCATCGGCCTGCCGCTCACACTGATGCACAAGTACGGCATCCTCGCCGCCTATCTGCCTCAATGGAACCTGATCGTCGGCCAGATGCAGTTCGACATGTTCCACGCCTACACGGTGGATGAGCACACCCACCGGCTGCTCAAGAACATTCACCAGTTCCCTAATCCGGCCAGTCGCCAGAGCCACCCGCTCTGCCACGAGGTCTTCACCCGGCTGCGCAAACCGGAGCTGCTCAGCATCGCCGCCCTGTTCCACGACATCGCCAAAGGGCGGCGCGGCGATCACTCGGAGCTCGGCGCCGTCGATGCGCTGGAGTTCTGCCAGCTGCACGGTCTGGATCGCTACGAGAGCCGACTGGTCGCCTGGCTGGTGCGCCACCATCTGCTGATGTCGGTTACCGCCCAGCGCCGCGATATCTACGATCCCGACGTGGTCACCGACTTTGCCCAGAAGGTGCGCGACGAGCAGCATCTCGACCTGCTCTACTGCCTCACCGTGGCCGATATCTGCGCCACCAACGATACCCTGTGGAACGACTGGAAGGGCACCCTGCTGCGGGAGCTCTACTTCGCGACCCAGAAGGCGCTGCGCCAGGGGCTGGAGAACCCGCCCGACATGCGGCTGCGCATTCGCGAAAACCAGCGTCAGGCCAAGCAGCTGCTTGCGCAACGGGATGTATCGGAAGAAGCGATCAACCAGCTCTGGGCCGATTTCAAGGCCGACTACTTCCTGCGTCACAGCCCGGAGCAGATCGCCTGGCACTGCCGCCACATCATCGAGCATGGCGACAATCCGGCACCGCTGGTGATCATCGGCAAACATCCGACCCGCGGCGGCAGCGAGGTATTTATCTACTGCCGCGATACCCCGAATCTGTTTGCCACCGTCGCCTCGGCGCTGGATCAGAAGAACCTTAACATCCACGACGCCCAGATCATGAACTCGCGCAGCAACTATGTGCTCGATACCTTCGTGGTACTGGAGCCAAGCGGCGAGCCCATCAGCCCTAACCGCACTGCCACCATCAAGAAGGCGCTGGAGAAGGCGCTGCAGGAGCCGGGCAAGCTGGTGCTGCGCAACAAGCCGTTGTCACGGCGCCACCGCCAGTTCAGCGTGCCGACCCGGGTGGTCTTCCTGCCACATAAAGGGGAGAGCCGTCACACCCTGATGGAGCTGACTGCCCTCGATACCCCCGGCCTGCTGGCCCGGATCGGTGCCGTTTTCCAGCAGTGCGGGCTGTCGCTGCACGCCGCCAAAATTGCCACTTTCGGTGAGAGGGTCGAGGACTTTTTCAGCCTGACCAGCCTCGATGGCGAACCATTGACCGCCGAGCAGCAAAAACAGCTGGAAGAGCGACTGGTACACCAACTCAACCCCCAGCAGTCGGTGCTGGATTAAGCGAAGAGTGATTCGAAAGAGGCTGGTTGTCGGGCGTTTTTTGCCATGCCAAACAACTGGTTGGCAAACACCGGATGAAGAAATGGCAGCTGGCCGGAAGAATTCCGGTCAACCCCTTAAAAACAGTCGGAAAAGTGTGATACAACAAACAGAATTTTTTAAAGGAAACCTGTCATGACCGAGTTGCAACAGATCATTGAAGCGGCCTTCGAGCGCCGCGACACCATTACTCCGGGCTCCGTGGATAGCACCACCAAGTCCGCCATCCTGCAAGCCATCGACCTGCTGGACTCTGGCAAGGCGCGGGTTGCCGAGAAGATCGCCGGTGAGTGGGTTGTCCATCAGTGGTTGAAGAAAGCGGTACTGCTCTACTTCCGCATCAACGACAACGGCATCATCAAGGGCGACGATGCCCAGTACTACGACAAGGTTCCCCTCAAGTTCTCCAACTACACTGCCGAACAGTTCAAGGAAGCAGGTGTGCGCGTGGTGCCGCCGGCAACAGCCCGCAAAGGCTCCTTTATCGCCCCCAATACCGTGCTGATGCCCTCCTATGTCAACATCGGCGCCTTCGTTGACGAAGGTACCATGGTTGATACCTGGGCCACTGTCGGCTCTTGCGCCCAGATCGGTAAGAACGTTCACCTCTCCGGCGGCGTCGGCATCGGCGGCGTACTGGAACCGCTGCAGGCCAACCCGACCATCATCGAAGACAACTGCTTTATCGGTGCCCGCTCCGAAGTGGTTGAAGGGGTCATCGTCGAGGAAGGTTCCGTCATCTCCATGGGCGTCTTCATCGGCCAGTCCACCCGCATCTATGACCGCGAAACCGGCGAGATCCACTACGGCCGCGTACCGGCTGGCTCCGTGGTCGTCTCCGGCTCCCTGCCCTCCAAGTGCGGCAAGTACAGCCTCTACGCGGCGGTGATCGTCAAGAAGGTGGATGCCAAGACTCGCGCCAAAGTCGGCATCAACGCTCTGCTGCGCTCCATCGACGAGTAATCAGCATTGCTGTGATGAAAAGGGCGCCTGATGGCGCCCTTTTGATTTTGGCGCCCCTGTCACAGGCAAGCCATGAGGCATCGGTTAAGATGGATGAGACAGGATCGTTTCAAACCGAGGAAGCCTGATGTACGAGAATCTGAAGAGCCTGGGGATCCAGGATCCCGCCTCCGTCGACAGCTACACCCTGCGCCAGGAGGCCAACCACGACATCCTCAAGATCTACTTCAAGAAGCAGAAGGGCGAGTTCTTCGCCAAGAGTGTCAAATTCAAGTATCCCCGCCAGCGCAAGACCATGCTGGTCGACTCCGGTACCCATGAGTACAAGGATGTCACCGAGATCAACGCCAACCTCAAATATGTGGTGGATGAGCTGGATAACCTGACCCAGGGCGTCCATCAGCAGGCCGACCCGGACATCAAGCAGAAGATCCTGCGCGACCTACGCCATCTGGAAAAAGTGGTACAGAACAAGATCAGCGAAATCGAGCGGGATCTGGAGAAACTCTAATCCCCTCGACTCGACAAAAGAGCGCCCAGGTGGCGCTCTTTTTATTGGCTGACTTTATATGGGTTTATCTGGTGATGACGTGCGATAAGGCGCCGCGAGGCACACCAGCAGTTGTGCCGACATAGGGCATCACGTTACACATCGCATCTTGGGCAAAGAGACTCCTGCCGAGATCGATCTACAGCGACTCGCACGCTCCATAACCACAAATAGCAAGAGGGAGGCTTTCGCCTCCCTCTTCAAACACGCTGATATTCAGGCAACAGAATTAGTTGCTCTTCATCCAGATGTCCATGTCGGTTTTCAGGTTGTCGGACTTGGTACCGAAGATGGCTTGAACGCCGGAACCAGCCACTACCACACCGGCAGCACCCAGCTTCTTCAGACCAGCCTGGTCAACCTTGGCAACATCTTTCACGCCAACACGCAGACGGGTGATGCAGGCATCCAGAGAAGCGATGTTCTCTTTACCACCGAAGGCGGCAACCAGAGCAGCAGACATCTCGTCTTTGCCTTGGCCAACGGTCTCTTCAGCAGTCTCGTCTTCACGACCCGGGGTTTTCAGGTTCATGGCACGGATAACGAAGCTAAATACCACGTAGTAGATGGCCGCGTAAACCAGACCCAGACCAACCAGCAGCAGCATGTTGTCGGCACGCGGTGATTGCACCACGAAGTCGATGAAGCCGTTGGAGAAGGTGTGACCGTGTACGATACCCAGAGAGTTGGTCAGCACATAAGCCAGACCAGCCAGTACAGCGTGGATTGCGTACAGAACCGGAGCGATGAACAGGAAGGAGAATTCAATCGGCTCGGTGATACCGGTCAGGAAAGAGGTCAGGGCAGCAGAGGCCATGATACCAACGATCTTGGCGCGGTTTTCCGGCTTGGCAGCGTGAGCGATGGCGAACGCAGCAGCAGGCAGACCGAACATTTTGAACAGGTAGCCACCAGCCAGCTGACCGAAGCCGTTACCGGCAGCGCGGGACGCGTCATCAGCAGTCAGGAAGCAGGTCATGATACCGTGAACAGTTTCACCGGCACCGTTGACGCAGGTACCAGCCTGATAGAAGAACGGTACGTTCCAGATGTGGTGCAGACCGAACGGGATCAGGGAGCGCTCAACCACGCCGTAGATACCGAAGGCCAGTACCGGGTTCTGGTTGGCAGCCCAGTCAGAGAAGGCACCGATGGCGCCACCCACTGGCGGCCAAATCACGGACAGGATCACACCCAGACCGATGGAGAGGAAACCGGTGATGATGGGTACGGCACGTTTGCCCGCGAAGAAGCCCAGGTACTCTGGCAGCTGGATCTTGTAGAAACGGTTGAACGCCCAGGCAGCGATACCACCGGCCAGGATACCACCCAGCACGCCGGTTTCGATGGTTTCAACACCCATCACAGGTGCCATGACCTTCAGGGTTGCGACCATGATGCCGTAGCCAACGATGGCTGACAGACCGGATACACCGTCGTTATTGGTAAAGCCCAGAGCAACACCCACTGCGAACAGCAGGGCCATCTGGCCAAATACAGAACCACCGGCTTGCTCCATCAATTGGGAGACAATTTCCGGCATCCAGCTGAAGTGGGCAGCACCCACCCCCAGCAGAATACCTGCGACTGGCAAGACTGATACTGGCAGCATCAGCGCCTTACCAACCTTTTGCAGATTAGAGAAAGCATTTTTGAACATTGTGTGCGCTCCTGAATGGATTGTCGTCCCTGAACGATCTATCTGGATGAAATAAGGACTGATTCATTCAGATATCTTCGAGTCGGGCTTGTTTATTTTGACCATCAGAATATAACCCAGCGGGTCATAAATTGCTGCTTTCGAAGGCGGGGGAATATTGAATTTGGAGGGAAGATCACAACTTGTTTAGCAGCTAAAAAACAACACTAATATAAGTTAATAATCCGCATTATCACTCTATTACAAAGACATATAAATAGCAGTTTCATTTTGTATTTCAATAATGCCATTTACATCAAACAGCAACTCATTGTAACTAAATGTAACTCGTGATTTTTATTTATTACAGTCTACCGATTAAAAAGGCCTCCAACAAGGGAGGCCTCAATAAATATATCTGACCAGTAAATGGTCGTATTACTCTATTTTTGCGAGCGCTTGACCGCATCAATAAACACGCTTTTTGCCTTGGTTGAACCGGCCCGCTCGGCCTCGTTCACCAGCTTCATCGCCTTGTCGATATCCCCCGCCTTGACCGCTTTTTCGATCTGGCTCTGATAGAAGGCTTCAGTTTCACTCAGCATGGCAGGAGCAGGTTTGGCTGCGACCGCAGCTGTTGCAGTTGTGGTAACGGCTGCGGTAGTCGCTATCGCGGCAGCCTGCTGACCCTGGCTCATGGCCACCTTGTCGGCATATTCGGGTTTGAATACCGCTTCAAGGCCACTCCCACGGGCCATATCTTTGACTTTGATCTGCACCAAACCCCACGGGGAGTGCGGGATCACCGGATCCTTGATATCAGGCTCAACGGTACCATTAGCGCGAGCAAATGCTTTTGATGGATGCAGGATTGTTGTGCTGCCTGAGAGCTTATCCGCGGGCGCATAAACGATCATGTATGTTTCGCTGGCCGGGTTGCCAGGCATGCTGCGGTCAACAAAAACACGTCCTTCGATACGGTCGTTATCGAGCAAGTGAGCAGGCTGATAGCTGAATACTGACTCACCCAGGACCCGAGTCACCTTGAACTCGGCATCCAGCATAATGACCTTGGGCACCATCACGGTTTTACTCACCTGTGATGCCAGGCTGATCGCCAGATTGCCGGTGTTGGTCGGCAAGCGATAAGCAGCAAAGTAACTCATCCCCTCATCAAACTGAAAAGTGGGTTGCTTGCCATCAATGGCCAGCAAGGTCTCACCTTCAGGCAAGGGGGCATAACTGAAATCTTTAAACGCCACACAGCAGCTTGAGGCTTTGGCCAACGCTTGCTTGGCTTGATCTGCATCGCTCAAGATCGAGCCATGTTCTTGCAGAGGAACAACCATGTTTCCGGCACAACCGGTTAATAGCGCAGTGATTACGGCTGCAATAGACATCTTTACCCGTTTCATTTTCCTTATCTCCATAATCCGGTGGCCGTGATCCGGCGAAACAAAACTGCCCCCATAAGGGGGCAGTCACTAACTTAGCTTAAACTTTTGCTTACCACCAAGCTTCTGCTTGCACACCAAACTGGTAGGTGTCTTTGGAGGTATTGCCTTCGAAGACTTTCTTGTCTTCGTCGTTAGCCAGGTAGGAGGCGAACACACGGATTTCCGGACGGGCCCAGAAGCTGGAACCAGCAGACCAGGCTTGAGCCAGGGTCAACTTGTAGCCGGCATCTTTGTCTTCGCTGCCATTGGTGGACTTGTTGTTGTCCTTGAAGTAACCGCCTTCAAAGATGGTCTTGTTGAAGTCATCCCACTTGTACATCGGGCGGATAACAGCGGACATGGTTTCGTACTTGTCGTTGCCATCCCACATTTCGTTGCCTACACCGTAGACCAACTGATGACCCATCTCCCAGGAGTTGCCCATCGGAACAACGCCCCAGTTGATGATACGGAAACCATCGGCACCGTCTTTGGCTTCAGCGCCGTACCAAGAACCATCACCGTAGAAAGCCATGGTCTTGGAGTAACCTTCGGTACCGTATTGCAGCACGGTTTTGTTGAAACCACCGAGGATGCCTGCGGTCAGTTCAGCAGTCAGCATGACGCCATCTTGCGGGTCTTTCTTCAGTGCTTTCTGATCATTGGTTTCATTTACCAGAGCGTAATCCACGCCCAGTTCCAGAGAGGCATCGGTCCACAGCGGGATGCCGGCATAACGCAGATCCAGAGTATTTACGTTCAGATCTTCGTTCTTCACGTAGTTTGGAGCTGCACTGGTTCCGGTATTGGTGTACTCGCCGAACACGTCTTTTGCGCTACGGTCGTTACGTACCCATGCGAAAGAGACTTTACCCGGACCAGCCTGGATGCCTTCGATACCAGCACCAGCACCGGAGATGTTCCAGTAGTAGAAGTCGGAGATGTGGATGTCATGGCGTTGATAGTAACGCTTACCAGCCCACAGGGTTGCTTCAGGAGCAAAGTTCAGCAAGCCTTTGGCTTGTACGTTGAACTGACGCAGAGCGAAGTCAGAATCACCATTGCACTGTTTGGCATCGAAGTTACAAACAGTACCGGTACCTTCCCAGTCGTTTGAACCGTTGGAAGCCATGGCAAACATGGAATCAACATAGAAAGTCTTGCCATCTTTGTTGAATACTTCCTGACCCAGTTGCACTTCACCGTAGGTATCATTTTCGTTACCCAGACGGCCAACTTTATTGACGTTGTATTTAACCATGTCGCCGTCGCCGGAAACACCGACGCCGGAACGGAAGTAACCGTGGAAATCTACGGCAAAGGCGGCTTGGGAAGCCAGGGCGGCAGTAACAGCTGCTGCAATCGGGAGCCACTTCATTTTCATTGTCATATTCCTTATTTCCCGCAGTGAGGAGTGTGATCCTGAATATTCAACTTCTTATCACCATGTAATCCTGTTGGTGATAACCGAGGTTGATTATAGGGAGCGTATTTCACGACAAATATGAAGCGACTCACAAAATGGCGACAAATCGCTCGGCAAACGATCGCCACAACACAAGCAGGCAAAAAATCGACCAACAAGGCAATGAATGGCCAACAAAACAACAAAACAAGCAATTAAAGCAAACATGAAAGCGTTACCAGCAATTAATTCGCGACTGAACCAAAGTCGTTATTTTACGATCGAATGACAAAAACATGACTGAGATCGCTTTCAAGATTGAACTTTTATTTGGAGAACGGGTCTGCGGTGCGCTTGAAACCATTACGCCGATGGAATGCCAAAAGGGGAAAATATCCCTCCGCCACTATCGACAATAAGAGTGGGAAATATGCTTGCTGAGTGAGATGACATTTGTGCAAATAACAATCCCCTGCCGGTTAAGGATCAGGGGATTGATATGGCTCTATTTCAGAGAATATTCAGGGCTGAATATCCCACTTTTTCAGCCAGCTGAGTGCCACCTGTTCGGGTTCATCGTGCACGGTAGCATCTAGCTCCAGCGGGGGAATCACTCGCGTGGCGCCCAGCTCTTGCAGCAATCCGTCCAGCCGACGGCCCGCGCCACAAAAATGGTCATAGCTGCTGTCGCCCATGGCAATCAGGGCATACCGCAGCCCCTTGAGCCAGGGCGCCTTGTCAGCCAGCTCGCTGGCAAAGGGCTGCAGATTGGGAGGAATGTCCCCCTGTCCTGTAGTGGCACTTACCAGCAATAAAAAACGGCCGGGGTCGATGTCCGCCAGCCGTGCTTCTTCGTGCAGAGAACAGTGATGCCCCTTGCGTTCCAGCTCATCTGCCAAGGTCTCGGCCACCAGCATGGCTGCGCCGTAGACAGTTCCTACCACGATATCGATCTGCGCCATTCTCCTCTCCCTGCTTGAGTCACTCTTTTGAGCAACTCTATCAGCAAGCTGGCGTCAGATGCCACCGGTTCAAGGCTGAGGATAAGGCGCTTAGTAGTCGCTCTCGCTGGCGGGCCAGCCCAGCTCGGCAAACAGGCGCAACACATCCTGACCGAGCGGCGCCTGGATCCGCATCGGCACCTTGAGCACCGGATGGGTAAAGCTCAGGGTGCGGGCCACCAGCAGCAGCCGTTCGCAGCCGAAGTGCTCGCGAAAGAAACGGTTGTGGCGCCCATCCCCGTGGGTGGTATCGCCCACAATAGGATGGAACAGATGATCCATATGGCGGCGCAACTGATGCTTGCGGCCGGTCTTCGGGAACAATCTGACCAGACTGTAGCGACTGGTGGGGTGCTTCTTGGAGACCGCGTGGGGCAGCTCGACCTTATGCAGGCGCCGGAAGGTGGTGACGGCATCCTGCGCCGGGCGATCCGGGTTGCTCATGGCATCGGCAATCTTGTCCAGCTGCTCCTTGAGGGGATAGTCGATCACCCCCTGCTCGGGCGCCCAGCCACGCACCAATGCCAGATACTCCTTGTGCACCTGACGTTGGGTAAAGGCTTCGGTCAGTGCGCGGGCAATCACCGGATCGAGCGCAAACAGCAGCACACCGGAGGTGGGTCGGTCGAGGCGATGCACCGGATAGACATGGCGACCACCGATGAGATCCCGGGTCATCTGCATGGCAAAACGGGTCTCGCCCTTGTCGAGCCAGCTGCGATGCACCAGCAGACCGGACGGCTTGTTGACCGCAACCAGCCACTCATCCTGATAGAGCAGAGTCAGCTTCAGGTCACTCTCTTCTCGAGTTTGCGCAGGCATCATTGTTCGATCACTTTGCCGGAGAGCAGCAGATCGAAGCGGGCGATCAGGCGCAGCAGCGCTTCTGCTTCGGCCAGATCTTCTTTGTAGACTTCGCTGGCCATGGGATAGAGGGAGACGCTGGTGGGCAACGGCGCCTGCAACATCACCAGTTGCTCCATGCGCGGGATCAGCACGAACTGCAGCCACTGATCAAAGCTCAGGGTATCGACACAAAAAGGCAGGGTGCTTGCCAGGGCTTCGTCACCGGGATGGTCAGCTTGCCAGCGCTCGAGGCGCTGCAACTCGGCGGTGAGTTCCCCCAACAGGCCAGCTACCAGCAAATATTGATTCATCTCGCTCTCTTCCTCATAACCACAAATTGATCCGCCGACCCGACAGGGCCAGCCAGGATGCCGGTACATTCGGTCGCGCAGCACCGGCGATTCAGCCAGCTCGTCGACATACACGGCAGCCAGCGCGGCCTGCCGCCGTTAAAAAAGGGCGATACTATACACCTCCCCCCGCATGGCTGCCATGTTGATATCTGCCGCAACGCGCGTCTGCTGCCACTGGCTATCCTCGGCAAGGGCCTTATAATCGGCCCGCATCACCATTAGCCGGATCTCACCATGTCTGTGACGCCTACTGCCATCAATACCTTGACCGAATTTCTGACTCAGGCTGGCACCCAGTTCCAGCTGTTTGACATGGGCCGCCAGGTGCGGCCACTGGCAAGCGATACCTTTGTCCGCATCGAACAGCAGCAGGAGCCCTATCCCTGGCCGCTGCAACAGCACGCTTGGCTGGGTGTGCACTTCTTCCAGCCGAGCGAGTCTCGCCACTACCTCTGGTTCCTCAAGTTCGCCCTCGATGAGCGCGGCCTGCTGATGTCAAATGGTCCCAAGCTGTTCATGGATCAGGTGGTGGAGACCCTGGGCTACAAGCTCACCGGCGATCTGGACGAGGAAAAAGCCCAGCGCTTGGCCGACAACCCCTACACCTTCCGCCCGGCGGAGGCAAAAATGGCCAGTCTGCACGCCAAGCTGGCGCGCCAGCTGGAGCAGGCCCCTTCTGCCTATTACGATGCCCTCTACCACTATCTGGCCGCCCCCAACGACACCGGTTGGCAGACGCTGGGACTACAGGGCTTTGCCGATCTGGCCGAGCGACTGCATGATGAACGCAATCTGGCGCTGATCTGCAAGGCGCTGCCCAAACTGCCGCAAGAGCCGCTCTACGCCCTCTGCCAGAGCCTTGAAAACGCCCCGCTGCCGCCGGCAGTACAAGGCGCTCTGCTCGAGCGGATCGGCAAGGAGCAGGAGTGCGCCGCCCCCAACCCTGAGACCCTGGCCTACCTCTGCCGCGCCATGGCCTCCTGCCCCGGCAGCACTTTGCGCACCAACAAGCTGCTGACCCTGCTGCAAACCCAGCCAAGCCCGGCGCTGCTGCTCGCCATTGCGGGCCGGCTCTGGCCCGATCTGAAAGATGCCAATCTGCTCAGCCACTATCTGGAACAGCTGGCACTGCAACCGACCCAGTTCTTCAATCAGATTTTTGCCGAGTTGGTCACTTTACCGGCCCTGCGCAATGATATGCTGGCCAGACTGCGTGACCCCGACCGCAGCGATGCGCTGGGCAAGGCCATCGGCCGTCTGTTTGCCTCGGCCTGATCCCTCGCCTCCCCCTCACGCCACGAGGCAACACGGCGGGAAATAGAAAAGGAGATCGGGAGTGCCGAGCAGGACTCCCGGTTATCGACATCACGATAAGGAAGCCCGCCTATGGGAGAGATGCTCGGAATTTTGTTGCTGATTGCCGTAGCCGGCCTGTTCTGGCTGCAACGCCAACAGGCAGAAGTGGCCTGGCAATACATGCGCCGCTACTGCCAGCACCATGATCTGCAACTGCTGTCACTGGCTCGCCATCGGCGGGAGCTGGCACATAATCCCCTGCGGCTGCTGACCCACTATCAGTTTGAATTCTCCAGCGATGGCGAGAGCCACTATCAGGGCACCCTCAAGATGCAGGGGCTGCACGTCGTGGGTGTTGATCTGCCCCCCCATCGAATTCCCTCTGCCTGATCCCCAATCTCGTCTCTGCGCCCGATAGCTGTGCCTGTCTATAATCTCAGGGATTAAACAAAGGGAGAGACGAGATGGAACCCCTTGTCCACGATCTGCCAGCCCTGTTTGCCCAGCTCGGGATGGCCAACGACGAGCTGAGCCTGCACCGCTTTGTGCACGACCATCACCTCGACAATGAAACCCTGCTGCCGGAGGCGACCTTCTGGAACGCCGCCCAGGCCAGCTTTCTGCGCGACGCCCTGTGGAACGACTCCGACTGGTGCGAGGCGATCGACCAGCTAGATGTGATGCTGCGCCAGCCCCGCTAGCCGCCCACCCCTTTCCTCCCCTGCCGGCTTTGGTTAAGATCCCGCCCCGATATCGATCCCTCCTTCTCACCCAGAGCATGCTTATGTCCGCCCACGAGATCATCCGAATTGCCAACGAGCTGGCCGCCAAGGGCCTGACTCCCACCACAGCCATGATCAAGGCCCGCCTCACCCAGCCCGTGCCGATGGCCGAGCTGCTGAAAGTGCTGAGCCAGTGGAAGCAGCAGCCCGTCGCGACCGCCGAGAGTGAGCTCCTGCCAGAGGCCGTGCCCCAGCCAGCGCCGGAGCTCACCCTGCAGCAACTCGCCGAACAGCTCGCACGCATCGAACAGAAGGTGGATCGCCTGACCGACCTGCTCCTCCAGCAGGGGCAAGGCTGAACCATGTATATCGTCGAACTCTGCTTTGAGTGTTACTGCGATACCTCCCTTGGCGACGCCGAGCGGGCCATCGTCAACTACCTCGACATGCTGCGTTATCAGGGCCAGATCCTCGGGCGGGAGTTCCCCACCAGCATGCATGAGGGCTATTTCGTCAGTCGGGTGGTCTGCCCGGAGCAGGATAGCCTGCACCCCGACAACCAGAGCGAGCAGGTCAAACTGGCCGAGCAGCAGCTCAATCAGGCGGGGTTGCTGGCGCCCAAACTCCAGCTGCAGGGGGCGGATCTGCTCTCCGACAGCACAGATCCTTGCGGCCAGCAGGGCGAGCGGCCGAGCTGGATGATGCTCTACACCAGCTTTTTGCATACCTGCTCGCCGCTGCGCTGTGGCGACCACTTCGCCCCCATTCCGCTCTACCAGCTGCCCGCGGTCGCCAACGGCGATCAGAAGCAGATCATCAAGTGGCAGGAGGATTGGGAGGCGTGCGATCAGTTGCAGATGAACGGCTCCATCGCCGAACATGCGGCGCTGCACGAAATCGGCGAAGTGGGCAGCCGCCTCTACCGGCGCGGCAGCGATCTGGCCAAACGGTTGGAAGTGCTGAGCGGCATCCCCACCTACTACTACCTCTACCGGGTGGGCGGGTTGAGCGCTGCCGAAGAGAAGGCGCGCCCCTGCCCCAGCTGTGGCGGTGAGTGGGCGCTGGCAGAGCCGCTGCACGAGATCTTCGACTTCAAGTGCGACAGCTGCCGTCTGGTCTCCAACCTCTCCTGGGATTTCAAGGATTAAGCGCGTTCCCTGTACACGATGCCATAAAAAAGAGCCTTGCCGCATGGCAAGGCTCTTTTCGTTCCGATGGGTAACCTTGGCTCGAGCAGGTGCTATTGCGGCAACGTCTCCAGCCGTTCCAAAAACGCTGGCAAGGAGGACGCCAGCGTCAGACGGCGACCAGAATCGAGCCACTCCAGCCACACCTGACCACTCTCGTTATCCAGCGAGATGAGCGTCATCTCGTTGCGGGTGGTGGCAATGAAGATGGAGGGGGTTCGTTTTAGCTTGCGCAACATCAGCAGATGGCCGATGAGGTTCTCCTTGAGCAGATCGAGATCCGCGTCGTTCCACGGCAGGATAAGTTCAAGGCGCAGCCCCTTGAAGAGGCAGGGGATAGGGCGGCTGAACCAGTGCCCGAACAGGGCAATGGCGCTGGGATGAATTGTCAGCTCAAGGGCATCGGCCATGGCCGTAAAATCGGCGGGCTCGGAGCGATAGTGAGGACGCCAGGCCACCCGACCATCGGCGGGCTCACCAAGCTGGCAGGGGGAACGCCAGTCCGCCTCCCACTCGCACAGGGGCAGGCCTCGTCTGGCCTCGCCATCCCGTTGCCAGCGGGCAAAAAAGTGCTCCAGGGCAGACAAAACTTGATCCGACATCGAAAATCCCCACAATTGCTGGCAAAGTCCGCTATTGCACCACCAAACCCGGTAACAGACAAGGTTGCCAGCCGACCTTGCGACCTTGGGAAACAGACCCCGGGATACCGAGAGGCCGACGCCCAAGCCAAACGGCTGCAACCATCCGGCCCGGCAATGGCCCATTTCATTCCACTCATCATGAGCACATTACGTGAGCAACCCTGTGAGCAAACAAGATAGATACGCCGGGGCCAGCGCCCTGACCGGCCTGAGTCTGGGCCAGCAATCCGATTACATTAGCCAGTACACCCCCTCCCTGCTGCAGCCGGTTCCACGTAGCCTGAACCGGAATGATCTCCAGCTGGGCGATGACCTGCCCTTTAGCGGTTGCGATGTCTGGACCCTCTATGAGCTCTCCTGGCTCAACGCCAAGGGCAAGCCGATGGTAGCGGTGGGTGAAGTGGCCATTCCGGCCACCAGTGCGAACCTGATCGAATCCAAATCCTTCAAGCTCTACCTCAACTCCTTCAACCAGACCCGTTGCGACTCTATCGAGGCAGTCGCCGCCATGCTGACCAAGGATCTGAGCGCCTGTGCCGGCGAGACCGTCAAGGTGACCCTGTTCCCCCTCGACAAGGCGCCGCACCAGATTGCCCAGCTGCCCGGCGAGTGCATCGACGAGCAGGATATCGAGGTAGACAATTACGAGTTTGATGCGTCCCTGCTGCAAGGGGCAGCCGGTAGCGAACAGGTAGAAGAGACCCTGCACAGCCACCTGCTCAAATCCAACTGTCTGGTCACCAGCCAGCCAGACTGGGGCTCTGTAGTGATCCGCTACAAGGGGCCGAAACTCGATCGGGAGAAGCTGCTGCGCTATCTCATCTCGTTTCGCCAGCACAACGAGTTCCACGAGCAGTGCATCGAGCGGATCTTTATCGACCTCAGACACTATTGCCAGCCTGAGCAGTTGACCGTCTATGCCCGCTATACCCGCCGCGGCGGCCTCGACATCAACCCGTTCCGCTCCGATTTCGAAGCCGTGCCCGCCAACCTGCGTCTGATCCGCCAATAAAGTCGAGCTGCGACAGAGAGGGCAGGTACGCTGCCCTCCATGACTTGCAAAAAGGTTTCAATCGATGCTTTGCGCAGCTGGGATAAGGGGGCTGGATAATAAAATCCAGACGAAACCCACTTGCCGGCCACCAGCAAACCACAGTAAACGCTGGACTCGCAGGGGGGGGCTTGGATAACATGCCAACACCTCTGCGCCGTCCTTAATCCAATGAATCAACTGTTTTTTCTGGCCATGATGATGTCCTCCCTGTCAGCTCCGAATCTGGATCTGGACAAGGAGCAACTCTCAATCGATCTGCAACAAGCGCAATCGATGGTACTGACCGATCCTGCCAGATGCGTCCAGATCACCACCGCCTTCCTGACGCGCGCAGCCAATAATCCCCAGCAAATCATCAGCAATCGCCAGGAGTTCGGTTATCGCGAGCCCATCCTGAGCTACAGCACGGCGGCCCAGACCATAGGCGCCCACTTGCTCAAAGGGGAGTGTCTGCTGCAACTGGGCCAATATCAGGCCACCCAGCAAGCGCTCGACAAGGCGATGGCGCTGGCAGACAAAGAGCGGCAACCGGAACTCAAGGCCCACGGTCTCTATCTCAAGATCCGCAGTCAGGCCCTCAAACCGGATAACCAGAGCACCAGCCGCGCCCTGATGGATCAACTGGACGAACAGTTGGCCGTCCCCACGCTCAAGCAGAGCCAGCTCCAGATCTATGCCCGCCTGCAACGCACCAGCTACGACATCGAGAACCAGCACTTCGATGATGCCAAGGCCCATCTGGCAGACGCGCGGATCTGGGCCGCCAAGACCCCCAATCCCCTCGCCAGTGCCTGGGTCAGCGCCATCAGCGGCGATCTTTATCGCGCGCTGCAGCAGCCACAGCTGGCACTGGGGGAATATATCGATGCCCAGCAACAGGCCAAAAGCCTCAATGACCCGCTCTTTCTCGGCCTGCTGTCGAACCAGATAGTGAAACTCTACCAGCAGGAGCAGGAGCCCCAGAAAGCGCTGCAGTATGCCAATGAGGCGGCCAACTACTTCCACTCCATCGGCAACCCTTCCCTGCTGTGCGACTCCCTGATGGTGCTGGCGCGACTCAACCGCGAGCAGGGCGACCTCAATATGGCGCTGGTCTACTTCTTCAATGCGCTGGATCTGCTCGATGAGGGGAGCAACCGACCGCAAGCATCCCTGCTCAAATACGAAATCGGCAAAACCTACCTGCAAAGCGGCAACCTCTCGCTGGCCAGCAACTACCTCAATGCGGCCCGCCAGTCCCACGAGCTGAGCGATGCCAAAGAGCCGCTGATCGATACCCTGCTGCTGCTCGGCGAGCTCTATCTGAAGAAACAGGAGGCCGCCATCGCCATCCTGCAGTTGGAGAACGCCCGCGCGCTGGCCAATCAGCTCGGCGATACTCGCCGTCAGTACGAGGTATTCCGCCTGTTGTCGCTGGCCTATGAGCAGAAGGGGTATCTGCGTCAGGCTCTCGACAGCTACAAGCGCTTCCACCGTCTTGGCGAGGAGGTGCGCCAGCAGGAGCAGGCCATGGAGCAGGCGGCGATCCGTGACAACTATGTTCAGGTCGAGCGGGTGCAACATATCAAGGAGCTGGAGCAGCGGCTTAACAACAGCCAACATCAGCAGGAGCGCTATCTCTGGTCGAGTATCACCACCAGCCTGCTGCTGGCGCTCTTTATCTACCTCTTCTTCACCCTCTGGCTCAAGCTGCGTACTGCCCGCCTGCAACTGAAACGGACCAATGAAGCCCTGCTGATCGAGCCACGCTCGGGGCTGGCCAACTGGCAGCGGCTGATGAACCGCTGGCCGCGGGAGATGGCAAAGCGCCAGCTGAAATCGGATCGCTGGTACCTCAGCGAACAACCCTCCAGCGAGTTCGATGACAAGCTGCACTATCTGCTGTTCCGTGTGCCTTTCCTGGTCAACACGCTGGAGCGCCACGGCTATCAGGCCAGCAGAGAAATCGAGCAGGCCTTCGGTGCCTATATGGACACCCTGACCCCGCAAGATGGCCGTATCTATGACTTGCGTGAAGGACACATGCTCTATGTGGTGCCACAGCGCCACGTCACCAACCTGCATCAACTGGTGGGAGACCTGCTGACGGCCATCGCTGCCTTCCCTTGCAACTATCCGCTGGATCGCCGGATCAGCCTCGGGATTGTCAGTCACCCCTTCCTGCCGAAGGCTGCGACCGCGCTCGATCACAATGGCCTGTTTGACCTCTGCTATCTCGCCCTGTCGGGAGCCATTCAGCTCAGTGAAAAATGCCAGCAAAACGCCTGGTTGGAGCTCGCGGCAATCGATTGCCAACAAGCGGCATTTTTTAATGGAGATGTGTGGCAATGCGGCCTGATGGCAATTGACAAGGGACTGGTAAAAGTCAATTCTTCTCATGAAAAGCAATGGGTTAATTGGCCCAGCCTTGCAAGGAAGCCGGCAGCCGATAACCACCAGGAAATAATGTAGATAACAGGCGAGGATCGAAACCAGGTTCGACCACTGTTGCTATCCAACACCAAAAACAATAATGACAACAGGGCGACCTGATAATGAATGACATCGCTGCCGTAGCAGGACAATTGGCAAGACTCAGGGAATCCCTTCAGCAGAAACAGCTGGAACTCGACGGCGTCCTGTCGTTTTCCGATGCAGAGCGTGCTCGCGGCATCCAGTTTATCAACAAGTTGATGCTCTCCTGCCGTGGTTTCGACCGCGAGCTGGACAATCGCTTCGCCAAGCTCAAGCAGAAACTGGATAACAATCCCGCATTTACCTCGCTGGACGCCGACCTGCTGGCCATTGAAAAACTGCTGCAGCAGCACAGCAATGCGCTGGAAGAGTCGATCACCCTGACCCAGACCGCCATCGAACTTGGTTCCAAACAGCTGAAAAACATCAAGGGCTTCCCGGAAGAGACCCGCAAGTCCCTCAAGGAATTTCTGGCAAGTCCCGCCGGTTACAGCATTGCCGATCACCAGAAAAAGGTGATCAAGCTGCTGGAGTTTTACCAGCAGGCGATCAAGATCCAGCTGCTGCCAAGCCAGCCCCTGTTGGCACCGTCAGGTGCAACTCAACAAGCAAGCGATACTGCCAGCAACGATGGCCAACCCGATGTCGACCCGTTTGATCTCAAGGATCACGCCCGCATCGCCGATGAGCTGCAGCGGCTTATCACCGAACTCGACTTTGCCGGCGCCATCGGCGAGAGCCTGAGCGACATTCGCCGCCAACTGCTGATCGGGATCAACCCTGCCCTGCTGGCGGAAACCTGCCTGCAGGTGATCGAGCTCATCATCGAAGGCACCCGTGAGGAGCGTAAAGCCTCCCGCGCCTTCCTCAGCTCCCTCAACGAGAGCCTCTCCGCAGTACATGTCGGGTTTACCGAATCCCTCGATGAGGGGCGTGCGCTGCAAAACGAAACCCGAGAGACCCGTGAGGCGCTGGTCAACGAGTTGCAGGCGATCGATCACTCCCTGGCCAGCCATAACTCCATCGATGCGCTCAAGCGCGCCATCTCCGGCCATATGGGCGCCATCAACCTGCTGCTGCAAGAGCGTGACAGCACAGCGGCGCGGGAGCGTCACCTGCTTACCCGCCTCTCCACCATGGAGTCCAAGCTGCGCTTGATGAAGGAGGAGACCGCCGAGTACAAGAAGCGGCTGACCATTCAAAAACACAAGCTGTTCCTCGACAGCCTGACCCAGGTACACAACCGGGCCGCCCTCGATGAACGGCTGGAGCAGGAGTACAAACGTTGGCTTCGTTACCGCACTCCGCTCTGCATGGCGATCATCGACATCGATCACTTCAAGAACATCAATGACAACTACGGCCATATGGCGGGTGACAAGGCGTTGAAAGTGGTCGCCAAAGCGCTGCAGAGCGCGCTGCGTGACACCGACTTCATCGCCCGTTTTGGTGGAGAAGAGTTCGTGGTGTTGTTGCCCAACATCAACCCGGACAAGTTCCAGAAGCCGCTGGAGACCCTGCGCCAGACCATCAAGAGCATCCCGTTCCGTTTTCGCGATGCCAAGGTGGAGATCACCATCTCCATCGGTGCAACCCTGTTCAAGGATGGGGACAACCCATCAGATGTGTTCGAGCGGGCGGACAAGGCGCTCTACCACTCCAAGCACACCGGTCGGGATCAAGTGACACTGGCCTGACAAGCGGCTAAAAAAACAGCGAACAGTCGTCGCCCTATTTCCCTCCACCCTCTGTTACCACTACTATCGATCTCAGGGGATGCAACATAGCGTCCCCTTTTCTCCCCAGGGAAAAACACAACGATAACAAGTGAGTAAAGGGGAACCTATGATTACGCACATCAATCCCGTCGGCAGCATGGATTTGCTGTCACAGCTTGAGGTGGATCGCCTCAAGCAGACTGCCTCCAGCGATATCTATCAACTGTTTCGCAACTGCTCGCTGGCAGTGCTCAATTCCGGTAGCCATACCGACAGCTCCAAGGAGATCCTGGAGCGCTTCAAATCGTTCGATATTCATGTGATCCGGCGCGAGCGCGGGGTCAAGCTGGAACTGTTCAATGCCCCCGAGCACGCCTTTGTCGATGGCGAGATCATTCGCGGCATTCAGGAGCACCTCTTCTCTGTGCTGCGCGACATACTCTATGTCTCCAATCAGCTCGAGTCCAACCGCCAGGTCAATCTGACCAACTCCACTCATATCTCCAACGTGGTGTTCGCCATTCTGCGCAACGCCAAGGTGATCCTGCCCGGCGCCGATCCCAACCTGATCGTCTGCTGGGGTGGCCACTCCATCAACGAGATCGAATACCAGTACACCCGCGCCGTGGGCAGCGAACTGGGCTTGCGTGAGCTGAACATCTGTACCGGCTGTGGCCCGGGTGCCATGGAGGGCCCGATGAAGGGTGCCGCCGTCGGCCATGCCAAACAGCGGGTACGCAACGGCCGCTACATCGGCCTCACGGAGCCTTCCATCATTGCGGCCGAACCGCCCAACCCCATCGTCAACGAGCTGGTGATCCTGCCGGATATCGAGAAACGGCTGGAAGCCTTCGTGCGCCTCGGCCACGGCATCATCATCTTCCCGGGCGGAGTCGGCACCGCCGAAGAGCTGCTCTATCTGCTCGGCATCATGATGCATCCGGCCAACGAGCGGCAACCGATGCCCATCATCCTGACCGGCCCGAAAGAGAGTGCCGACTACTTCCGTGCTATCGACGACTTCATCAAGGCGACCCTCGGTGAACCGGCGACCAAGCTCTACCGGATCATTGTCGGCGATGCACCGGAAGTGGCCCGGGTGATGAAAGAGGCGATGCCGAAAATCCGCGAATACCGCAAATCGGTCGGCGATGCCTACTCCTTCAACTGGTCCCTCAAGATTGAGCCGGAGTTCCAACTCCCCTTCGAGCCGGATCACGCCAGCATGGCCAGTCTGGATCTGCACCGCAACCAGCCGCCCCAGTTGCTGGCCGCCAACCTGCGTCGTGCCTTCTCCGGCATCGTCGCCGGCAACGTCAAGGAAGGGGGCATTCGCGCCATCGAGAAGAAGGGCCCCTTCAAGCTGCACGGCGACAAGGAGCTGATGCACCTGATGGACAAGCTGCTGGAGAGCTTCGTCAAGCAGCAGCGGATGAAGCTGCCGGGCAGCCAGTATGTACCCTGCTACGAAATCGTCCGCTAGGGTACAGATAGATCATCGACAGAGGGGCGCATCGGCGCCCCTCTTTATTGGCGCTATGCCTTCCCGACTGCCATCAATCCCCCATAAGGCGAGCGGTTTGTTACAATGGGGCGTCCCGACCGCCAAGAGTGCCCCATGTCAACTATCCGGCCACACCTGCTCATCATCGATGCCCTCAACCTCATTCGCCGTCTGCACGCGGTACAGGCCCAGCAGGCACTGACCCCTGCCCAGGCGCTGGTTGCAACCCGCGCCAACCTTATAAATACCTGCCGCAAGCTGCTGGCCAATAGCGAGCCGACCCATGTCATTGCCGTGTTTGATGGCGAGGTGCATAGCTGGCGCAAAGAGGTCTATCCGGCCTACAAGGAGGGGCGAACCCCCATGCCCCCCGAACTGCGTGAAGGGCTGGCGACCCTGCAGGATGCCTTCTGGGAGTGCGGTGTCGATGCCCTGCTCTCCGAGACCGATGAAGCGGATGACCTGATCGCCACCCTGGCCAGCGGCATCGCCAGCCATGGCCATCAGGCGACCATCATCTCCACCGACAAGGGCTTCTGCCAACTGATCTGCCAGCAGATCCGGGTGCGCGACTACTTCAACAAGCGCTGGCTGGATGCGGCCTTCGTCCAGCAGCAATATGGGGTAGCACCTAATCAGCTGGTCGACTTCTGGGCCCTGACAGGTATCAGCGGTTCCAATATCAAGGGGGTTCCGGGGATTGGCCCCAAGACCGCCACCCAGTTGTTGCAGCAATATTGCAATCTTGCAGCCATGCTCGAGGCCTGCCAGCAAGAGGATGCAGCCAAGCCACTGATCAAGCTGCGCCAACATCAGGATGAGGCCCTGCTGGCCCAGCGGCTGGTGCGCTTGCAGCGGGATATTCCGCTGGGATTCAACCTGCGGGACATCCGCTACCCGCCCCAGCCGGACTAAAGTGCCGAACAAAAATGCAGGCAAGGGCGTGAACCATGACGAGACTCACCCTCGCTGTTGATAAAAGTGAGTAGAATGTAAAGGAATGTGGTTGGTTTGCTGAGTAAATGCTATAAAGCAGCCCCATCCTCCCCTATACCCTGGAAGTGGAACCCTCTCATGTCCAAAAGAAAAATTACCGTGATCCCCGGCGACGGCATCGGCCCCAGCATCATTGAATCAGCCATCCAGATCCTGACCCATGCGGGCTGTGACTTTGAGTACGAATACGCTGATGCGGGTCTGGTTGCCCTCGAGAAGCATGGCGAGCTGCTGCCCCAGGCTACCCTGGATCTGATTGAGAAGAACAAGGTGAGCCTGAAAGGGCCATTGACCACCCCGGTCGGCGGCGGTTTTACCTCCATCAACGTCTCCCTGCGCAAGAAATTCAACCTCTACGCCAACGTGCGTCCGGTCATCTCCTTCAAGGGCACCAGAAGCCGTTACGACAACATCGACATCATCACAGTGCGTGAAAACACCGAAGGGATGTACTCGGGTGCAGGTCAGAAGCGCAGCGATGACAACAAGAGTGCCGAGGCGATGAGCATCATCACTCGTGAAGGGGCCGAGCGCATCGTCAAGTTCGCCTTCGAGCTGGCTCGTCAGGAAGGGCGCAAGAAGGTCACCATCATCCACAAGGCTAACATCCTCAAGTCGACCTCCGGCCTGTTCCTCGAAGTAGCCCGTGAAATCGCCAGCCACTACCCAGATATCCAGAGCGAAGAGATGATCGTCGATGCCGCCTGCATGAACCTGGTGATGTACCCGGAGCGTTTCGATGTCATGGTCACCACCAACCTGTTCGGCGATATCCTTTCGGATCTTTGCGCCGGTCTGGTTGGCGGCCTTGGTATGGCGCCCGGCGCCAACATCGGCGATGGCGCCGCCATCTTCGAAGCGGTGCACGGCTCGGCACCGGATATCGCAGGCAAGAATATCGCCAACCCGACCTCGGTGATCCTAGCCTCTATTCAGATGCTGGAGTACCTCGGCATGCAGGATAAAGCAGAGCGGATCCGCGAAGCGGTACGAGCTACCATCGAATCCGGTGATCGGGTCACCCGCGATCTGGGTGGCACGGCTTCCACCAGCGAATTCACCCAAGCCATCATCGATCGCCTGTAAGCTAACCAATTGATTTTAAAAGGGAGCCTAGGCTCCCTTTTTTATATTTCCGAATCCTTTGCCACTCCCCGAACAGCAACTATGTTCAATAGAGAAGAAGAACAGGGAGTGTTTTTCATGAAGGGATACGGGTGCTATCTGGTTTCGGGTTTGATGCTGGTTTGTGGTGCTGCAAGTGCCTTCGAACAGGCTCAATCAACCCAAACCGCCAAACTGCCGCAGCAGGAAAAACGGACTGCCACCGAGGTATGGCGTTCAAGCCTGGATACCAACGACCTGCTCAAGGCCCCCAAACCCCTGTCGTTTGGTATTGAAGTCTCCACCGACAACTTTGGTAATCAAAAGATCACCTCCTACCCGCAGCTTAATCTGACCCCGGAAAAGAGCATCAGTCTGTCGGTCGAACGCTTCAGACCCAAGGTCAAGTTTAAGGCTGGCGGAATGAACACCGCCCTCAGGCTGAGAGGAGACGGGATAAAGATGCAATTCAATCCGGTCGACAAAACCATCCCGCTGCAGATAGAGATCAAGGTGACCGACGACGAATCTTCCCTGCGCCTCGATTACCGTTTCTGATTTTTCGAGCCCTGAATAGCAAAAGACCGGCAGGGTTCCCTGTCGGTCTTGGTTTTTATCGTACGGGCTGAACGGCTACATCACGCCTTGGACTCGAGTTTGGAGACCCAGTACTTGTTGTAAACATGCACGGTGATCTCTTCTCGATCGTGATAGAGCTGCTTGGCCTGGATCACGAACGCGTTGTCGATCTCCTTGAGCATCTCGCGCAACACCTCGATATTGTGTACCGACTCGGCATAACGCTTCTTCATCGGCAGCTTGAGGTTGAACATCGCCTCCTGGCAGTCACCCTCACGGAACCAGTCCGCAATCATGTGAACAACCCGCGCCGGTTTATCGACCATGTCGCACACCAGCCAGTAGGTGTTCTTCTTGCTCGGACGCCAGACGAAACCGTCATCCCGGATGTGCTTGACCTGACCGGTATCCATCAGGGATTGGGCCATCATGCCGTTGTCGACCGCCGTCACCATCATGCCACGGCGCACCAGCTGATAGGTCCAGCCACCCGGGCAGGCCCCCAGATCCACTGCCTTCATGCCTGAGCAGAGACGCACATCCCACTCTTCCCGCGGCACGAACACGTAAAACGCCTCCTCCAGCTTGAGGCTGGAGCGGCTCGGTGCATCGGCCGGGAAGCGCAGGCGCGGGATCCCCATGTGGAATCCGGAGTTGTTGAACGAATAGGAGTAGCCCAGCAACACGTGATCATTGGCCATGAAGAAGGCGTGGAACACCGGACGGTTCGGCGTCTCCTTCTTGGTCAGGATCTCGTTGCTGCGCAGCGCCTGACGAAGCGGCACGGTGAACTTGCGGCAGAAGGCCGACAGCTCTTTCGCTTCGTTGGTATCCGCGGTTTCGACCCGCAGATCGCCGCAAATGGTGTAGTCACTCACCGCCTCAAGGATCGGGGAGATCCTGTCCGCGACATCCAGCCCCTTCAGCTCATGGGTGACCACCAGCATCTGGCGGATGAAGATGAGCTCCCGGAACGGCAGCTTGCGAGCCAGCAGGTCCGCCTGCTCCTCGTCATACAGTTCGAAGATCACATAACCGCTGTCGTCCTTGACCCGGGCGAAACCGTAGCACTGCATGTTACCGGCACGCTCGGTGATCTCTGCAGCCGCCTCTTTCTCAAAACCGGGGCGGCAATAAAGCAGCAGATTATTCATTTTTTCCTCCAAGACGACAGCCGGCCCAAATCAAAGCCGCCCATCCCAACATAAAACAGAGGCCACCGGCCGGGGTAATCAACCCCAGCCCCTTGCTGCCAAGCAGCACCATGGCGTAAATACTGCCGGAGAATCCGATGCTCCCCAGCACAAAAGCGGTGCCAGCCAGGTGGATCACCTTGCTGCGCACACCACACCAGCCCAGAACCAGCAGGGCCAATGCGTGAAAAAACTGATATTGCACGGCGGTATTGAATGCCGCCAGACGCTCGGGCGTAATGCCGGTCGCCGCCAATCCATGGGCGCCATAAGCCCCCAGCATGGTGGCCGTCAACCCGAAGAGACCGGCCAGTATCAGCCAATGTCGATGGATCTGCATCCTCACTCTCCCTCTCTCATCACGGCTGGCAATCAAACCAACCCTCTCGTGCTATCCGTGCCGGGTCACAAAATGGCTGATGGCCGCCGCTGCATGCTGCATATTCTCCTGCTCACTCACGCCACTGGCTTTACGCGGTTTGAAACCATGATCACCATCGGTCAACCAATGGACCGATACGGCGGGTGAGAAGGGGAAATCGGCCAGTTCGGCGCGACTACCGAAGGTATCGCGCTCCCCCTGCAACAGCAGGGTTGGTACTGCAATATGCTTGAGTACCTCGCCTCGCCAGCTGTCGGGCTTGGCCGGAGGGTGGAAAGGATACCCGAGAATGAGCAATCCTGCAGCATTCATCTCACCCTCGCCTTCACGATACAGTTCCGCCGCCATCCGCCCGCCCATCGACTTGCCCGCCAGAAACAGCCGTGGATGGGCAAACTCGCGGATCATGTCGCGCCAATGGGCGAGCAGCACAGGCGCCCTGTCCGGCGGGCGGCGTTTGCCATCCTGTGCACGCTTTGTCATGTAGGGAAAGTTGAAGCGCACCACTTCGATGTCGGGGCCAGCCAGCAGACGTGACAACTCGGCAAGAAAGGCATGATCCATCCCCGCGCCTGCCCCGTGGGCCAGCAAAATGCGAACGGGGGCATCAATTGCCCCCTCGCGGATCACCTCAGGCATCGGCGAGCCTTGCCCTGCGACGCGCCTCTTCCTGCTCCACCAGCTCCAGCATCCAGTCGCGGAAGGCAACGATCTTGCCCTGATCCGACTGTTGCTCCTGGCACACCAGATAGAAAGCATTTTTGCTCACCAGCACCTGCTCGAACGGGCAGATAAGGCGACCGGCCTCAATCTCGGGTTGTGCCAGCACGCTGTGGCCAAGCGCCACCCCCTGGCCGTGGATCGCCGCCTGGATCACCATGGTGGAGTGGCTGAAGATGGGCCCCTGATTGACGTTGGGGGCATCGATATCGAGCTGGCGGAACCAGGCCTTCCAGTCGCGGCGGGAGGTATCGTGCAGCAGGGTATGAAGAGTCAAATCTTGCGGCGTACGCAGCGGTTTGGGCCCGGTCAGCAGCAAGGGGGAACAGACCGGGATCAGGTATTCCGTATGCAGCTTGTCCGAGCGCAGACCCGGCCAGTTGCCGCGCCCGTAGTAGATGGCCACATCCACATCGTCGGTGAGCGACCCTTCGTCGAGATCGACCGCCTTGATCCGCACATCGATATCGGGGTGACGCTCGCTGAACTTGACCAACCGCGGCACCAGCCACTGGATGGCGAAACTCGGCTGCAGACTGACAGTCAACGCCCCCTTGGCACTGCGGGCCAGCAGCTTGTCGGTCGCCTCAGAAATGGAGGCAAAGATGTCCTTGATATCCAGAAAATAGCCCTGCCCCTCTTCGGTCAGCAACAAGGAGCGGTTTTTGCGGCGGAACAGCTTGATGCCAAGATACTCCTCCAGCGCCTTGATCTGGTGACTGATGGCAGCCTGAGTCACAAACAACTCTTCTGCTGCGCGGGTAAAGCTTAAGTGACGAGCCGCAGCTTCAAACGCCTTGAGAGCATTGAGCGGGGGTAAACGACGAGACATGACACCAGCCGACGATGAGTTTTTCTAATGGGGCGCATTATAATTTGTCGGTTGCGGGTCGACCAGTGAATAAACATAATTCGCCCAGCAATCAGTCGTCATATGGCTCACATTTTCTACTACGTGTTGGTTTACATGTGTTTTTAGTGAGTCTTTCGACTGCGATTGTGGTGTTGTGTTTCTTCCTCTGCGGGAAGAGGGGCTCAAATCTCACCGGTTTGACCCAGTCTGTCATCTGAATGTGTTTGGCGCCTCCAGCTGGATGGCGCCTTTTTTCATCCCTTCTATACCTTGAACTGCCCCACCAGCTGCTGCTGTTTATCCGCCAGCGCAGAGAGCTCGCGACCATTTTCGGCGGAGGTCGCAGCCTCGGCCCGAATGGTGTGGCTCACATCACGAATGTTGCTGACGTTGCGGTTTATCTCGTCCGCCACCCGGCTCTGCTCCTGCGCCGCCCGGGCAATCTGCTCGTTCATCTGATGGATGGTGGAGACCGACTGGATAATCTGCTCCAGCACCTGCACCGAGAGATCCACCTTGGCGAGCGTCTCGTCAGCCTGACCATGACCATCGCGGATCGCCTTGACCACGGCGCCGGTACCGGATTGCAGTTGGCTGATCAGAGTCTGGATTTCGACGATGGCATTCTGGGTGCGACCGGCCAGATTGCGCACCTCATCAGCCACCACGGCAAAGCCACGGCCCTGCTCACCGGCACGCGCCGCTTCAATAGCCGCATTCAGCGCCAGCAAGTTGGTCTGCTCGGCAATCCCCTGGATCACGATGAGGATGTCATTGATGTTGTCGCTGTTGGCGGAGAGTCGCTCCACCACCGGCTGGGCATCGTTGATGATGGTCATCAGCTTGCGCATCGCCTCCTGGGTGTCGGCAACGACATATTTGCCCTCTTGCGCCGCGGCATCAGTGGTGTTGGCAGCCGCCACCGCCGAGCCGGCATTCCCGGAGACCTGCAACGCGGTGGCGCTCAGCTCTTCAAATGCCGTCGCCACCAGATCGATCTCCTGATACTGGGCCTGCATGCCGCTGCTGGTGCGCTCGGCCACCTGCGCGGCTCGCTCGGCACTGTTACGCGTACCGGAGACGGTATCAATCACCTGACTGATGGTGGATTGCAACTTGTTGAGGAAGCTGTTGAACCACTTGGCCAGCTCGCCGATCTCGTCTTGCCGCTGGATCTCGATGCGCTGGGTCAAATCCCCCTCACCACTGGCGATATCCTTGAGGCGGGCAACTACAGCGCGGATGGGTGCCACAATCTGGCGCGCCATCAACCAGATAAAACTCAGGGCAACCAGCGAGATCAGCACCCCGATTGACAACTGCGAGACTACGCTGCGATTGGCTTCACTGGCCAGCTCATCTTGCAGTTGCTGGGCCGAAGCCAGTACTACTGCCCGTGGCAATTCAATGTAGATGCCCCATTTACGGTCGGTGCCACGCATGGATACCGGGACAAAGGTCTGCAACAGGGTGCCATCGCTGCTCCAGCGAGTCAGCTCCTGACCCTGACTGAGCCAGCCTTTCAGCTCGCTGGCCAGCCCCTGAGACTTCTGATCCAGCCCGCGTCCCATGGTCACATCGAACTCATCAGCTCCCGCCACGCGCCCCTCGTGACTGACCAGCAAGATTCTGCCCTTGCCCTCATAGAGCTCCTTGTCCATGGTACTGACCAGACTCTGCAAAGTGGCCAGCGAGATATCGACCCCGACCATCCCCAGCAAGGTCTCCTGCTCCAGGAGCGGGACCGTCACCGAGGTCATCAATATCTGTTTATCGCCCACATCGTCCAGATAGGGCTCCAGCAGGCAGAGGGCACGGGTGCGAATACTGCAGCGATACCACTCGTTTTCGATTCCACCAGCCTCGGTCGGGCTCTCATCGGCCAGTACATCCTCACTCTGCACTTCCGGCTCTATCTTGCCGTTGTCATAGGCCCAGTAACTGGAAAAACGCCCCTTGTCGTTGGAACCCAGCGCCGTTGAGCCCTGATAGTTGCTGTCTTCCCCATCCAGCTGATCAGGCTCGAACACCGCGTAGACACCAAGCAGATTGGTCGATGAGGCAACGGCATCGTGCAGTTGCTGATTGACGGCGCTGCGCAGCGCCTCCGAATGGACAAAGTTCTCGGCCGCATTCTTGCGCTGGAACAACACGCTCTCCGCCAGCAAACTGGCGCGGAAATAGGCCTCATCGAGATAGCTGGTCACCTTGGCCGCCTGCTCCGAGCCCATCGCCTTCATCCAGTTCTCGGCCGACTGCTGCGCCTCATGCATGGTGGCTTGCCGCACCTGCTGTTGCATCTTGTTCGCGTTGTAAATCGAAGAGGCAACCAGAGCGGCGGCTGTCACCAACAGACAGCAACCGGCGATCAGGGTAATCCGACCCTGGACAGAAAGAGCGCTCATGCCAATATTCCTACGTCATACAGATATGGATAGATTATCGACTTTATAAACAAAAACTTAACTATCTCACAGCAAATCCAGCGAGAGTTGATTAACTTCACCCTCTTTTGGCAAACCCACCACCAAGCCCAGCAGACGAACCGAACGCCCTTGCGCCCGCTGTAGCCCCTCTTTGAGTAGGGGAACGAACAAGGCTGGCTGATAGCCACCCTGACTGCGATAGACGGTGGTCTGGTGGAAGTCGGCAAACTTGAGTTTAATCCCCTGCCCCATCACCTGCTCGGCAGGGCACGCCAGCTGAAATCGCCGCTCCAGCTCCGGCAACAGTTGCTGCAATACCGTCAGGCAGGCGGCTTCGTCACAAACATCGCTCGCCAAGGTGGTCTCCACCCCGATGGTTTTGCGGATCCGGTGTGCCTGCACCGGCTGTTCATCCAGCCCCCAGATCCGGGTCGTCAGCATCTCTCCCAGCTTGCCAAAACGGCTGCACAGCTCTTGTGCCGACAAGGCCCGCGCATCCTCACAAGTGTAAAGCCCCTGCGCCTCCAGCCGCTCGGCAGTCTTGCTCCCCACCCCGGGCAGTTTGCCGAGGGGCAACTGGCAGACAAATTCAGCCACTTCGTCGGGACGAATGACAAACAGACCATCAGGCTTGCGCTGCTCCGAGGCGAGCTTGGCGAGAAACTTGTTGGGGGCCACTCCGGCCGAGGCGGTCAATCCCAGTTCGGAGACGATGGCTTGCCGGATCTCTTGCGCCATGAGGGTGGCGCTGCCGCCAAAACAGCGACTGTGGGTCACGTCGAGGTAAGCCTCATCCAGCGACAGCGGTTCAACCTGATCGGTATAGCGCAGGAAAATGGCCCTGAGCTGACGGGAGATATCCTTGTACACCGCCATTCGCCCAGGGATGAGTACCAGCGGCGGGCAGAGTTTTTTCGCCAGCGCGCTCGGCATGGCGGAGCGCACCCCGAACCGGCGCGCCACATAGTTGCAGGTCGAGATGACGCCGCGCCGCTCGGAGGACCCACCGATGGCAAGCGGCACCTCCCGCAACGCCGGATTGTCCCGCATCTCCACCGCGGCAAAAAAGCAGTCCATGTCGATATGGATGATCTTGCGCATACCACTGTATAAATAAACAGACATGGCATCATCTTACCCCAAGGATAACCGCAGCTCTATCTCTCTTGTTGTGGCTAAAATAGTAGACTCCAAGGAGACCTTTACTACCACAATGACAAGGAGCGTTCGGGATGAAATATCTTTGGCTGGGACTCTGTTTGCTGCCGTTGACCGGCATCGGCAAGAACAACCCGACGGCAGAGTGCCGCTGGCTGTACGACCGGATTGAGATACTGGAACAGGCCATCAAGAAAGGGGACACACTCGGCACAGAGCAAGAGTTGTCTCGCTGGCGTGAAGAGTTTCGCAAGAAGAAGTGCAAACAGTACGACTACTGAGCCGGACAAGATGGCGTGACCGACAACGGCAAATAACAAGCGGGCCCCGATCAAGATGATCGGGGCCCGTTTTTCAAAGCGTGACCAGCTGGATTCTGCAGCAGAGTGCGCTCAAGGCAGCACCATAGGGCCAGCGACAGTAGCCGCCACCTCATCCCCGCGCAGCACCCGAACCAGTTCGAGCGCAAACTCGATGGCACTGCCCGGCCCCTGACTGGTGATAAGGCGATGAGCCTCATCCCTGACTACCCGCTCATGTGACAGCTGCGATGTCGGCAGTCGGGGCTGAAAGCCGGGATGACAGGTGACGATGGCATCATCCATTAGACCGTGATGCTGCAACACCACCACAGGGGCGGCGCAGATGGCTGCGCGCCAGCGACCAAGAGCTGCCTGCTCTTTGAGCAGATCGATGGCCAGCGGGGTATCTCGGATCACTTCGCTGCCGGGCAGCCCACCGGGTACCACGATGGCTTCAAAGTCCCGACAGGTCAGCTCGTCGATATGACAATCGGCCACCAGCTGTACCCCGCGCGACGCTTTTACCTGCTGGGATCCGGCAGGGCAGCAAGAGGCCAGCACCACCTCGATGCTGGCGCGCACCAGGGTATCGACAATCGCAACCGTCTCTATCTCTTCCGACCCGGGGGCCACCAGCACCAGTACACTCACGTTCGCCTCCTTGCAGCTTGCTCTGCCATATAAAAGATCAGACGGCCTGACTCTTCTCTTTAATCGCCTGATAGAGACCCTGATTGACCGGTACGGCAATGCCATGCCGGGCAGCCTTGGCCAACAGGAAGCCGGTGATGGCCTCAATCTCGGTCTCGCGTCCCAGCTCCATATCCTGATGCATGGAGGAGTAATTGTCAGCGGTCAGCTCCACCACTGTCATCACCCGGCGCTGCAACTCCTCTGCCGTGGTCGCAACTCCTTCGGCGCACATCACATCCGCCACTTCCACGCAGATCTGCTGCAGGGCATCGGCAAAACGGGGGCCAACCAGCTCGCCATTTTTCAGCTTGTAGAGGGCCGTCAGGGGATTGATGGCACAGTTGATGGCCAGCTTTTGCCACTGGCGCGTCAATACCTGCTCATCCCAGCCAGCCTGCCCCAGTGCCAACGCCAGCTCGTCTGCGAGCGCGGCATGGGCCTTGGCGGCATCGTTGATCGGGCCAAGCCAGGTTTCCCCCTTGCCAGTATGACGGAAGACAAAATGGCCGCACTGCATGGCGCCATGGCTGGTGACACCGGCAATCACCGGATTGTGCGGGAACATCTCGACCACCAGCTCGGCAATCCCCATCCCGTTATGCAGCAGCACGATCGGCACGCCGGCATCCAACTTACCCACCAGCGGCGTCAGTGCGGCAATCACCTGACTGGCCTTGGTCATCACCAGCAGACGCTGGATCTTGCCGGGTTTGCTGACAAATCCGCGCTCGATATTGAGCAGCTGGACATGCCCCTCCAGCGAGGTGAAATCGATCCCCGGATGGAGCGTGGACTTATGATGTTCGCGCAACAAGACACGGGTGGATTGACCACTCTGGGTCAGCAGGGAGGCAAAAACGCCGCCGAGGGCGCCACAACCCAACAGTGACCACTTCGGAGTAACGGGTGGAATAACGGGCTGTCGGGAATTTTTTAATCCGCTTGGCATGGTGTGACTCTGTCAGGGTAAGGGTTGCAATCCTCTCAACCTGTTACCGGGGATAAGTGAAGATGTCGCTGGTGGACACTAACGGGTCCACCCGTCCTGTGCGCAGGGGATTCTAGCAGAGCAACCCCATCAAAATCAGCAAATTTGCCCGTTTTCTGGTAGATTTGCCCCCCGATAACGCAACATGAGGAGCTCCGGCTATGCCGTCATTCGATATTGTCTCTGAAGTCAAAATGAACGAGGTGTTGAACGCAGTCGACAACGCCAATCGTGAACTGGCCACCCGTTTCGATTTTCGTGGGGTAGAAGCCAGCTTCGAGTTGAACAAGGAAGAGGTAAAGCTGGAAGCCGATGCTGATTTCCAGCTCAAGCAGATGGTCGAAATCCTGCGCGGTGCCCTGCTCAAGCGCAACATCGAAAACAGCTCCATGGAAGTGGGTGACTCAGTTCACTCCGGCAAACGCTTCCACCTGACCGTCAAGTTCAAGCAGGGGATCGAGAAAGAGATCGCCAAGAAGCTGGTCAAGCTGATCAAGGACTCCAAGATCAAGGTACAGGTCGCCATCCAGGGTGATGAAGTACGTGTCACCGGCAAGAAGCGTGACGATCTGCAAGAGACCATGGCACTGGTCCGTGGCGCCGAACTGGGTCAACCGATGCAGTTCCAGAACTTCCGCGACTGATTTATCCACTCAGCCGTGGCGCACTTGATGACTCGCGCCACGCTATCTAAATCGCGGCCATAAAAAAACCGGAGCAGATGCTCCGGTTTTTTGTACCCCAAGTTTTATTAGAACTTGTAGGTAACAGAGAAGTAGTGGCCGAAACCGGTAGACTTGAACGCGTCAGAGTTGTCGATACCGTAGATTTCGTTGAAGTACTTCAGACCGTAGCCAACGGCATAACGGTCGGAATGCCAGTAGATACCGTGGAAGGTTCCCAGACCATCAGAATGACTGGTTTCTTTCATGCCCCAGGTGTAATCCAGATAACCTTGGTAAGAGACGAAGCTGCCATTGGAGAAGGTATAGAAAGGTTTGAACCAGTTCATGGAGAACTGTTGGCCGTTCCAGCCTTCGCCTTGACCACTGAAGGTTTCGTTAGCATGACGCTTGTACAGGTTCATACCAACTTTGCCAAACCACGGCACCATAACGTCAGCACCCAGACCTACAAATGCATCATTCAGGCCTTGTACACCACCGATGTTAAACAGGGTGGCAACGTAAACTTCTTGCACCGGACCAAAAGAGAGGTCTTGGCCAGTCAATGCATCCAGAGATACACGCGGAGCAAACTTCATGAAGAGGTTTTCTTGCTTGTGCTTGTCGCTGTGCTTGGAGTCAAAAATATCGAAGTAATCGACGTAACCATACAGGTCAAAAATGCCTGAACGACCACCAAACTCCATCTCGAAATAAGTATCGTTGTAACCATCCGGACCATGGGGCTTCTGATCGATGGTGTGCATGATATTGAACTGCATCCACTTGTAGTCATTCTTGTGGATATCACCGCTGTAGTCAGCAGCGAAGGCCGGGGTAGCGGCGGCAGCCAGCAGACCGGCAGCGATCAGAGTCTTGGTAAATTTGGCCATTTTATTGGTCTCTTGTGCGTTAGTTGAGGTTTTCCGTAGCCTGCCCACAAGGAGCGAGAGGGATTCTAATCAAATAAAATTGGGGGTGAAACAACTTCTCGGGAACTTTATCCGGAAGTGTGAATCTAATCACCCCCGATTCTACGCAAACGCTTGCTATTTGTCAGCCGTTGAGAGCAACTCACTCCCTTTTCTGGCGACAAGCACAATCAACAACAACACGGGCAAGCCCAATAAACTGGTTCCGACAAAGAAAGCACTGTAGCCAATCTGCTCCACAACCTGCCCGGAAAAACCGGCCAGCAACTTGGGTAGCAGCAACATTACCGAGCTGAACAGGGCGTACTGAGTGGCCGAAAATGCCACATTGGTCAGGCTGGAAAGATAGGTCACAAAGGCCGCGGTCGCGATACCGGCACTGAGGTTATCCAGCGAGATAATCAGGGTCAGCAGTTCCAGGTTGTGACCGACCTGATTGAGCAGGGCAAACAGCAGGTTGGTGCTGGCGGTGAGCAGCGCCCCCAAGAACAGGATGCGCAGCGTGCCGAAGCGCATCACTAGCACGCCCCCCAGCGCCGCCCCCACTAGCGTCATGATGACGCCAAACACCTTGGTAATGGTGGCAACCTCGGTCTTGCTGAACTGCATATCCACATAGAAGCTGTTGGACATCACCCCCATCACCACATCGGCAACCCGATAGCAGGCGATCAGAGCCAGGATCAGCAGCGCCGAGCTGCCATAGCGACGAAAGAAGTCGGCAAACGGACACCAGACGGCCTCATAGCCCCAGGCCCCCGCACTCGCCAGCAGCGCAGGCCACCCTTTTTCCAGGAGCTGCGCCTTGCGTTCGGCCTGTTGTTTGCCCTGCTCGGCCAGATCGATATCCGGCTCGTGGCAAAACAGCGTAGTGATGACCCCGAGTGACATCAGACCCGCCATCACCAGATAGGTAATCTGCCAGCCACGATAGTCATAGCCACTATTGCTACCAAACCATGCTGCCAGCGCCAGCGCACCGGCGCCCGCCATGATCATCGCCAGTCGGTAACCGGTCATGTAGGAGGCCGCCATCGCCGCCTGTAGCCGCTCGGGAGCAGATTCGATGCGATAAGCGTCGATAACGATATCCTGAGTCGCCGAGGCAAAGGCCACCAGCAGGGCAAACATCGCCAGCTGGGCCAGCTCGGTCTTGGGATCGCAGAACGCCATGCCGACCAACGCGGCGGCAATCAGCAGCTGGGAGAAGAACATCCAGCTGCGGCGACGCCCCAGCAGCGTGGAGAGCAACGGCAGCGGCATGCGATCCACCAGCGGCGACCACAGCCATTTAAAGCCATAGGCGAGCGCCACCCAGCTCATATAGCCGATATCGGTCAGGCTGACATCGGCCTCACGCAACCAGAATGAGAGAGTACCGAACACCAGCAGCAGCGGCAGACCCGATGAAAAACCCATGGCAAAGAGAATAAACACCCGAAATTCGAGATAGACGGCGAGGGACTCTCTCCAGCTTGGTTTGCGGATCATGTTCAACTACCTGACGACTTTGGAAAAGTGCGTCATTTTGGCAGGTTGATGGCAGATAGCCAAGGCGAGCAAAGAGATAGGTCAAAGAAGCCCGGATAGAGAAAAGGCCCATCCCGAACGGGATGAGCCTTGTATTGTGACCTGACGAGGCGAGGTGACGAACCGAGTCCGGCGAGAGTTACTTGCCCGCTTTCTTGTCGACTTTCTTGTCTGCCGGAGTTTCTGCCAGCAAGACCACCTTCTTCAGAATGATGGGACTGGTCGGCACATCGTTGGCACGCAAAATGGGGCTGTAACCGGTCTGTACCTGAGCCAGCTTGTCCAGCACCTCCATCCCCTGCACCACCTGACCGAACACGGTATAACCCGCGGCGCCACCGGCGTTGAGGTTATTGTTGTCGACCAGATTGAAGTAGAACTGGCGAGTAGCGCTGTCGACCGCCTGGGTGCGGGCCATGGCGATGGAGCCACGCTTGTTGGGCAGACCGCCGCGCGACTCGTTGACCACAGGCTCATAGGTTGGCAGTTGCTGGAACTGCTGGTTGTAGCCCCCACCCTGCACCACGAAATCCTGGATCACCCGGTGGAAGATGCTGCCGTCATAGCTGCCATCAGCCACGTAACGCAGGAAGTTCTTCACCGTCTGGGGCGCCTGCTTGGACGCCAGCTCCACCACGATATTGCCGTGGTTGGTCTCCATTCTGACTTTCGGGCCAGCGAACGCCAGCGGGGCGATCAGCATGGCCAGCAACCAGAGTTTTTTCATCATCAGACCCCTGCACCGTTCGGTTGACCTTTCAGGTAACCGCGCAGCGCATCATCCGCCATGATCTGCTGCAGCACGCTACCCAGTTGCAGGTTCAGTGTAGACTCCAGGTCGGCCATGCTTGGCTCGCTCGGGCTCTCCTTGCTGGAAGACATGTTGAACTGCTTGGTCAGACGGTTACCCTGGAAATCAGCGATCACCTGCAGGCTGACGCGGGACTTGGTGACATAGGTAAAGGTCTTCTCTTCCACATTGACTGCGGCGTTAGAGATGACCAGGGTCAGGTTGGTGGTGCCACTGTTGCCCACTTCCAGACCCTGGCTGCGCAGCCCTTCGGCCAGCCGCTCGGCCATCAGCAGGTTGAGCGGACGCTCGCTGTTGACCAGCACGGGGGCTTTCTCTTTATGTTTGATGGAGAATACGTAGGCAGCCTCACGCTTGTCTACCCCTTCCATGGTGATGCGATTGCCAGAGTAGTATTGCTGGTTGGCAGGGATCACCTGCGGATTGAGCAGCGCCGTCTCCGGCCAATGAGTGGCACACCCGCCCAGCATCAGGGCGGCCAGCAGCAAGAGTGACTTTTTCATCATGGTTTCCTTTGGCTTTAGCGTTTGATGGCTTTCAAAATAACGAATTTGCTGTTCGACGCAACGACTTGTGCGTTGGCAAACAAGCGCTTGAGTTTGTTGTGATAGTCCAGATGACGGTTGCCTACTATCCAGAGTTCACCCCCTTGAGGCAACACCCGGTGCGCATCGCTGAACATCTGCCAGGCGATATGATCGGTGATCGCCTGCAGCTGATGGAAAGGAGGGTTGCAGAGGATCCGATCCGCAGAGCCGACCGCCACCCCGTCGAGACAGTTATTGACCATAAAACGGGCGCGCGGCAGTGCATCGGGCTGATTATGCTCGACGTTGAGCTGTGCCGAGGCAACCGCCATATAGGATTCATCGATAAAGGTCACCTCCACCTCGCTGTCTTTGGCAAGCAGCGACAGACCCAGCACCCCGTTGCCACAGCCCAGATCGATCACCTTGCGGGCACTGTGGATGGGCAGGTTGTCCAGCATAAAACGGGCACCAATATCGAGACTGGTGCGCGAGAAGACGTTGGCATGGTTGTGGATGAGCATGCCACTCCCCTCCAGCGGCCAGACAGTCGGGAAGGGGTTGGCCAGCGCGGGTTGCCCGGCCTGCGGCTCGCAGTGAATGAGACGCGCCTTTTTCCAGGCCAGCGAGGTACGGGTAGGCCCCAGATACTTCTCGAACAACTTGAGGGTGGAGGTATGAATATCCTTCGCCTTGCCGGCAGCGATAACGCGGGTTGCCGGTGTTACCACCTCCCGCAACGCCAGCAGTTGCTGCTCCAATAGAGCCTGATATTTGGAGACCTTGATCACTACCAGCGCAGGGGCATCGGGCAGCGGCGCCAGCGCATCCTGCAAGCGGATCCCGCCTGCATCCAGTCCGTTTTCGGCCAGATTGGCCAGGGTCGCCCGCTCACTGATGTAAGAGTCGGTGACGCAGCAGGGGGAGTGCGGATGCAGATAGGCGGCCAGCGCGCCAAAGCCATCATTCATGATGATGACGGGGCCCGTCTGCTCGAGGGGAGACTCCGCCAGGGTGTTGATCAGGTATTCGTCAGCCGCATCCCAGGCTTGCAGGGTCTCCTGACTCTGGCGCGGATAGCGGTAGAGCGTGAGCTGGCAATGGGGAGTGTCGAGAAGGGTTTGCATAGGAAGAGTCCAACCTCGGCTTGATTCGTGTATACAGGCGCCAGGGGCGACGCAAAGTGGCGCTATTCTAGCGAGGAGCAGGAATTTCACCAGTTCGATGCGCATCAAGGGGGCAACTGACGGGTGATTTCCCTCTTACGGGGGCTTATTCCATCCCGCGACTGCCGATAGAATGGCCCGACATTCACTCTGGAAGCCGATCCGATGACCATCCAACAACTGATTGAAGCCAAGCTGACCGTAGCCCTCTCCCCCTCCGTGCTGGAGGTGATCAACGAGAGCCACATGCACCGTGTGGAACCGGGATCTGAGAGCCACTTCAAGGTGGTGATCGTCAGCGAGCAATTTGCAGGGCAGCGGCTGCTGGCCCGTCATCGTCAGGTCAATGCGGTGCTGGCCGACGAGCTGGCCGGTGCCGTTCATGCACTGGCACTGCATACCTACACCGAGACCGAGTGGCAGGAAAAAGGCCATGCCCCACGCACCCCGAGCTGCGTTGGCAAACCGTCGCTGTCCTGAAACCGGTTGTACCACAGGATTTCCCTCGAGAACCTGCCAACAAAAATTAAACATATTTCCCCCATTGGCCCCGAAAAGGCTACATCCAAGGGGGTATATTTCGGCATCAAGGCTTTTTGTTGATAGTGGAGACAAAGGCAAATACCCCTATCGAGGTATCGAAATAAAAAAACCTTTAAAACCACTACTTACAAGGTGTCGGGGGCTTATTCATTGCAGGTTAATTTTGTGATGGCACGGGGATTTTGCCCATTTGGCATGGCAGAAAATGCACCTTAAGTGGTAAACTCAAGCGCTTTTGAGTGAGCCTGCATGTTGAATAATTGTTGAGCCTGCCCACCTGGCGCAACCACAACACCGACTCATTCAACCACCCGTCGTGATGTATTTCTCGGCGCTAACCAACCTCTCCCGTAACGGTAGTGCAAGTAAGTATGATTACAATCAAAAGAGGACTGGACATCCCCGTGCTGGGTGCGCCAGAGCAAGTAATCTACGATGGCCCCGCCATCACCCGTGTTGCGACACTGGGCGAGGAGTTTGTGGGGATGCGACCTACTATGTTCGTCAAAGTAGGTGATCGCGTCATCAAAGGTCAGGATCTTTTTGAAGACAAGAAGAATCCGGGCGTTAAATTCACAGCTCCTGCCACCGGTGTGGTTTCAGAGATCAACCGTGGTGCCAAACGTGTTCTCCAGTCTGTGGTCATCGACCTCGACGGTTCCGATGAACAGGTGACGTTTGAGCATTTTGCCTCTGCCGAGCTGGCCAAGCTCGAGCGCAGCAAGGTGCAAGAGATCCTGGTCGCATCAGGTCAGTGGACTGCGTTGCGTACCCGTCCGTTCAGCAAAGTCCCCGCGGTAGCGTCTGCCCCGCGCGCCATCTTTGTGACTGCAATGGACACCAACCCGCTGGCAGCCGATGCCGAGCTGATTATCAAGGAACAGCCGCAGGCCTTCCTCGATGGTCTGGCCGTACTGACCCGCCTGACCGACGGCGCCGTCTACGTCTGTAAAGGCGAAGGCAGTCTGCCCCACTCTCCGCTGGCTCAGGTCAAGGAAGAGATCTTCGTTGGTCCGCACCCTGCCGGTCTGCCTGGTACCCATATCCACTTCCTGGATCCGGTCAGCAGCACCAAGGTGCAGTGGCACATCAACTATCAGGATGTGATCGCATTCGGCAAGCTGTTCACCACCGGTCAGATCTTCACTGACAAGGTGATCGCGCTGGCTGGCCCGAACGTGCTCAAGCCGCGTCTGCTGCGTACCCGTCTGGGCGCCTGCATCAGCCAGCTCACCAACAATGAGCTGCGTGCCGACGAAAACCGTATCATCTCCGGTTCTATCCTGAGTGGTGCCAAAGCCGAAGGTGTTCACGACTACCTGGGCCGCTACCACAATCAGGTTTGCGTGCTGGGTGAAGGTCGCGAGAAAGAGTTCCTGGGCTGGATCAACCCCAGCGCCAACAAGTTCTCTATCACCCGTACCACCCTCTCTCATCTGATGAAGGGCAAGCTGATCAACTTCACCACCACTACCAACGGTAGTGACCGTTCCATGGTGCCTATCGGCAACTATGAGCGGGTGATGCCACTCGACATCCTGCCGACCCTGCTGCTGCGGGACATGGTCTCCGGCGATACCGACGGTGCGCAAGCACTGGGCTGCCTGGAGCTGGATGAGGAAGATTTGGCGCTCTGTACCTTTGTCTGCCCCGGCAAGACAGAGTACGGCCCGATCTTGCGTGAGTGCCTGACCAAGATTGAACTGGAAGGTTAAGCGATGAGTTTCAAGCAACTTCTTGAAAATATGGAACACCACTTCGAACCGGGTGGAAAGTACGCCAAGTACTATGCCCTGTTCGAAGCGGCGTACACCCTGTTCTACACCCCGGGTAGCGTTACCCGCAACGCCTCCCACGTTCGTGATGCGCTCGATCTGAAGCGCATGATGATCATGGTGTGGCTGGCCGTGTTCCCGGCCATGTTCTGGGGCATGTACAACGTTGGTAACCAGGCGATTGCCGCCATTGCCCACATGGGCTCGGCTGCTGGTGCCAGCAGCTGGCAATATGCCCTGGCTACCATGCTGGGCGCCTCCCTCGATCCGGCTGTTGCCGGTATCGGCAGCAAGATGCTGATCGGCGCCACCCACTTCTTCCCGATCTACATCACAGTCTTCTTTGTCGGTGGTTTCTGGGAAGTGCTGTTCGCCATGGTGCGCAAACACGAGATCAACGAAGGCTTCTTCGTAACCTCCATCCTGTTTGCCCTGATCGTGCCGCCCGAGCTGCCCCTGTGGCAAGCTGCGCTGGGTATCACCTTCGGTGTGGTGATGGCCAAAGAGGTGTTCGGTGGTACCGGCAAGAACTTCCTGAACCCGGCGCTGGCTGGTCGTGCGTTCCTGTTCTTCGCCTACCCGGGCCAGATCTCCGGTGACGCCGTGTGGGTTGCCGTTGACGGCTTCTCCGGCGCGACTGCCCTGAGCCAGTGGGCCCAAGGCGGCCAGATGGCGCTGATCAACGGTGCAACCGGCCAGGCTATCAGCTGGATGGACGCTTTCCTGGGTAACCTGCCGGGTTCCATCGGTGAAGTCTCTACCCTGATGATCCTGCTGGGTGCCGCCATGATCGTCTACATGCGCATCGCCTCCTGGCGTATCATCGCCGGCGTGATGATCGGTATGATCGCCACCTCCCTGCTGTTCAACGTCATCGGTTCCGATACCAACCACATGTTCAACATGCCGTGGCACTGGCATCTGGTACTGGGTGGCTTCGCCTTCGGTATGGCCTTCATGGCGACCGACCCTGTCTCCGCAGCCTTTACCAACAAAGGCAAGTGGTGGTATGGCGCCCTGATCGGCGTAATGGTCGTGCTGGTTCGCGTGGTCAACCCTGCGTTCCCGGAAGGCATGATGCTGGCCATTCTGTTTGCGAACCTGTTTGCTCCCCTGTTTGACCACTTCGTCGCTCAGGCAAACATCAAGCGGAGGATTGCTCGTGGCGTTTAATAAAGATTCAACCCTCGGCACCGTCAGCGTGGTCACCGGCCTCTGTCTGGCCTGTTCCATCGTGGTATCCGTTGCCGCTGTGGGCCTGCGTTCTACCCAGCAGGAAAACAAGGCGCTGGACAAGCAGAGCAACATTCTCGCCGTAGCCGGTGTGGATGTAAGCGAAGTGGCCAAGCGCGACCTGGCCAAACTGTATGGCGAGAAGATCGAAGCGCGTCTGGTGGATCTGGCAACCGGTGACTTTGTTGACGGCGATGCCGACAACTTCGACACCAAGCAGGCAGCCAAAGATCCGGCCCGCAGCATCCGTCTTGCCGCCGCTGACGACAAGGCCAGCCTGCGTCAGATCTCCAAGCAGATCCCGGTATTCTTCGCCAAGGATGCCGAAGGCAAGATCGACAGCATCATCCTGCCCATCTACGGTCAGGGTCTGTGGTCGACCATGTATGCCTTCGTCGCCGTTGCCGCTGATGGCCAGACCATCAAGGGCATCACCTACTATGACCACGGTGAAACACCGGGTCTGGGTGGCGAGATCGAAAACCCGGCCTGGCAGGCGCTGTTCAAGGACAAGAAACTGTTCGACCAGAATGGCATGCCGGCGCTGCGCGTCATCAAGGGCCATGCTCCGGCGGGCTCCGAGCACGAGATCGATGGTCTCTCCGGTGCCACTCTGACCGGTAACGGCGTACAGCATACCTTCGACTTCTGGATGGGTCCCAAGGGCTTCGGTCCTTTCCTGGCCAAGGTTCGTGCAGGAGAAATCAACAATGGCTGACAAGAGCGAAATGAAGAAGTTGCTGTTGACGCCTGTGCTGGGCAACAACCCCATCGCCTTGCAGGTGCTGGGTGTCTGTTCTGCACTGGCGGTTACCAGCCAGATGAAAACTGCGTTTGTAATGACCCTCGCGGTCATGGCGGTCACCGCCTTCTCAAACCTGTTCATCTCCCTGATCCGCAACCAGATCCCGAACAGCGTCCGGATCATCGTGCAGATGGCGATCATCGCCTCACTGGTTATCGTGGTTGACCAGGTGCTCAAGGCGTACGCCTATGACATCTCCAAGCAACTGTCGGTCTTCGTGGGTCTGATCATCACCAACTGTATCGTAATGGGCCGCGCCGAAGCGTATGCCATGAAGAGTGCCCCGCTGCCCTCCTTCCTGGATGGTATCGGCAACGGTCTGGGCTATGGCGCCATTCTGCTGAGCGTCGCGACCGTGCGTGAACTGCTGGGCTCCGGCACCTGGTTCGGCATCGAGCTGCTGCCACTGGTGAACAACGGTGGCTGGTATGTGCCCAACGGCCTGCTGCTGCTGCCGCCGAGTGCATTCTTCATCATTGGTCTGATCATTTGGGGCGTACGCACCAAGGATCCCAAGCAGGTGGAGGCGAAGGATTAAGGTATGGAACACTATCTGAGTCTGTTGATTAAATCGATCTTCATCGAAAACCTGGCACTCTCCTTCTTCCTGGGGATGTGTACCTTCCTGGCGGTGTCCAAGAAGGTAAAGACCTCTATGGGTCTTGGTATTGCCGTTATTGTGGTGCAGACCATCGCGGTTCCTGCCAACAACCTGATCTACAACTACGTGCTTAAAGATGGCGCTCTGGTATCCGGTCTGGATCTGAGCTTCCTGAGCTTCATCACCTTCATCGGTGTGATTGCAGCACTGGTACAGATCCTGGAGATGGCGCTGGACAAGTACTTCCCGGCACTCTACAACGCGCTGGGTATCTTCCTGCCGCTCATCACCGTGAACTGCGCCATCTTCGGTGGCGTCTCCTTCATGGTGCAGCGTGACTACAACTTCATGGAGTCTGTGGTCTACGGTGTGGGTTCAGGGGCAGGCTGGATGCTGGCGATCGTTGCGCTGGCAGGTATCCGCGAGAAGATGAAGTATTCCGATGTTCCGGAAGGCCTGCGCGGTCTGGGCATCACCTTCATCACCGCCGGTCTGATGGCGCTGGGCTTCATGTCCTTCTCTGGTATCTCCCTGTAATCGGCTTTCCTGCAATCAGAAAGGAACGATAGATGGAAATTATTTTGGGTGTGGTCATGTTTACCGTGATCCTGCTGGCACTGGTGGCAGTCATTCTGTTCGCCAAGTCCAAGCTGGTGACCGCGGGCGACGTGACAATCAGCATCAATGGTGACCCGGCCAAGGCTGTGACCAGCCCGGCCGGTGGCAAGCTGCTCGGCGTGCTGGCTGGCAGCGGTATCTTCGTCTCCTCCGCCTGTGGCGGCGGTGGCTCCTGCGGCCAGTGCAAGGTACGGGTGAAATCCGGTGGCGGCGACATTCTGCCGACCGAACTGGATCACATCAGCAAGGGCGAAGCCCGTCATGGCGAGCGTCTGGCCTGTCAGGTTACCGTGCGCTCCGACATGGATATCGAACTGCCGGAAGAGATCTTCGGGGTGAAGAAGTGGGAATGTACTGTTATCTCCAACGATAACAAAGCCACCTTCATCAAGGAGCTCAAGCTGCAGATCCCCGACGGCGAGAGCGTACCGTTCCGCGCCGGTGGTTATATCCAGATTGAAGCCCCGGCTCACCACGTGCACTACAAGAACTTCGATATTCCCGAGGAGTATCGCGGTGACTGGGATCGCTTCAAGATTTTTGAGCTGGAGTCCAAGGTCGATGAGCCGATCATCCGTGCCTACTCCATGGCCAACTATCCGGAAGAGTTCGGCATCATCATGCTGAACGTGCGTATCGCGACCCCGCCGCCCAGCAACTGGACTGCCCCTCCGGGACAGATGTCCTCCTACATCTTCAGCCTGAAGGCTGGCGACAAGGTGACCATCTCCGGTCCGTTCGGTGAGTTCTTCGCCAAGGACACCGATGCCGAAATGGTATTCATCGGTGGTGGTGCAGGTATGGCGCCGATGCGTTCCCATATCTTCGACCAGCTGCGTCGCCTGAAGTCCAAGCGCAAGATGAGCTTCTGGTACGGTGCCCGTTCCAAGCGCGAAATGTTCTATGTCGAAGACTTCGACATGCTCGCCGCCGAGAACGAGAACTTCACTTGGAACGTCGCGCTGTCTGACCCGCAACCGGAAGACAACTGGGACGGCTACACCGGCTTCATCCACAACGTGCTCTACGAGAACTACCTCAAGAACCACGAAGCACCGGAAGATTGCGAGTTCTACATGTGTGGACCTCCGGTGATGAACGCTGCCGTCATCAACATGCTCAAAGACTTGGGCGTTGAAGACGAAAACATCCTGTTGGATGACTTTGGTGGTTAATCCATGCACAGTGTTGTAAAGACCTGGCTAGCCTTCGGGCTAGCCTTTTTCTTGACTGGGTGCGGTCAGGAGACGGTCCAATCCAAGCCGGAGATCCACATCACCGGTAGCACCATGGGCACTTACTACTCCATCAAGGTGGCGGACAGCGCCATCACCGATCCAGCCAAATTGCAGGCCGAGGTCGATGTCTTGCTGGAGCGGGTCAACGATCAGATGTCGACCTATCGCCCCGATTCCGAACTGTCGCGCTTCAACCAGAGCCGTGACAACAAACCGGTTGTGGTCTCCCGCGATACCGCACGGGTCGTCACAGAGGCCATTCACATTGGCCGTGAGAGCCAGGGGGCGCTGGACGTCACCGTTGGCCCCTTGGTCAATCTGTGGGGCTTTGGCCCGGACAAGAAGCCGACCAAGGTCCCTTCCGACGAGCTGATCACCCAGACTCGCCAGAAGACCGGTCTGGGCAACCTGCACGTCATCACCTCGGTGGATGCCGACACCCTGCAAAAAGACATTCCGGATCTCTACGTCGATCTCTCCGCCATCGCCAAGGGCTTTGGTGTGGACAAGGTAGCCGAGTATCTGGAGTCACTGGGTGCGCGCAACTATCTGGTGGAGATTGGCGGCGAGCTGCGGATCAATGGCGTCAACGGCAAGGGTCACCCCTGGCGCGTGGCCATCGAGAAGCCCACCGCAGGCACCGGCACGGTGCAAGAGGTGATCGTGCCCGGTGACAACGGGGTGGCCACCTCCGGCGATTACCGCAACTACTATGAACTGGATGGTCAGCGCTTCTCCCACACCATAGATCCGCGCAGCGGCAAGCCGATCCAGCACCGTCTGGTATCGGTCACCGTGATCCACCCCTCCTGCATGACCGCAGACGGGTTGGCCACCGTGTTTATGGTGATGGGGACCGAGAAAAGCCTGGCCTATGCCAACGAGCGCGGCCTGGCGATCTTCGTGATCACCAAGACGGACAACGGCTTTGAAGAGGCTTACTCCGATGCCTTCAAGCCCTATCTGGTCAAGAAGTAAGAGGTAGAGATGCAGATTTTTCTGATCACCTTCGGGGTATTCATGCTGGTGATAGCCGCCATGGCTATCGGTTATATCTTCCAGAAGAAGACCATCTCCGGCTCCTGTGGCGGTCTGGGTAGCGTCGGCATCGAGAAAGAGTGCGATTGCCCGGAACCCTGCGACAACCGCAAGAAGAAGATGGCCAAGGAAGAGGCCCGTCGCAAGATGCTGGAAGAGAACCGCATCATCTGATGACTCTGGTTTTTCGGTAAACAAAAGCGCGCCATCGGCGCGCTTTTTACTGGCCGTTATCTTGCGTTAACGGTCAGGGCTGACGTTCGATATAGAGGATCACTTCGCCAAGATGGATACCGAACTTGCTGATCTCGGCACGATTGATCAGACGCTCTTCGTCCAGCAGGTACATCCAGTCATCGAAGCTCACCCGCACTACCTCGCCATCCGGCAGCGCCAGATCAAGCTGATAACGCCAGTTGAGGGCAAACCCTTGGCTTTTACCCATCGCCTCGCCCACCACATCGGAAGCAGTACCGCGCCAATGACCATCATCGCCCTTGCTCAGATACCAGGTACGGGTCTGCTGGCGGCCATCATCAAAGTAGAACTGCTCGAACAGCTCTCCCTTGCCGTCCTTCCAACGACCCACCATCTCGACCCGAAAGCGACTGGTCACTTCGCCGCTGCGGTCGGTCACCAGGCCGTGAGCCACCAATTTGCCGTTGAAGAAACGGGCGAGATCCCAGTTTGGCCCCTGCCCCCGATAGTCATCGAGACTGGCACCACAGCCACTCAGCAGCAAAAAGGGGAGCAACAGCAACCAGCGGTATGCACGATAGAAAGACATCAGAGACTCCATGTTCAGGGTTGGCCACGCAGGCGGCGTGTCAGGGCAGGATCGCGGCTATTGTCAGCCAGCCAGATGGCGAGAAATGCGGCCGAGAATTGCGGATCGGCCAGGGTGCCGAGGGGTTTTTCCTGCCACCAGAAGTGGCCTGACCCGCCCTTGTCGACATAGAAGGTGAGCTTGTCGCCTGCCTGCACATCGGGCCAGAGTACAGCGAGCTGGCCGAGCCAGCGCTGACGCTCGGCGTCGGAGCCAAGACCGAGTCGCTGCCACTCGGCGGCAGTGGCGCTCAGCAGATCTTCCCGCTCGATGGCTCTGGCATAGGTGAGGGTCAGTGCCTGTGGATAGTGACCGGGCTGATAGTGCCCGCTCGCACTGTAGAGGGTGGCATCGTAGAGCTTGAACCAGATCCAGTTCATCTCCCCCTGCCCGACCGGGCGCAGCTGCTGCCAGGGGGCAGCAGAAGCCTGCACCGCGGTTGCAGCCAAGAGCGTAAACGCCAACAGTAGCGAGTTAATTCCACCCCATATGCCAGTGGTTGGGGTCTTCCAGTTCATGCCAGTCCATCTCCTGTTCCTGCAGGGTATTGATATCCTGCATCACCACCTGCACCAGCTGCCCCTGCGCATCCCGCTGGCAGGCAACCACCAGATAGAAGCGATCAGTCAGCTCATGCTGGCTCTCTTTGGTCCATTTGGAAAAAAGCAACGAGTCGGTCGAAAAGGTGTTTGTCATGACTCACCCTCCAGCTTGACCATTACCCACAGGAGTACGGGTAACCACCACATCCAGATCACTGCCAGCAACGCCGTGCTGATCCAGATGCCCCAGGGTAAGTTTACTGCCCCCATGGCGGCCCCCGCCACATAGGAGGAAGCACCGCCAAATACGCCAAACAGCGCCTGCTGCCAGCGAGGCAAGCGCAGCAGCCAGCGCATACCATGGGCCAGCGTCAGGGCAAAACCAAGCCAGAGCAGCACCAGCCAGAGGGGAAAACCGGACGGGAACCGGAACAGGCCGAGCTGCCAGAGCAGCACATCCAGCAGACAGCCGGCAACCGCGATGGGAAGCAGCCGCCAGTCACGCTGGCGGCTGGGTGAGAAGAGAAAGTGCAGCAGCAACATTGCCAGCAGCGGGCCCGGCTGCTGCCACTTCACCGCCAGCAACCAGTAGAGGTTGAACCCCAGCAGGTGAGCCCACTGCCACATGGTCAGTGACCGCTTACTGGCACATCACCCGACCAGCCAGCGGGCCCCGGCTTGGCGGCCTCCAGCTGCACCAGACTGATGGTGCGCTCCCAGAATCCCCCCTCGCAATAGGCAAAGTAGAAGTGCCACAACCGGATGAAATCCTGGCTGTAACCGAGCTTGGGCAGCTCGGGCGCCAACGCCAGAAACCGCTCGCACCAGTGAGCCAGGGTGCGGGCATAGTGATGGCCGTGATCGTGCAACCGCACCAGCTGCATGTCGGTCTCCCGCGCCAGCAACCCCGCCATCTGGGAGACGCTCGGCAAGCAGCCACCGGGGAAGATGTAGCGCTGGATGAAATCGACTCCGCGCAGATATTGGGCGTGGCGCTGATCGGCGATGGTGATGGCCTGAATGAGCAGGCGGCCACCGGGCTTGAGCAGCCGTGACAACTGGCGGAAATAGTCGGGCAGGAAGGCGTGCCCCACCGCCTCGATCATTTCGATGGAGACCAGCTTGTCATAGGTGCCTTCCAGCTTGCGGTAATCCTCCAGCAGCAAGGTGATGCGATCCCCCAGCCCCTCCCGCGCAATCCACTCCTTGGCATAGTCATGCTGGGCCCGGGAGATAGTCGTGGTGGTCACCCGGCAGCCATAGTGGCGGGCGGCATAGACGGCGAGGCCACCCCAGCCGGTGCCGATCTCCAGCAGATGATCGTCAGGCCCCAGCTCCAGCCGCTCGCAGATGGTGTGCAACTTGGCTTGCTGACCCTCTTCCAAAGTGGCCTCGGCGCTCGGGTAGATGGCGCTCGAGTACTGCATATGGCTGTCGAGAAAGCCCTGATAGAGGGTATTGCCGAGATCGTAGTGGGCGGCGATGTTGGAGCGCGAACCGGTCAGGGTATTGCGGTTGAGCCAGTGGCGCACCTTGTTGAAGGGGAAGCTGAGCCAGCCGAGGCGCCGTTCGAGGGAGTCGAGCAGGGTCAGATTGCGGGCCAGCAGCCGCACCAGCGCCACCGGATCCGGGCTGGTCCAGAGTACCTCCACCCAGGTTTCTCCGGCGGCAATGCTGCCCCCCAACAACAGGCGACGATAGAAGGCAGGATCCAGCACCACCAGTTCGGCATGCAGATCGGTACCCGCGACGCCAAAGCTGTGGCGCTCACCGCCATCCCGCAGCAGCAGCTGGCCATGTTCGAGGCGACCCAGCAGATTGAGCAGCAGTTGCCTTGCCCCCTTGTCGATGAAAGAGGCAGAGAGGGTTGATTGAGCAAGTTCCATTAGCGGCTCTCCGGATGGGTAAATATCGGGGTTCGTTTGATAAATAGACGCAGGGCCTGCCAGTAGATCCCGAGCAGCACCTTCATGGTCATCCAGGGCCAGCGGGCCAGCAGGGCCACCAGCCCCTTGCGCGACAAGGGTTCGCGAGTGAGCGCCAGGGTTGCGTCAAACAGTTTGGCTTCACCGGATACGGGATGACTCTCGATGTGGATCAGTGTCTCCTGTGCGGGCGGCCTGATCCGCCAGTGATAACGCATCGCCAGCCCCATAAAGGGGGAGACGTGAAAATCCTTGTCATGGGGTGCCAGCGCCGCCAAATCCAGCAGGTAGTAGTGACGCTCGTTCCAGGGGGTGTTCGACACCTCTGCCAGCAGATAGCGCGCCTCGCCCTGCCGGTAGCAGAAGTAGAAGTTGACCGGGCTGAAGTAGAACCCCAGACAGCGCACATTGCCGAGAAGCAGTACCCGCCCCTCGGGCTCGGCATCTCCACCCAGTTCGCCCACCTTCTGCCACACCGCCTGCTTGAGGCTCCCCTCACTCCCCTTGAGATAGTCATGGCTGTGAAACGAGAGCAGCCCCGAACGCTCAACTCCGAACCAGCGCCCCTGATCGAGCTGCGGCAGCTCGTCGAGATCCAGTCCCAGCATAAAAAGGCTGTAGGAGAAGGCGTGAGCCCGCGGTGCGAAACGGCGGTGGCGTACCGAGCCCTGCCAGATGGCGCTGGTGACGCCAGCCAGTTCGTCGGCACCCTCATGTTCCGTGGCCACGGTGGCGCCGTTCATAGCTCGGCTCCGAAGCGCCTGGCGACATCCAGCGCGCTGCGCACCCCATCCTCATGGAAGCCGTTGTACCAGTAGGCGCCGCAGAAGTGGGTGTGCTGCTGGCCGCAGATCTCCGCACGCCGCTGCTGGGCGGCGATGGAGGCCTGATTGAACACTGGATGGTGGTAGACGAAGCGGCGCAGTACCTTGCTCTCATCCACCTTGCCCTTGGGGTTGAGGCTGACGCAGAAGGGCTCCGGCGAGTTCACCCCCTGCAGGATGTTCATGTTGTAGCTCACCAGCGGCCGCGCCTCGTCATTACCATCGAGCTGATAGTTCCAGCTGGCCCATGCCTTGCGGCGGGTGGGCAGGCAGCGCGCATCGGTATGGAGCCAGACATCATTGGCCTGATAGGGCATGTCGCCGAGAATAGCCTGCTCCCGCTCGCCGGGGTCCGCCAGCAGCGCCAACGCCTGATCGCTGTGGCAGGCGAAGATCACCTCGTCAAACCGCTCCTCGCCGTAACTGCTCTGGATCACCACGCCATCCGCGTCACGCCGTACGCTCTGCACCGGACAGGCGAGGCGGATCTGCGACAGCCAACCCGCGGTAAGGGGGCCGATATATTCCCGCGAGCCACCCGGGATCACATACCACTGGGGGCGATTGGCCACATCCAGCAGGCCGTGGTTGGCAAAAAAGCGCAGGAAGAAGCCAAGGGGGAAGGCGCGCATATCGGCCAGGGTCGATGACCAGATTGCCGCCCCCATCGGCAAGATGTAGTGGCGAGCGAAGTAGTCGCTAAACTCCCCCGCCAACAAAAAATCCCCCAGAGTCAGCTCGGGACCAGCCCCCTGATGCTGACCATCCGCCAGCCAGGCCCGCGCCTCCCGGTTGAATCGCAAGATCTCGGCGACGAAGCCGTAGAAACGGGGGCTCAACAGATTGCTGCGCTGGGCAAACAGGGTGTCGAGATTGTGACCGTTATACTCCAGCCCCTCTGGACTTTTCACCGAGAAGCTCATCTCGGCCGGTTGCCGTGCCATGCCGATCCGTGCCAGCAACTTCAAGAAGTTGGGGTAGGTGCGATCGTTGAAGACGATAAAACCGGTGTCGATGGCATAGCTGCGGCCAGCCTGATTCACATCGACAGTGGCGGTGTGACCGCCCAGGGTCGGCGCCGCCTCAAACAGGGTAATGTCATGGAGTTTGTGGAGCAGAAAACCGGCGGTGAGCCCCGAGATCCCTGAACCGACGATGGCGATCTTTTTCTTCATGAATGGCTTCCTTTCGATACGAGTGCGCGGCCAAGGCGCAGCCAGAGCCCCACCGGCAGCGCACCAAGCAGGCGCAGCAACCAGATGAAACGGCGGGGAAAGTGGATCTGGTGACGACCAGCGGTCAGCCCGTCCATGATGGCGCGGGAGGCCTGCTCCACCGTCACCAGACAGGGCATGGGAAAATCATTTTTGGCGGTCAGCGGCGTCTGGACAAAGCCGGGGCGGATCAGGGTCACCCCAATCCCTTTGCTGGCCAAATCGAGGCGCAAGGTATCCGCCAGATAGTCGAGGGCCGCCTTGGAGGCGCCATAGGCCTCGGCTCGCGGCAGCGGCAGCCAGCTCACCGACGAGCTGACGATGGCTAGCCGTGACCCAGCCCCGAGCAACGGCAAGAAGGCGGCCAAAGCATGGCCGGTAGCGGTCAGATTGGTCTCAATCACTCGGGCAAACAGCTCGCTGTCAAACCCCTCCGCCACATCCATGTATTCGCAGTTGCCTGCGTTGAGGATCAGCAGATCGAGGGATGGCAGCATGGCGGCCACCCCGCTCATTGCGGCCAGATCCCGGGCATCGAACTGCAGCGGTGTGACGCCATCCAGCCCCAGCGCCTGCAGCCGTTCGCCATCGCGGCCACAACCCCACACCTGCCAGCCTGCCCGCCGGTAATCCAGCGCCAACTGGCGACCGATGCCGGAGGTCGCCCCTGTGATCAGCACCCGGCCGCTCATGCGCCAAGCCTCATCTTGATGGTGCGCACCACGGGCCCGAGCAGCGGCAACTGCTCGTAGAGCATGGCGCCCAGGTCAAAATAGTCCCTGTGCTGGCACACCTTGCCCGCCTCGTCGAATTCGAGGCGGGTGGCCCCCTCCACCGTCACCGGCTCACCACCACGCAATCTGGGGTGCGAGAAGGTCATGGTCCAGCCGAGCCAGGCCTGAGGCCCTTGCTGCTGCTGACTGGTGATGACGAAGCGGCAGTAGGCGAGGCGCTGATAGAGGGCGGCAAAATAGTCGCCAAGGGCCGCCAGCCCCTCAATGCGGTGAGCCGGGTCGGTAAAGACCACCTGTTCGGCATAGACCTCGGGCAAGCGGTGCAACTGCTGTTTGTCCAGTTGCTGATAGAGGCCAATAAAGCGGGCCAGCGGCTCGTTCATCCTATTTCTCCAGAGAGCGAAACATCTCGATGGCTCTCACCCGGGCAACGGCGTGATCCACCATGGGTGCCGGATAATCCTGTCGCCCCTTGAGTCGCAGCCAGTCGTGGGGCTGATGCACATAAGCGGCGGGAATATCGGCCAGTTCAGTTACCCAGGTACGGATAAACTCCCCTTGTGGATCAAATCGTTGCCCCTGAGTGGTGGGGTTGAAGACCCGAAAATAGGGCGCCGCATCGGCGCCGGTGCCCGCCGCCCACTGCCAGCCGCCGTTGTTGGCCGCCAGATCCCCATCGATGAGCCGACTCATGAAGTAATCCTCCCCGAGCCGCCAGTGGATATGGAGATCCTTGGTGAGAAAACTCGCCACGATCATCCGCAGCCGGTTGTGCATCCAGCCGGTGGCGTTGAGACAGCGCATCGCCGCATCGACGATGGGGTAGCCAGTGCGCCCCTCGCACCAGGCGGCGAAGGCATCCGGATCCCAACTCCACGGCAAGTCCGCCGTCTCGGGCTTGAAGGGGCGATTCATGGAGAGGGTCGGGATCAGTACCAGCAGGTGGCGATAGAACTCGCGCCAGATGAGCTCATTGAGCCAGACAAAGCCGGGCTGGGCTTTCGACTGGGGTCGATAGCCCAGCCGCTGCTGGAGCGCCGCCACGCACTGACGCGGGCTGATGATGCCCGCCGCCAGATAGGGGGAGAGCACGGACGTGCCTGCGATGGCAGGAAAATCCCGGGTCTCGCCATAGTCGAGCACCGCCTGCTCCAGAAAATCGTTCAAACGGCGCCGGGCTTCCGCCTCCCCCACCAGCCAGCGTGGATCAGGCGTCAGCTCGCCGAGCGCTGCATCAACCCACTCCCGCTCGGCCAGCGGCTGCCACGGCAACGACTCGCCACGCGGTGTCGGCGCCCGATGAATGACAAACCCCTCTTCATCGAGGGCCTTGAGCCAGGCTCGGCTGAAGGGGGTGAACACCTTGAACATCTCACCCGAGCCGGTCAGCACCCGCCCAGGCGGCAATACGCAACAGCCGTTGAACCAGTGACAGCTCACCGCCTGCTCAGCCAGCGCGGCGCTGACGGCATGGTCGCGACGCTGCTCATCGATCTCGATAGCCTGATTGGCATAGAGCTGGGTCACACCCTGCTCGCGGCAGAGGTTTGCCAACGCAGCGGGCACCTCGGCAAAGGTCTCCACTCGCAGCAGATGGAGCGGGATGCCGAGCGCCGCCAGCTCGCGGCCCAACTCATCCACCTGCGCCAACATAAAGCGCTGACGGATGGGGGCCATTTTGTGCTGCCGCCACTGGGTAGGAGAGATGATAAAGAGCGCGGCGACCGGTCCATCACCGGCGCAGGCATGCCGCAGCGCCGGGTTGTCGGCAAGGCGCAGATCGTTGCGAAACCAGACCAGTTTCATGATTTTTTCCTCCCGCGTCCGCTGGCGCCAGCCGCAGCAGGTGCGTTCGCCATCAGCTCGGCAAGGCTCGCCTGCCAGCCGTGTGCTTTCAGCCACTCATCGTCGTAGAGGCGCCCCAGCTCGCCAAACAGGCGCGTGCCTGCGGGCCACTCGGCGGCCAGCTCCTGTTTGCCAAGCCCTGCCCCCAGCAATACCAGCCAGGGGGTAACGGCACGCCCCTCCAGCAAGCTGGCATGGCGCGGCTCGACCGCCCCCAGCAGTTGCACCTCATAACCCTGACCGATCAACTCGTAGGCGGCCCAGACCAGATCGAGGGGGCCGACTTGCCCCCAACTCGCCAGCGTGATCGGCACGCCCTTCTCCTGCTCGATCAGGTGGCGGGCGAAGCGGGTGTGGAGCCAGCCCAGCCACACCTGTTGCAGCAGCTCGCCATCGGGCCGTTCACGCCACAGCCCCAGCAGCCGCTCCACCAGCGGTTGCAGTACCCGGCTGCGCACCAGCTCGAACGGGTAGCTCGCCAGCAGGTCGTTAAGCTCGGACTCCGCCTTGCGCTGGTTGAAGGCAAGCAGCGCCTGACTGAACTGCTCCAGGGTTTGCTGCCAGTGATCGCTCACCGGCTCAGAATGGGGTTCGCTCAGGAGCCCCTTCACCTGCCCGATACTCACTCCCCGCTCCAGCCAGCTCAGGATCTCGCCGATCTGGCGAATATCCTGCTCGCTGTAGAGGCGGTGGCCCTTTTCGGTGCGGGCCGGTTGCACCAGACCGTAGCGGCGCTGCCAGGCACGCAGGGTCACGGCGTTGACGCCGGTGAGACGGGAGACCTCGCGAATGGGGTAGATCCCCTCATCAGCGAGAGGAGCAACTTCTTGCGATAAATCAGACATGACAACGTCCATCAAACAGAGGGGTAAGGCTCCCCGGCGCAAACCATGCGCCGGGGCAACAGAGCGGGTTCAGAGCCCGTAACGCAATTTGAGCGTATCGGGGTGCGGATTGAGATAAACCTGCTCGGCGAGATAGGGATTGGGGTACTCGCGCAGGTAGTGGCGGATCAGGGTGAGCGGCACCAGCAAAGGGAAGATGCCGGTGCGGTACTTGTCGATGGTATCGGCAAGCTCCTGCTTCTGGGCCGGGGTCAGCACCCGCTTGAAGTAGCCCTGCAGGTGCATCAGCACATTGGTGTGGCTGCGACGGTTGGCCCGCAGGGTCAGCGCGGTCATCAATCCCTTGATGTAGTTTTCGGCCACCTCCTGCAAATTGGTGGACTTGCCCAGATTGCCAAGCAGCTTGCCGAGCGCCCGGTAGTGGGTGGTGGCGTGGGAGAGCACCAGATACTTGTAGCGAGAGTGGAAGCGGATCAGCGCAGAGGCAGTGATGCCGCGGGCGCAGAGTTGCTGCCAGTCGTGGTAGGCGAAGACCCGCAGCACGAAATTCTCCCGCAGGATGGGGTCGCACAGGCGACCATCCTCTTCCACCGGCAACAGGGGGTTGGCCTCCATCAACGCCTTGGCAAAGAGGCCAATCCCCTCCTTGGCGCTCCCCTCGTTGTTGGCACCATAGACCTTGACCCGCTCCATACCGCAGCTGGGTGATTTGGCACAGAGGATATAACCGGAGATAAAGTCGAGCTGGCGCGCTTTCTGCTCGCTAAAGGCAATCAGCTTTTCGGTGACATCGAAGCTACCGTTGCTCGCCTCGGCGCGGATCTCGCCGTGACGCTTGACCAACCGGATGGCGGCACGGGGCGCACCGAGGCCAATGGCCATCTCGGGACAGACGGGGTGATAGTCAAAGTGAGCGCCAAGATCCCGTTCGCAGAAGCTGGAGCGCTTGTGGCCCCCATCGAAACGTACCTCTTGTCCCAGCAGGCAGGCACTGATACCGACTTTAATCTTGTACATGATGGCGCTCCTTGTATAAGCATTGATTCAGTTATAGCAGTTATACAAAAAAATGAAAGTTGTATAACTATTGCCGACTGATACGACACAAGGAGAAAAAAGAGATCACTGGAAAACGAAAAAACCCATGGCGAACGCCATGGGTAAAAATCAAGACACTACGGACTACTGGAAGGAGGATTAGAAGCTGTACTTCACACCCAGGCTGGAGATGGAACCTTTTTGCAGATCCCAGTTGCGATAGGTGTAATCGGCAGTCAGCGCCCAGTTCTGGTTGAGCTTGTAGGCACCACCCACCTTGAAGTCGTGCATATCGTCGGTCATGTTGGCGTAGCGGTAGGCAGTGGAGAGCTCGACATTGCCGATGTCGTAGCGCAGGCCCACTTCACCGTACATGCTGCCGCTATCTTTGCGAGCAACAGCATCCCACCCTTTGTTAGCGATATCGCTGGCAAGTTCACGCTCCAGCATGTAGCCGGTCACACCGGTTTCACCGTAGAGGTTCAGACCCGTGCTGAGCGGGGTAAATACACCGACACCAATGCTGGAGATCGACATGCTGTCGTTGCCGTTGCTGCGAGAGGTGTATTCAGTGCTGCCGCGACCATAGAAATTGGAGCCGAAGCTCTTGGAGAGATCCAGGCTCAGACCGCCAAAATCACGGGTTCCTTTGCTGTCATTGCTGAAGGTACCGTTGAGATAGTCGGATTTGGTGTGCGCCCAGGTGGCGGAACCCTTGGCGTAGCTGAAGGCATCCTGCGCCATGACGGAAGTAGAGGCAAACCCGGCCAGAACCAGAAGAGAGACAGTTGCTTTTTTCATGATGATAACTCCATGTGATTGGGCCCGTTGCTAGCGAGCTGGTATGGAGTCATTGTGCGATCAGGTTCCCGACTTGCCGAGCTGCAAGCTGTTGCAGAACCATGTCAGATGTAAGCAGATATTGCAGGGGGTGTCAGCGGCAACAAGTTGCCGGCCCACACGGTTTGCATGGGCCGGAACAACGCCAAATCAGCGGAAGACCACCTCGTCAATTTCGACACGCACCAGCGGCTGACCGGTCAATCCGGCAGGACGGGGGATCTCGAGGGCCAGCGACGGACGGGCTTGCCCCTTGCGCAGATAGGTCTCCGGCAGACGATTCTCGGCAACCCAGAAGCGGGCCTCCTGACGGCTCAGCTGCACCCCGTCAGCACTGAACAGGGTCACCATGCCACGTACCCCGACCACATTGCGGGTGCCGGTATTGCTCACCATAAAGGTCAGCAGCAGCGGGTCAGATCCCTCGATCTTGTCCAGCTTGACCACCACACCGTCACGCGCCATCTGGGCAAGCAGTTCCGGATTGGCCTTGGCCTGATCGGTCAGCACCGGAGCAGCGACGGCCACCACGGCCCCAGCCTTCCCATCAGCAGTCACGCCCTGCACGGACTCGGCCGGTTTGACTACCAGATACTCCCAGGTGAAGTCGTCGTTGAGCTGAACCTGCCGACCATCGGGCAGCGTCACCTGAGAAAGAGGGGAAGCCTGCGCCAGTACGGGGGAGAGGCACAGGGCAATCAGCAGACGGGAGAAGGGTTTCATTGGGCGAAGCTCGGTAACGGGTGAAAGGGCGACAGTATAAACAGTCCCGTCGCCCCTTGCCTATGACAGCACTCACGTTCTGGCACCCGCATCGCTTGCCCGCAGGCTAGATGGCGAGATCGTGCCGCTCTTTCTGTGCCATATCCAGGGTCACCAGATCGAACTTACTCCCCTTGAGGGCGGACAAAATATCCGATTGCATATCAAAGGCCTGCGCACGCTGATGCTCGGGCAGACGCACCCGGGCCAGGGTGGTGGAGCAGTCACACAAGGTATGGAAAAAGACCTGTGCCTCGTCCAGCCCCATGTCGGCCAGCATCTGCTCTGCCTGATCCACCATTCGCAGATAACGCTGCTCAAGCTGCCGTGGATTGGTGAAGCGATTGCTGAGGCAACCATTGCTCCCCTTGCCCCAACGACCGAGCTGACGCTTGTTGAAGCCGTAACGATAATCGCGGCGCATCAATCCGTTGTCGGCAAAAAACCAGATAGAGTTGGCAGGCAGAGACCCAAACTGAGCAAGATAATCATCACGCTCCTCCACCGCTGCCGGAACCAGCAACGGCAGATGAGTCCACTCCGGACGAGTCTGCACATACTCACCAATGCGGCGAACCGGGTCGATCAGCCCTTCAATATTTGGCAGGCGATCGCAAAAGACGATCTCGTCACTCTTGATGACCCAGTGATCGATGCCATAACGCTGGCAATAACGGCGGGCTCGGGCCACTTCGCTGCGACTACGAGTCGGATTATCGAGGGTAATTGCGTGGATTTTCACACCGGCAGCGCGGCACAGCTCGATGCTGTAGCAGGATTCCAACCGTCCCGAAAAAGAGACAACCAGCTCGTCAAAACTTGCCAGTCGCTCAATCAGCAGCTGTTCCCTGGCTTGAAAAGAGTGATCATATCCCTGATTCAGTACAACTACATTGGCACCCATTAAACAGCTCCGGATGATGAACAGGTGCAGTATTGTGCGGCAAACAAACTGAATAGACCCTTAAAGAGTCTGGTTAAAATTAAAACTTGATGATTATTTCCTGTGATTCTGCTGCTAAATCTTCATTTTGGGCGTCATAAATTCGTAATCTTGCCTGATGAACCTGATGGGCTCGCAAGAAACCCTGCGCCTGCTCCAGCGAAGTGAAGGTGAGGCGTCCTCCCTCGCTGTCGGTCAGGCAGAGGCACTCCCCTTCTGCCTCAACACAGAGCTGATAACCGCTGCCATCCTTGCAGGCGATGATCAGGGTCGCCTCGGGATAGTGACTGAGCCAATTGCGAAACCGGCCATGCTCCATAGTGCTCCTACAGGGGCATCACCCCTTACCGGTGGCAGGCAAACAGCCCAGCTCACCCAGTTGCTGACGACAACTCGCCGCATCGGTAAAGACGATCCCCCTGATACCGAGGGCCTCGGCGGCCGCAATGTTGGCGGGACTGTCATCGATGAAGAGACACTCTGCCGGTTTCAGATCGAACGACACCAGCAGATAGCGATAGATATCCGGCTCCGGCTTCATCATCCGCACCCGCGCCGAGACCACCTTGCCGCTGAAGAAGCGCCAGAAATCCTGATGCTGCTCCAGCCAGTCGATGCTGGCATGACCCATGTTGGATAGGGCATACAGAGTGTGCCCCGCCCCGTGCAGCTCGGCTATCAGGGTTAGCATAGCGGGATCTGGCAGCAGGGAGGCGGGAACTGCCTGTAAAATGGTCAGATTCTGTGCCGCAGAGAGGCCGGTACGCGCTTGCGCTTCCCGGGCCATGGTGTGGAGCGACATGGTGCCTCTGTCTACCTCCAGCCAATCCGGGTGGTTAAAGAGCTGCTCGGCCAACTGTTCGGCCCCTTGCGGACCACGCACGGAACGCACTATGCCTACCGGATCCCAGCTCACCACCACCCGTCCCAGATCGAAAATAATCGCCATCGTCTTTACCTCCCCCACTGGGTTTCAGTCATCAAAACAGAGTCAATAGAACATCGCTTATACGCCATTTTCTTAACCGGATACCCTGCCCCCATCCCTGCCCGCGGGCAAGTTTTACTTGCATCAAACCGGCAAATCCCTTAATGGTTATGACGTTACTTCAAGGACACACCTATGCACGCACCATTCTTCTTTGCTTTCTCGTTTATCCGGCCCGCTTGAGGGAAGGCCTGTCGTCGTGTGAACAGAAAGCAAAGACGCATCGAGCCTCCCCTAGCGGAGGCTTTTTTTTGCATTAATATCAATCGATTACTTGGATAGGGAACAATCATGGCAACGCTCGACGAGATCAGACAAGACATCACCCGGTTGGATCAGGAGCTGCTTGCCCTGCTGGCGAAACGCAAGACCCTCAGCATCGAGGTCGCCCGTGCCAAGCAAGCCAACCCGCGCCCCATTCGTGACCACCAGCGGGAGCAGGAGCTGCTGGTCGCCCTGATCCAGAAAGGGCGTGTGCTGGGGTTGGATGCCCAGTACATCACTCGCATCTATCACACCATCATCGAAGACTCTGTGCTCTCCCAGCAGGCCTATCTGCAGAGCCTGCTCAACCCGGAGCAGCAGGAGCCGATGACCAGCGTCGCCTATCTGGGACCGCGCGGTTCCTACTCCAGCCTGGCCGCCCGCAAATATCTGGCGCGCTACAAGGATCAGGTGATCGAGGTGAACTGCCAGAACTTCCGCGAAGTGCTGGATGCGGTGGAGTCAGGCCGCGCCGCCTTCGGCGTGCTGCCCATCGAGAACACCAGCTCGGGCTCCATCAACGAAGTCTATGACGTGATGCAGCATACCAGCCTCTCCATCGTCGGCGAGCTCACCTACCCCATCGAGCACTGTATCCTCACCGCCGTACCGACCGAGCTGAGTCGCATCAAAACCTTCTATGCCCACCCGCAGGTGTTCCAGCAGTGCTCCCACTATCTGAGCAAGCTGGAAGGGGCGCGTCACGAGATCTGCGACTCCTCCTCCAGTGCCATGATGAAGGTGAAAGAACTGGCAAGCCCGGAGGCCGCCGCCATCGGCAGCGCCGCCGGTGGCGAACTGTATGGTCTGGATGTGCTGGCCGAGCAGCTTGCCAACCAGAAAGAGAACTACAGTCGCTTTATCGTGGTGGCGCGCAAGCCCATCGACGTGGCGCCGCAGATCCCGGCCAAGACCACCCTCATCATGTCCACCTCCCAGAAACCGGGCTCGCTGGTGGAGGCGCTGCTGGTACTGCGCAACCACGAGATCAACATGACCAAGCTCGAATCCCGTCCGGTGCAGGGCAACCCGTGGGAAGAGATGTTCTATCTGGATGTCTCCGCCAACCTGCAGACCCCGGCGATGCAGGCCGCACTGGTGGAGCTGACCAAGATCACCCGCTATATCAAGGTGCTTGGCTGCTACCCGAGCGAGGATGTGAAACCCACCGCAGTGCCGCCGGTGCTGATGGGGAGCTAACCAGCCCACAACGACAAAAGGCGAGCACCTTGCTCGCCTTTTGTTTTGATGCCGGTTTTCACGGCAAGCCCATCAACTCAGAACTGACCGGCCATCAGCTGGTTGATGTTGTAGAGGGCGCGGGTATCGAGCTCCATCTCGGTGGCATAGGTATTGCCACGCGGATAGGAGGCCACCACCCGGGCACCACGCACCACACCGGCGACCGACACATCCAGCGAGTTGGAGGTCTGGGTCAGGTCACGATAGCTGCTCTGGCCGCGCACCTGCTGACCATTGAGCTGCTCGGCCAGCTCACGATAGGCATCCATCTTGGAAGCGCGAATGGCTTGCAGCATCTTCTCCGACTGGGAGGGGCCAGGCTGGATGTCGATCACCGCATAGCCCACCGCCTTGAGCACCGGAAAATCATCGGGCTTGCCACCCTGGGTGTAATCCACCACCCGGTTACCGCTGCAACCGGTGAGCAAGAGTGCCAACAGGCAACCAAACAGGATCTTCATGACTCGCACCTCACGGGGTCAGGTTGACCAGATGACCGCCCGGCCGGGCCTGACTGTCACGCATCAGATAACCGCGATTGATCGATGCCCGGCCAAACGAGTTGTTGGCACCGAACAGATATTTTTGCGGGATCAGGCTCTGGGCAGTGGTCTCCACCATCTTGGTGCGCATGTCGATAACGCGGGCGTTGACCAGGATCCCCTTGCTATTGCGGCTGAAGGTGCCAACCAGAATGCGGGAGATCGGCAAACGGGAAGAGAGCTCCTTGTAGTTTCGGCTCAGCACGAAGTCCCCCTGTGGCGTCACCTTGATGCTACCGGTCAGCTTGAAGTCCACCACCACCTCGCCGCGGCGGTTGAGCTCGTAGATAAAGCTCTCCTCAATTTGCTGCCCCATCCAGTTGGTATCCTGCAGGGTGTCGAGATCGACGAAAGAGGCAACCGCGATGGGCTCGGTCAGGGTGGTCAGCGATTTTCGCTCCATCAGCTGATCGGTCATGCGCGCCACCAGCCAGTTGAGCTCCATCCCCTGCGCCGCCTGGCGGGGGTCACCCTGATCCCGATTGATAGGGTCGGAGCCGCACCCGGTCAATGCCAGGGCAAGCGCCAACGCCGTGATGAGTTTGTTCATGGATACCTTTCCTGTATCTGCACCTGACTTATTATCGGACGCGCCGGACAAAGCTTGAGCCGGGAATGAGGCATGATTCTTGCTTTTTAATGGACATCGTCAGCGCCAACGTGCGCTGCCACTTGGAACGTGTTGTGATCCATGTCGGCCAGCAGGCGCCATTTCCTCAAAATGGCGCGGCTGCCCGCCAACTCAAGGTATCTGCTATGAAATTACCGCTGCTGTTGACCCTGCTGCTGGCCAGCCTGAGCGCCCAAGCCGAGCTTATCGAAGCGCAGGGCAGCGCCGCCATTCTGGGGGGCGATGAGGTCTATGCCCGCGAGCAGGCGACCCGCGACGCCCTGCGTCAGGCGCTGCTGGCCAGCGGCGCGGCCGTTTCCAGCGTCCAGCGTCTGGAAAATGGCAGCCTGCGATCCGAGCAGATCCAGATCCGCTCCGGCGGCGACATTCGCCAGTACCGGCTCAAGCGGGAAGAGGTGCGCAACGGCCGCATGTATATCACGCTAGTGGCCGACATTCAGGCCGAGCGCCAGATCTGCCAGACCCAGCACTTCGCCAAGGATTTGACACTGGTGAGGCTGCGGATGCGCTATCCGGACCAAGCCAGCTACGGCGCCATGGACGACATGCCGGAAAACCTCTCGCGGCGGCTATTCGAAACTCTCGCCAATGCGCCGCAAGGGGTCGCGGTGCGCCAGTGGCTGGATGAAAACCTGCGCATCGATCCGCTCCATCTGCAACAGGGAGATCGCAGCGCCCTCGAGGAGATCAAGGCGCTCAGCCTGCGTACCGACAGCCAGTATCTGGTGCTCGGCAGCATCGACGATCTCTCCATAGAGCCGCAGGGCAACCAGCTGACCAGCTGGTATGAGGATCCCGTACGTAACTTTCGCATGCAGCTCTACCTGTTTGACGGCATCAATGGCAGCCTGGTCAACCGCAAGGTCTACGAAGGGCGCGCTACCTGGACCTTTGGCAAGCGGGAACAGGTGGGCAGCAGCAGCGGCCAGTTCTGGCAGTCAAGCTATGGCCAGGAGGTCAACTACCAGTTGCAGCAGGCGGCTCAGGATCTGGTAGCCCAGCTCACCTGTGCCCCGGTCACTGCAAGAGTGGTCGGTCAGAACGAGCGAGGTCCCTACATCAATCTGGGGCGGCGCAATGGTGTCAAACTCGGCGACCAGTTCCGCATCCAGCACAACGCTGACTTCATCGACCCATACGGCAAGTCGCGCATGATGCGCAACCCGGCCGACGGCCTGTTCGAAGTGGTGCAGGTATTCGACGATGGCGCCATCATCAGCAGCCAGAACAAATATTCGCCGTTTAACATCCAGAATGGGGATTTGGCAGTATTGGAATAAGAATCAAGGGTTTAAAAGGGAGTTGCTTCTTGTATAATGCCCGCCACAAAGCTCCCGTAGCTCAGCAGGATAGAGCGGTCCCCTCCTAAGGGACAGGCCACTGGTTCGACTCCAGTCGGGAGCGCCATATAAAACAAGGGGTTGGCATCATCATGATGCTAACCCCTTGGTCGTTTTTGGCGACAATGAATCCGACCATCCAACCGTAATTACCCTCTCCTTTCTGCGTTCAGAGCATGCGCTCTCTGATAGACTGCTTCTCTTCGGCTTGTCTGTGAGGCCAAGCCCTGTTTCATCTTGCAAAGGAGTGTTGGATGTCCGGATGTTCCTGGTGGGATAGATCCACCGGTTTTGCACTGCTGACCATTGTGCTGTGGGCTTCACTGGCGGCGCTGACGTCACGGGTCACCAGCGTGTCACCACTGGTGCTGGTCGGGCTGGTGCTGTTTTTCTGCGGGGTCGGGGCCTTGCCGTTCTGGCGCCAATGGCGCGCTCGCCCCATTACCTGGCTGGTGACGGTTACGGCATTGCTGCTCTACCATCTGCTGCTCTTTATGAGTTTTCGCCATGCCCCCGTGCTGGAGGCCAACCTCATCAACTACCTCTGGCCGCTCTGCATCATTCTGTTCACCCCGCTGTTGTTGCCCGGCCATCCACTCCATGCCCGTCACCTGCTGGCTGGCGCCTTTGGTCTGGCGGGTTCCATGCTGGTGATGGTCAATGGCGAGCTGCAACTGCAGCAGGCCTATCTGCCGGGATACCTGTTGGCGCTCGGTGCAGCTGTCGTCTGGGGAGCCTACTCGGTATTATCACGCCGTCTGCCGCCAGCCCCCGCCGTGGTCACTGCAGCAGCCTGTCTGCCCGCGGGTTTGCTGGCGCTGCTGCTTGCCCGTCTGCTGGAGGGGCCCCTGCCGCTCGCGCAGATCCCCACCAGTGACTGGTGGCTGATCATCGGGCTGGCGCTGGGCCCGATGGGGGCGGCCTTTGTGACCTGGTATCTGGCACTGCGAGACGGCGATCCACGCCGGATCGGTGCCCTTGCCTACCTGACACCGCTGCTGAGTACCTTGCTGCTGGTGTTGCTCAATGGAGAAACGCTGACATCGCGCCATCTGCTGGCCGGTGCACTTATTATGGGAGGCGCCCTGCTCGGTATGCTTGGCCAACGCAACAGCGCACTGGCATCCCCAGCCAGTTAAGCCGGCAAGATAGGGCTACCTGACCATGCTGTCATAAAAACGCCATCATCCCTGTTTAGGCTCTGGCCACGCTCCCCCATGGTCTGTGCTGACAGGAATTACCCCGTGAAAATCGCCCATTACGCCACCCTATCCTCCCTTGTTTTGTTACTGGTTGCGGGAGGACAGGCGCTGGCCCTCTACCACGGCTGGCAACAGCTTGCCCGTACCAATCAGGCCCAGCATCAGCACGAGACGCTGCAACAACTGGTGACGGTGAGCCTGCAAAACAGCCTGCGTGACTACCTCAACAGCGGCGATCCACAGCAACTGACCGCTGCGGAGAAGATCCGCCAGCAAGCGCTCTCCTCGCTGGCCGCTCAGGATGATGCCGTGGCGGCCCCGCTCAGGCAGCAACTCGAGCAGATGGCGCAGCGCATCGCGCACGACTATCAGGCCGCAGGCAAGCTCTCGGGCAACAGCCAGCTGCTGCTGCAAAATGCGGAGAGTGAACTGGGCAGCCAGGCCATGGCGCTGATCCGCTATGGGGAGCAAGGCTCCAGCACAGAACAATCTGCCGCGGCACAACAATATCGCCGCGGTGCGGCCGAGATCCTGGCGGGCCTGCCGCGCCTCGCCCATTTGCGCCAAAGCTATATGGAGCAGGGCAATGAAAAGCTGCTCGAAGGGATCCGCTTCGAGCTGGAGGCTCTGCAAAAACAGGCGCAAGAGCTGCAAGCCTTGCCGCTGATCGGTCTGTATGAAGAGGCGCCCGCCGATGAGTTCACGCTGGGGGAGCCGGTACGCAAGGAGCTGGGAGATCAACCACGCAGCGAATTACGCTCGCTGCTGGGCCGCTATCCACAGGAGCTGGCCAACAGCCGCACGGCGCTTCAGCAACAACAGGCTGGCCGCCAGACCGTGCAGCAAGACATCATGGCGATGTTGCAAGCGACCAGACAGATGGGGGAACAACTTGCCCGCGAACGGCAAGCCGTCAATCAGGAGCTGGCCACCATCCTCGGCACGCTGGCGCTCTGTCTGGTGATAGTCGCCCTGCTGTTTACGCTGGTGCAACGACGTTGGCTGCTCACCCCCTTGTTGCGACTGCGCGGAGCTTTTATGCAACTCGATCAGACGGGGCAGGCCGAGCCGTTGCCTACCGGGCGCGATCGCAACGAGCTGGCCGATATTGTTGCCAGCTACAATCGGCTGATCGGTCGTCTGCAACTGGACCAACAGCAAAAAGAGGGGCAGCTGTCAGCGGTATCCCTCAGTCTGCAAGGGATGGTCAGTCAGGTTGACGAGATCCACCACAGCACCCGCACCACCGAACAGGTGGTCGACGAGAGCGGTCAGATGATGGATGAGCTGAACCAGCTGGCCGGAGAGGTCCATCAGGTCGCCGCCGACATCGCCCAGCATGCCCACCATAACGAACAGGCGATGAGCCAGAGCGAAGATCTGGTAGGGAGCATGCTGCACGCCACTCATCAGACCGGACTGGCGATTGACGAGAGCGATGAGGCGCTGCAAGCCCTCACCCGCTCGGTTGCCGATGTGACGGCCATTGTCGATGTGATCGGTCATATCGCTCAGCAAACCAACTTGCTGGCCCTCAACGCCGCCATCGAAGCGGCCCGCGCAGGGGAACAGGGACGCGGTTTTGCCGTGGTTGCCGATGAAGTGCGCCACCTCTCGGCCAATACCCAGCAATCCCTCAACCAGATCACCGATATTCTGGGGCGCCTGACCCAATCCGGCGAACAACTTGGCACTGTACTGAACCGGATCACCAGCGAATCAAGCCGCCAGCGGGCGCAGGCGGAACAACTGCGCCAGACTACCCAGGCAGTGAGAGAGATCGCCCGCAACACCGCAGTGATCGCCCTGCAGGGGGCCGACAACGCCAAAAGTCAGGAACACAAACTGGCCAGTTTTGCCGATCTGATCGCCCGTATCCATCAGCATGCCCGTCAGGTGAGTCAACTCTCGGTGCAGGTCTCCTCCCATATCCACCATCAGGCGCAGCAGATCCCCCGCATCCTCGGCCAGCAAGGCTGAACCCTATTCGCCCCGCCTCCCCACCAGATCACTTTCCCTCAACCAGGGGGAAAGTTTTTTTGTGGCACAAAATTATCTGTTATCGGCAGGTTAACTGACACCTCTTCCCCCGTACCGGATGAAAACCCGCACTGGCGCTGGCTGCGGCCTCAAGAAAACGCTCTCATCACCGTAATACCTGCCATGAGGCTGTTTACGACCTTGCCCATGATTATTTGCACTCGGTCATACTTTTGAAACGTTGAGGGAACTTTTCATTGATATTTCGCACCGCGAACGTACTCTTGGGGTTGTCCGATAGCCAAGAATCGGAACATAAAAAAACAACATGTGATGATCAGGACTGCCAACTACAGATGTGCCAAGACATCCGGGTTTGCAGGTAGCCAAGACAAGATTTTTTGCCCTTCGGGGTTTTGATTGCAATGCCAATACCGAGCGGTAGGCCCGATGCCAACTGCCGGAAAAAAAAGCTAAGTCCATAAAATCAGGAGCAATAAAAATGGAAAAAGTGATCTTCAAGCGCGCCGCTTTGAGTGCCGCTGTGGTAGCCGCTCTGGTCGCCCCCGGTATGGCGTTGGCAGCTCAGGATATGATGAGCCCGGAATACGGCCAGTCCTATGAAACCTTCGTTAAAGACTCCAAACTGACCGGCGGTCTGTTCTACTTCCAGCGTGATCGTCAGCGCATCGATGGTGACCCGACTGCAGCCAAGAAAGAAGGCAAATACCAGTCCAACCTGAGCCATTCCACCGTTCAAGCCGCTCTTAACTTCAACTCCGGTTATGCCTGGGACACCGTAGGTCTGGATCTGGGCGGCTTCGGTGCCTATGACCTGGCCGTTACCGAAAATCACCCGGTCAACCAAGAAAACGAATTCTCCTTCGCTGGCCGTTCTTGGGGCAACAACGCCAAAGATGGCTCCCCTGAAGGTGGTTTCAGCCTCTCCAACGCAGCGATGAAGCTGAAATTCCTGGACGGCGGCATCACTGCCAAGGGTGGTTATACCCAGCTGTATGTCCCTGGCCAAATCGGTGTTAACTGGTCTTATCAGCCGGGTACCTATCGTGGTGGTCAAGTTGAAGGTAACTTCGGTGGCCTCTACCTGACCTACGCCATCGCTGACGAGTACAAGGCCCCCTGGTACAAAGAGACTCAGGTCTTCTCCCGTGCCAAAGCGTGGATGGATCCGTTCGCTGATGAAAACGTCATCGACTACATCCACGGTATTGCAGCCCGTTACACCTTCGAAAATGGCACTGCTGTGACCGGTTCTTTCGGTCAGTCCGAAGGCTACATGGACAGCTACCACTTCAAACTGGCTCACAAGTTTGACGTACTGGGCGGCCTCTCCACCAGCTACCAGTTCTACGGTTCCGAGACCGAGACCTACACCAAGGGCGCTTCCCAGATCGAGACTTATGACGGTCTGGCATGGCAACAAGCTCTGACAGCCGCCTGGGGCATGGGCCCGTACGGCTTCCGTCTGGAAGGTCTGTGGACCAAGGCTGAAGGTGCGGAAGGCAACTACCTGCCCCGTCTGACCCGTGGCTACGCCAACTCTCAGGGTGCCAACGAAATTTGGTGGGACTCCCGCTCTGACTGGAACGCCAACAACGAGAAAGCGCTGTTCTTCGGCGTGACCCGTTCTCTGGATGACCTGGTTGGTGCGCCTGGCTGGTCCGTCGGTGTATCCGGTGCTTACGGTTGGGATATCGAAACCGGTCAAGGCAAGAAAGCAGCCAACGGTGAAGATACCGAATGGGCAGCCAACTTCGATGTCACCTATACCGTGCAGGATGGCAAGCTGAAAGGCACCCTGTTCAAACTGCACTACACCGACTACAACAACGACATCAGCCAGGGCGGCGGTTGGACCGATTACCCCAACATCTTCGCCTCCGAGCACGACGTCAAGTTCCACATCATCATGCCGCTTACCTTCATGTAATCAGGCAATACGATGTCAGCAAACCGGGCCACTTGGCCCGGTTTTCTTTTTACCGGTTGGCAGGCTAACATGCGAACCGGATAAGGATTTTATCCGCTAACCAGCCCGCACGCTTTTGTCAGCAGTCACAAGGACGCCATCATGCCCCGTTTTGTTCTGATCACCGGTTGTTCCAGCGGTATTGGCCTCGCCGCCGCACAGGCGCTCGGGCAGCACGGTTTTACCGTGATCGCCTCGGCGCGCAAGGCGGAAGATGTGGCCCGTTTGCAGCAACAGGGATTGCTGGCAGTTCAGCTGGATCTGGCGGACCCTGCTTCCATCGAACTGGGGGCCAGTGCGGCGCTCCATCTGGCAGGCGGGCGCCTCTATGGCCTGTTCAACAATGGCGCTTATGGCCAACCCGGGGCGCTGGAAGATCTGCCCACCGAGGCGCTCAGGGAACAATTCAATACCAACCTGTTTGGCTGGCACCATCTGATCCGTCAGGTGCTGCCGCCGATGCTGGAAGCCAAAGAGGGGCGGATAGTGCAGAACAGCTCGGTTCTGGGACTGGTTGCCATGAAGTATCGCGGCGCCTACAACGCCAGCAAATTTGCGCTGGAAGGTTATAGCGACACTCTGCGCCTCGAACTGGCGGGTAGCGGGGTACATATCAGCCTGATTGAACCGGGCCCCATCGATACCCGTTTTCGTGCCAATGCCCGCAGCGCCTTCTTGCGGCACATCGATCCGGCCCAGAGCCGTCATCAGTCGGCCTACCGCCAAACCCTGACGCGGCTGGAAAAAGAGGGGGCCACCAGCGGCTTTACCCTCCCGAGCGAAGCCTGCATCCCGCCGCTGCTCCATGCGCTGACCCACGCCCATCCCAAAGCGCGCTATCCGGTGACCACGCCAACCCGGCTGTTTGCCTTCTTGCGACGGGTATTGCCCACTCGCTGGCTCGATAAACTGCTGGCCAAATCGGCCTGATCCCGTGATTGGCGACAAGCATCCTGCCGCCCAGTTTGAGTTAGCTGTATAGCGGCGTAATCCAATCCGCCAACCTTGTTTGTCCCTCTTTTCAATAGTGCTCGCCATTGCTGTAGTAGGCACTCTTGACCAAAGGGATCACCTGCACCACCACATAGATCTGCTCCCCCAGCACCCGTTTCAAATGGCGCGTGATAAGGCGCGTGGCGGCGTCCTGCATCTCTTGTGGCCGCTCGAACCAGTGCAACTCGACAAACGGAAATCCCGTCTCTGGCTCGCCGTTGCGGATCCAGCAACTCTCCACCCGCTCCATGGTGACAAACTCCGGCTTGCCGCCGGTCAGCTCGCAAAGCTCGGTCAGCAGCGGGCCGCTCACCTGTTGCAGGGTATCGAGCGCCACGGCGCGAAAACGAAGATGGGGCATGGCAAACCTCTTGGTTATCTGAAATGAGGACTTATCATAGGAGTTATTGTCAGCAAGAGAAGTCACCCGGCGCATATTAAGGATCCCCATGAGATTTCATCGCACCCTCTTTGCCTTCCTGCTCTGCCTGCTGCTACCGCTGCACGCCTTTGCCGAGCCCGCCTTCTATCGGGTGAGCAAGGGCAACCAGCAACACTGGCTGCTGGGCTCCATCCATGCAGGTAAACCAACCCTCTATCCTCTGCCCGAGCCGGTCGAGCGCGCCTGGCTGCAGAGCCGCTCACTGGTGATGGAGGTGGACATGAACAGCATCACGCCGGATCAGTGGCAACAGACCGGCTCCCTCACCCGGCTGGTGGATGGCAAACCGCTCAAGGATCATCTGCCTGCCGAGCTCTATCAACGCACCCTGATGGCGGGGGCCCGCTATGGCATCGACGAGGCGACCCTCGCCACCCTGCGCCCCTGGTTTGCCGCCATTACCCTGACCCAGGCCGCCATGGCCCGCTCCGACTTCAAGAGTGAACTCGGGATAGACCAGCACTTTGCCGTCCGGGCCGCCAAAGAGGGCAAACCGGTGGTGGGCTTTGAGACCCTGCTGGAGCAGCTAGGTTATCTGGCCAGCGTGGGTGATAACCAGACCCTGATGCTCGCCAGCACCCTGGATGAGCTACCGATGCTGGAGAGTGGTTTCGCCGCCGTGATGAAGGCATGGCAGCAGGGGGATGAGGCGACGCTGATCAATCTGCTCAAGGAGGAGATGGCCCCGCCCGCGCTACAAAGCTGGATGGAGCAGACCCTGCTGGCCGAGCGCAACCACAACTGGCTGAAGAAATGGTCCACCCTGCCCAACGAGAGCTTTATCGTGGTAGGCGCCCTGCACCTTTATGGCGAACAGGGGTTGCTGGCGTTGCTGGAGCAGCAAGGGTGGCGCATTACCCCGCTCACCACACCGGGCCCTGTGCAGGCTCGGTAGCAAGGAGTCCAGTGAGAACGATCACAGATCGCACTGGTCATTAAACAACCTGCAAGGGAGTTGATCGGGATCATCCCGGACAGGGCAAAGAGGTATTTATCATGCCTGTCATCAACCGGGTGACAGGAGCAATAAAATGGACTTTTGGCTGGACCTGATGTTTGGCAACAGCGTGGGATTGATGTCGATGCTGGTGATTATCGGCACCTTCTTGCTCATCAGCTCTTACGCGGCCTACTTCATCTACAAGGTGATGCACTCGCAACCGCCTCATTCACAGCAACCCCATTCTCAACAACCCAAAGAGGGCAAATAATCCTCTGACCACAGGCGGCAGTTCACACTGACCGCCTGTGCTGTTTTATGGTTCGCGACTGTGATTCCCGGGCCAGGATGCACCAGTGTCCATGCCGGGTGCCCCTTATCCCCTCCCCCTTTCCCCGTTTTCTGTGCCGGTTGCGGCCGTTATAATGGCCCCCACTTTTTCTTATGGGGAGCCTGCCGTGTCTCATAACGACGAACTCTCGCTATTCATGAATGAAGTGGCCGACGTGCGGCCCATTCGCAGCGACAACATCCATCCCCATGCGGCCAAATCCGCCCCGACCGAGGCGCAGCTCGCTCGCCGTCAGGCTGCCACCGCCGAGCAACTCGCCCTCGACCACCTCACCATGGAGGCCATCGAGATGCGCGATCCGCACGAAATCGTCGGCTTCAAGCGTGATGGGGTGCAGGAGGGGGTCTACAAGAAGCTGCGGCTCGGCAAATACGAGCTGCAAGCCAGCCTGGACTTGCACCAGAAAACCCTCAACGAAGCGCGCCAGACGCTGGTGCAGTTCATTGCGGATTGTGAAGTCCGGGATATCCGCTGCCTGCTGATCCTGCACGGCAAGGGGGAGCGCAGCACCCCGCGCGCCCTGCTGAAAAGCTATGTCAGCGCCTGGTTGCCGCAACTGCCCGCCGTTATGGCGATCCACAGCGCCGAGCGTCGCCACGGCGGCAGCGGTGCTCTATACGTGCTGCTGCGTAAAAGCGAACGCAAAAAAGCGGAAAACCGCGAACGGCACCAGAAGCGGCTCGGCTAATCCGCCTCTCGCCCCCACGCCTTTGGCCCGCCTGCATGATGGTGGTCAACGATGCTGCGGCGGTGTTAGCATCGAACGGCCCCGAGCATGCCAGGTACGGGGCGGTATACCATCAGGGACGATAACAAGGACAATCCCATGTCATATCAAAAGCTTGAACAACATCAGCAGCAGATCCACCGCTTTAGCCACCTCGCCGCCATCTGCGGCTGGGATCAGGCGGCCATGATGCCGGAAGGGGGCAACGATGCCCGTGCCGAAGCGATGGCCGAACTCGGTCTGCTGATCCACCAGAAGCGCACTGCTCCCGAGCTGGGCGACTGGATTGCCAAGGCCGAGAGCGAACCGCTCGATGAAGTACAACGTGCCAACCTCGGCGAGATCAAGCGCCAGTGGCAAGATGCCAGTCTGCTGCCCGGTGAGCTGGTCGAAGCGCTGTCACTCGCCGGCAGCAAGTGCGAGCATGCCTGGCGCAGCCAGCGCAAGAACAACGACTGGGCCGGTTTTTCCCCCAATCTCGAGGAGGTGGTGAAACTCTCCCGTGACGTGGCGCAGCTGCGGGCCGATGCGCTTGGCGTGCGCCCCTACGACGCCATGCTGGCGCTCTATGAGCCGGGCATGACCAGCGCACGGCTCGATCAGATCTTCGGCGATCTCGCCAGCTGGCTGCCGAACCTTATTCAGATGGTGAGCGAACAGCAGAAGGGCGATGCCCTGCTGCTGCCGCAAGGCCCCTTCCCCATCCCGATCCAGCAAGCGCTCGGTCAGGAGGTGATGGGACTGCTCGGCTTTGATTTCGCCCACGGCCGGCTCGATGTGAGCAGCCACCCCTTCTGTGGCGGCGTGCCGACCGACGTGCGGATCACCACCCGCTACAACGAGCAGGAGTTTGTCTCCAGCCTCATGGGCATAGTGCACGAGACCGGCCACGCCCGTTACGAACAGGGGCTGCCGCGCCATCTGCTGGGTCAGCCGGTGGCCGAAGCGCGCTCCATGGCAATCCACGAGAGTCAGAGCCTGTTTTGTGAAATGCAGCTGGGCCATCATCCGGCCTTCCTCGCACTGCTGGCACCACGCATTCGTCACCACTTCGGCGAACAGGCAGCGTTTGCGCCGGACAATCTGGCCAAGCTCTACAGCCGGGTCGAGCCGGGCTTTATCCGGGTCGATGCGGACGAGGTGACCTATCCGGCCCACGTTATCCTGCGCTACGAGCTGGAGCGCGATCTGGTGGAAGGGAAGATCGAGGTGGCCGATATCCCCGAGCTGTGGAACACCAAGATGCAGCAGTGGCTGGGGCTCTCCACCAAGGGCAACTACCGCAATGGCTGCATGCAGGATATTCACTGGACCGACGGCTCGTTCGGCTACTTCCCGAGCTACACCCTGGGCGCCATGTATGCCGCCCAACTGCGCTTTGCCCTCGAGAAAGAGCTGGGCAGCATGGGTGAGGTGATCGCGGCGGGCCGCCTGCCGGAGATCTTCGGCTGGCTCGGACGCAACATCTGGTCACAGGGGAGCCTGCACAGCACCGACGAGCTGGTGCGCCGTGCCACCGGTGAAGCGCTCAATCCGCACTGGCTGCGCCAGCATCTGGAACAGCGCTACCTGAAGTAATGAGCGCAGTAAGCTAACAGCAGAGCGGAGCCCTTTTTAGTTGACCACTACAGGGCCCCGTTTTTATGGCGGTTCATTTTTATGGCGGTGCATGGCACAGCAGGCCGTCACGGCAATGCTGTAAAAAGAGAGGGTTCAGAGGGGGTCCGGGGAACCCAGCAACTCGCGCAGTTGCAGGATATTGCCCTCAGGGTCGAAGGCGTTGCGCACCATAAAGCCGGGCCCTGTCCACTGCTGTGACAACAAACCGCCGCCGAGATCCGCCGCCTTCGCTTCCGCCCAGGCGAGGCTGGAGACGGTGAAGAACAGTTTGATGGCCCCCTCTTCCCGCAGCGCCGGCGGCCGCTTGATAACGACTTGCCCAGCATAGGACGCAGGAATGGCGTGGATGAGCAGCTGGATATCGCTGTTTTCCAGCACCACCAGCTGCTCATCCTGACTGCAGACCACCATCTGCAGCAGGATACGGTAAAAGTGGGTCAGCAGGCCCGGATCCTTGGCATAGATCAGGGCACCGGCGCGAGCGGGGCCTGGCATGGAGCACTCCTCAACAGTGAACGGCTGGGTGGACAGATCTCCACCTTCTCACAGTTGCGCGCCCCATTCGATCCTTTTTAGCGGCTCGCCAGCCTCACTGCACAAAGTGCCACTGTCGCAGTGCCAGCGTCGGAGGCGGCCCCTGATCCTCCCCCAAATCTGCCATGCCCAGCGCCTCGTCATAGTGCACCCCGCCCGCACCACTCTCGGTCAGGTGCTTGGCACGCACCGCCCCGTACAAACCGCCACTTCCGCTGATCTTCATCTCGGTGAGTGGGGCATAGAGGGCGGCATAGAGCGGGGTATTGCCCGACAGCTTGATCCCATCCTTGCCGCTATACGCGGAATAGAGGGAGATAGCAGGCGTACCGCCAGCAGTCAGCCCCTGTTTGGCTGCCGTCACCTCGGCACCGGCCCCGAGATCGACCTTGCCGCTGACGATCAGGGTCAGGCTGCTCCCCTCGCTCACCGTCAACTTGTTGCTGCCAGTCATGGTGAAATCCTTGTCGATCAGCAGCACCACATCCCCCTTGATGGTGAGCTTGGCATCGGCCCCCATATTGAGGCTGTCGAGCTTGTAAACGGTCTGCTCCTTGCCAAACAGCTCCCCCTTGCCGGGTAGCGGCAGCCCGGGCTTGTGCTGGTTGCTGCTGGTGACCGAGCCGGTGGAGGGATCCGTGGTCAGCACCATCTGCTGGGTGGCCCCAAGCGTCAGGGGGCCATTGATGGGCAGCGTTGCAGGGGGGAACGATTTGGGCAACGCGGCCACATTGAGCGGGTCACACACCTGCCCGGCCACAGGTGGCAGCTTGGGATCATTGCGATACTCGGGATCCAGATACTTCTGGTTCGCCTGATCTTTAAAAAAGCCAGCACCACCATAACTGAGTTTGCCGCTGTCGATACTGGTACCCCAGTCCATGGAGACATTGCCATTGACCGCCACCTGACCACCGATGCGCCCCCCTTTCAGGGTCAAACTGCCGCCCCCTTTCACATTGCCGGAGACCCGGACAATCTTGTCCGAAGAGGGGGAGATAATGACGTCGCTCCCGGCATTCACGTTGCCGGAGATGGGAGAAGATCCGTTCAGGGTCACGGAGCCGGTCGCCCGTACATCGCCCCAAATTGGCGAATTGCCGTCGAGCACCACATTGGCCTTGTCACTAACGGTCGCCACCTTGGCATTCTGGTTAATGTTGGTGCCGCCATATTTGCCCTTGCGCGAGTCATAGCTGTCGATAAAACCGCTACCGGAGAGGCTCAGCCCTTCACACGCCACCACCGAATCCTGAAAGATGAGATTGCCGGGCTCGCGCTTGAGGGCAAACAGCGCGTTGAGGCTGGCATTGCCCTCCAAATAGCGGCCATGGCTCTGCAATGCCAGCTTGCTCCCGGCGGAGGCATCCAGCTGTTCGATGCTAAAGCGGCTACCCGCCATGGCCCCTTCGCCCTTGCTTGGCACCTTCTGCACCAGCTGAGCCCACTCTATCCGCGGTTCGGCGCCAAGGGCCTGATGCAGGGCACGATAACTCTCGTTCATCCCCTGCTCGGCACTGAGCTGCGCATTGATCTTCTTGTGAAAATTGCCGCTCAGGCGAGTTTGCAACTGGTTCTCCTGAATGCTGGTAAACACCAGCAGACTCGACAGCAGGCTCACCACCAGCACCACCAGCAGTACGGCTCCCCGCTGCCCCTGCAATCCCTTGTTCATCCCGCTCCCCCTGCTGTGGCGTTGGCACCGGATGTGGCCAACGCTGCCGCCCAGACCGCCTTGCGGCGGGCCACCTGCACCTCTACTCCCGGTGCCAGATAGCTGGGCAGCCCTTCGGGCAAGATGCGGATATTGACCAGTGCACCCTGCTGGCCGAATTCAAGATCCTGAAGATGGGCCAGCAACAGGCGCGGGCCATCTCCGTCATCGCAACTGAGTACCGGCGGCGTGAAGCGGTACTGCTCGGTAAAATCGGCGGTTTTCTGGTTGCCAAGGCAGGAGAGCACCTGACTGCCCCCCTCTACCTTGAAAGCCAGCGTCAGGCGATCAGGGGTCACGGCTATCAGCTGATCCGCCTGCTTGATGCTGTTGGTAAAGGTGAGAGTGGCAAAGCGCAGCACTTCGTTCGCCTGCTCCAACGCCTTGCTCTGCTCGACCGTGCTCTTGATCGGGGCGTAACCGGCAAAAATCGCCAGCATCAGCATCAGACCGAGCACCATAGAGATCATCAGCTCGACGAGACTGACGCCTCGTTGCCGTGAGGGGACACTCAGCATAAAGGCGGAAATCCTGCGTTCAGCTCCACCCGCTTGGCGCCGGAGACCCGCTCATCCTGCCACTCGATAGCGACCACAAAATTGTCGCTATAACGGTTCGGTAGCACCAGCCGGTGGCCATCCTGCAGGGTGAAGCGGGCAAGAAAATCGGCCTGGGTGAACCGCTCGGGCTTGCGCTGCACTTCGCACAGCGAACTCCAGATCTGCTCCACGCTGTTGCTCGCCTCTATGGTGGCCAGGGTGCTCTGCAAGCTGTAATGCGCTTGCTGCAACGAGACCACCTGCCCCTTGGCGAGACCGAGAAACACCATCACCGCCAACACCATGGAAACCATGATCTCCACCAGATTGAAGCCTTGCTGGCGGGCAAGTGCGGCGTATCTCATGAGCAGCTCCCTTGCAGCAGCTGGCCGCTCGGGGCCACGCAAAGGACCCGCTGCTCACCGAGGCGATTGGCCAGAATGATCTCGGCGTGGCTGCTGCTGCCGGTTGGCGCGATCTGGATGGGGTCAAACGGCTTGATCACCACGCCGCCACCGGGAGCCGATGCCTGACGCAACCGCTGGCTGTCGGCCATCACCTCCCAGCCACCGTTCTCGGTGCCCTGCAGTACCACCGGCAGGGTCAGCTTGACCGCTTCGCTGCGGGCAAAGCGGTATGCTGACGCGAGTTCGGTCGCGCTGCGATCGAGCCGTTCGGCCGCGAGGCGCTGACTCATGGAGGGCAACCCGACCAATAGCAAGATGGCGGCTATACCGACCGTGATCATCAACTCAATCAGAGTAAATCCGCGCACATTCATCTTATGATCCCCAGCAGTCATGGCGATTGGCCGCGCGATAACCGGTCTGATCGAGGGTCAGAGTGCCGCACTCATCCTGTTGTCGCGTCGTTGGAATGGCTTTAAGCAGGTAGTCGCCAGCATCTTGCTGGCTGTAGCTGAACTGGTAGAAATCCGTGTTGGAAGGGGTAGCAAACGTGTCTGGATAACGGCCCTGTTGGGTATAGATATGTTCGAGGGCGAGCGCCTGCTCCAGCAATTGCTGCTGCGCTTCGTAACGACGTCCCTGTTGCAGATAACCCTGATACGCTGGCAACGCGATGGCCGCGAGAATGCTGACAACCGTCATGGCGATCAACAACTCGATCAGACTAAACCCCCGGCAATGGGGCCATGCCTTACAGTCGTTCACTTATCATCCTTGGCAAGTGTTGTTGTTATTGGTCGGCCCTGGGCCGCAAACGTGATGACTTAATAATCATCAAAAATTAACTAACTCGATTGAACAACACAAAATCGCCACACTCAATGTAAAAAAGATAGTTATGTGATCTGTTATTAATTTTTAAGCACTTTTCGCCGCCACTAATCTCGCTATGCAAATAAAGCTAAGCCAATCGTGCCTACGAACCGTCCGTTATGCTCCCTTCTGTCGAGCCGAGAGATATGAATAACAGCGTGACGAAGAGTGAAACCCGGCCGTGCAATGAAAGAGCAAAAAAACCTTTGGCCAATTTTTGCTATCCCTGTCCGTTTCTGGCTAGTCACGGCCCCCGAGCCCCCTTACTCTCTTGCCATCTATTCCAGCAAAGCCGCCAACACCATGAATGCAAAGCACAGCCCTGAGTCGTCACCGGATGAGGTAATCAACACCCTCAGCCGCGAACAGTGTCACGCCGCACGGCTCGCGCGCGACGCGCGCTTCGATGGCCGCTTCTATACTGGCGTGCTCTCGACCGGCATCTACTGCCGGCCTGTCTGCCCGGCACGGCCACCGCACGAGCACAATGTGCGCTACTTCCAAAGCGCCGCGGCCGCCGAGCTGTATGGGCTGCGACCCTGCCTGCGCTGCCGCCCTGAGCTGGCCCCCGCAGCCCGTGGCGATCTGCCGGTTGAACTGGCACGTCTGCTGGCGCGCATCGATCGCGGCGAGCTGGCGGAAGGCACGCTCGCCAAACTGGCCACTGAGGCAGGGATCAGCGAACGCACCCTGCGCCGCCAGTTCGAGCAACATCTCGGCGCCTCACCAAAACAGGTGGAGCAGACGCGCCGCCTGCTGCTCGCGAAACGGCTGCTGACTGAAACCGGGCTGCCCATTACCGACATCGCGTTTGCCGCCGGCTTTGCCAGCATCCGCCGCTTCAATGACGCCTGGCTCAACGCCTACGGACTGGCCCCGCGCTCCCTGCGCCAGCAGGAGCAGCACGATGACGCGCCAGAGCACATGAGTGCGCAGCCCCGCGGCGCAACCCTGACACTGCAACTGCCCTACCGCCCCCCATATGACGTGGCGGCCATGCTGGCGTTCTACCGGCTGCGGGCAATCCCGGGGCTGGAGCGGGTAGATGGCGAGGTGTATGAGCGGCGCTATCGGGTCGGCGATCAGGTCGCGCAGGTGCGTATCGCGCAGGGCAAGGGGCATAGCCTGCAACTCACCGTGCATGACCTGCCGCTCGCGGCACTGCCCGATCTGCTCTACCGGGTGCGCCGGATGTGGGATCTCGATGCCGATATGCAGCGGATCGGTGATCTGCTCGGTCAGGATCCGCTGCTCGCCCGCTTGCAGGTGCGCTGGCCCGGCGTACGGCTGCCGGGTGGCTGGGACGAATACGAGGTGATGCTGCGCGCCATCGTCGGCCAGCAGGTCTCGGTCAAGGGAGCAATTACCATTCTGGGGCGACTGGTGGCACGCACCGAGGCACAATTCGGGGTGGCGCAATTGCCGACCCCCGCCCAGCTGTGCGAACTCGATCTCGACGGTATCGGCATGCCCGGCAGCCGCATTCGCACCCTGCGCGGAGTGGCACAAGCACTGGCCAGCGGTGAGCTGACCCTCACTACGGCCAGTGACGAGCAGTTGCTGGCGCTACCGGGTATAGGCCCCTGGACTGTCTCTTACTGGCGGCTGCGCTGCGGGCTGGACACCGATGCCTTCCCCGCCTCCGATCTGGTGCTGCAAAAAGCGCTGGGGGGTGGCACCAAGCTGCCGGTGAAGGAGGTGTTGGCGCAAAGCGCCGCCTGGCAGCCGTGGCGCAGCTATGCGGCCAGCTGGCTGTGGCACGCCATGAGTGAAGCGCCCAATTTGCTGCTCCATGCCACCGGCAACGAACAACAGCCAGATACCCAACCACAGGAGATAACCCCATGATCCGCTACGATATCCTGCCGACCCGCTGCGGCGATCTGCTGGTTGCCATCAATGAATCTGGTCTGGTACACGTGGACTTTGTGGCGGGCCTGCGGGCACTGCCCGATATGAGTTGCTGGCAGCAAGACCATGGGGCGTTGGCCCCCTTCCTCGCCGAGTTTGACGCCTATTTTGCCGGTCGCTTGCAGCGCTTCTCCCTGCCCCTTGCCGCCCGTGGTACCGCCTTTCAGCAGGCGGTGTGGCAAGCGTTGTGCGACATACCCTACGGCGAGACCCGCAGCTACGGCGATATCGCTCGCGCCATCGGCAAACCCGATGCGGTGCGGGCAGTAGGCGCAGCAAACGGCCGTAATCCGCTCTCGATCATCGTCCCCTGCCATCGGGTGATCGGCCAAAACGGCAGCCTGACCGGCTATGCGGGGGGATTGGAGATTAAAAAAGCACTGCTGGCGCTGGAGAGGGGCAATTAAAGGAGGGTGGGCAGAGAACCTGCGATAAAAAACTGCCCCTTTCCGGACGAAGAAAGGGGCTCATTGCTCAGCGTTTCAGGCTGCCCATCACATGCATTTCGCAGCGATTGCAGTCAAAGCGCAGGCGGAAGGTGTCTTTACCCATCTTGAGCTCCAGCGGCTCAGCCTTGAGACCTGGCACCTCGTTCGGGCAGAGGTTCTGGCTATAGCGGATGCAATGCTTGGTGATCATCAGCACCACTTCCCGCTCCTCCTTGTTCGCTTCATAGGCGGGGGCAATGCGCTCCACACCGTGCTCATGGAAGAACTTTTCAGCCGCGCTGTTAAGCACGTTGCCAAGGTAGGAGAGACGGTGCTGGGGATAGTTGATATCCCGCAGGGCGATCCGTCGCTCGGGGCGCTGGTAGCTGGCCACGCGAGCCGCCTCCAGCGCAGCAATGCCATCCCGGCGCAAACCGTTGAGCTGTGATGCGGCGATAAATAGCGGCCTCGTTACTGCCAACTCAATCTTGCGTGCCACAAACAGGGTATTGCCGAGTTTGCCAAGCTGATCCCGCGCCTGTTGCAGCGCCCGCTCCGGGTTGTCGGCAGGCTGCTTGTCGCAAGGCAGGGTCACCGCAACGCTGATGCCCTGCTCGTCGGTGAGCGTGAGGCTCACTCCCTCATCACACTCAGTCAGCACCATATCGACCCGGATGCGGCGATCCGCGCTCGCCTTCTCCAGCATCTTGCTGAACGCCTGATCGTGGTTGCGGTAGATTTCGGTCCCCACCTTTAGCCCCGGCATGCGTTCTGACAGGAGTAACTGCTTACCTTCGACCTTGTTGAGGCGCATCCCCACCAGCTCGTTGTTCGGCTTGAAGAAGCCCAAACCGTCACCGTTGTTGAGGGTGACCGGTTTGCCGTCAATCTCGATACCGTCACGGGTCACCTTGGTGACACGCCCGAGCGGTTCACCCACATATTTCGGGCTCTTGGTGGAGTCGATCCCCTGCTGGCGGCCATGGAGGAAGTAGTCGGTGCTGCCGCGGTTGAAGCTCTTCTTGGGGTCAGGCGTGAAGCTGTAGCTGCAACGACCAGCAGAGGCTGCGACCAGATCGGAGCGACTATCCAGAATGGCGTCCAGCTTCTGCCGATACCAGGCGGTGACGTTTTTGACGTAGTCGAGCCCCTTGAGACGCCCTTCAATTTTGAAGGATCGGATCCCCGCCTCGATCAAGGCCTCCAGGTTGTCGGTCTGATCCATATCCTTGAGCGACAGCAGGTGGCTGTCGGCCACCAGCACTTCACCGTCCGGCTTTTGCAGCGAGCAGGGCAGGCGACAGAGCTGGGCACACTCGCCGCGGTTGGCACTGCGACCGGTACGGGCATGACTGATGTTGCACTGGCCGCTGTAGGAGACGCAGAGCGCGCCGTGGATAAAAAACTCCAGCTGCACATTGGTCGCCGCACTGATCTCGCGGATCTGCGCCAGCGACAGTTCGCGCGCCAGCACGACCTGAGAGAAACCCACATCCTGCAGAAACTTCACCTTCTCCGGCGTGCGGTTGTCAGTCTGGGTACTGGCATGGAGCGCGATGGGAGGCAAATCCAGCGCCAGCAGCCCCATATCCTGGACGATGAGCGCATCGGCACCAGCTTCGTAAATTTGGTGGGTCAGGCGCCGGGCCTGCTCCAGCTCGTGATCGTGCAGCAGGGTGTTGAAGGCGACAAAGACCTGAGCGCCAAAACGGTGGGCGTGACGTGCCAGCGCTTCGATATCCTCGATGGAGTTGCCCGCCGCACTGCGGGCGCCAAAAGCCGGCCCCCCCATGTAGACGGCATCGGCACCATGGTTGATGGCTTCGATGCCGTAGGCGAGGTTCTTGGCCGGAGCCAGCAGCTCCAACCGGTTGTTGTGGCTTAACGGGTGCTTGTTCTGGTGCATGGTCTCGGGATCAGGGCGGACAGCAAATGGGCGCTACTCTAGCCCATTCACCACCCGCATGCCTTGATCCCGCTTAAGGTATCTGCGAAATACAGGATTAGATAACCACCTTGAGTGCCAGTCCCAGCAGCACCAAGCCGCTCACCTTGTCGATCACAAAGGATTTGGCTTTAAGCCACGCCAGCACAGGCCCGCGCGAGAGCACCAGCGCCACCAGCACGTACCAGACGGCATCGATCCCGCCCGCGGTGAGCATCATGATGCCCCCTTCGCTCCAACCGGTATCGGCCCGCACAAACTGGCTGAACAGAGCGATGAAGAAAACCGCCAGCTGGGGGTTAAGGAAGGCCACCATAAAACCTTCAAAGGCCCCTTGCCGACCGCGCAGTTGATGCACCTCTTCATTCCCTTCGTCACTGGCTGGTTTTGCCAGCAGGGCTTTCACCCCGAGCCAGGCAAGAAATGCGGCGCCGCCGTAGCGGATCAGATCAAACAAGATCGGAGTCTGGGTGATCAAAATGGAGAGGCCGAGCGCCGTGACCAGCGCATAGATACCAACCCCGAGGCCGTGTCCGAGCGCGGTGGCGACGCCGTGCCCTTGCCCGCCCTGCACCGTGTTGCGGATGATCAGCGCCAGACTCGGCCCCGGGCTGATGGCGCCCATCACGCAGATTGCGGCCAGTGCCAGCCAACTCGTCAGTTCCATGCTTTTCCTCTTTTGTGCTCGATATGATGCCCTGCATTCAGGGTACGGGCTGAGCCATTATGCCAGTAGTGAAAGTTATGAATAGATTCCATAACCAATGGCTATGGCACCACACAACTGACTGCGGCTAACCGCCGAGATCGAGCAGCTTGCGACTCTCGCCGACGGTACGTTGCAGGTGATCCCGCAGGAATGGGTAGGCCAGCTCGCGAAACCAGCGGTGGGCCGGATCCTGATGATGGCGCTGATGCCACAGCAGATGATACTGCTGGTCGCGGGTAGCAAAGGGCAGATCGACAAAGGTGAGCTCATGGCCGCAGGAAAGCTGCCAGGCGATATGAGCCGGAGTGGTCATCAGGCAATCGGTGCGCAGCAACACCTCCACTGCCGCCTGAAAGAAGGGAACTCTGGCAAACCAGCGCCGACTCAGTCCCTGCGGCGCCAACACCTGCTCAACCGGACTGTCCTTGTCGCCTCCCCCGCTCACCTGCAGGTGAGTCCAGGCGAGATAGTCATCGAGACTCAGCGCCTTGCCCGCCAGCGGGTGATGACGTCCCATCAGCACCGCCAGCCGATCTTCCCCCTGATGCAGACCTCGGATCTGCTCCGGTACCAGCTCGGTGATGGTAGAGACCAGATCCAGCTCGGACTGCCACAACTGCGGCAGCTGACGTTTGTCCCACAGGCTGTACTCCAGCGCTGCCAACGGCGCCTCTTTGGCGAGCGCGGCACAGATATCGGGCAGGATATGCTGGGCCACATAATCGGAGGAGGCGAGTCGAAATACCCGCTCGCAGCGGCTCGGGTCAAATCCGGGTGCCTCGTAGAGCCGCTCCAGCGCACCGAGAGAATCCGCCAGCTGGGCGGCCAGCGCTTCGGCACGCGGCGTCAGCAGCCAGCGTTGCCCCTCCCGCACCAGCAACTCGTCATCAAACTCGCTGCGCAACTGGGCAAGCTGCTTGCTGATGGAGGGCTGACTCAGGTGCAGCAGCTCGGCGGCGCGGCTGATATTACGGGTCTCCAGCAGTACCTTGAGGGTCGGCAACAAGTTGAGATTGGCTCTGAGCAAGGAGATACCCTCATCGGTGGTGAAACGCCTATCTTAGGGCAGAGGAGTCCCGCGTTTTAAGCAAAATTTCCAGCCATGCTCAGCACGTTGCAGCCCTTTGCGACCAGATGGCACAGCTGAGCTCCCCGCACATAACCATGACCACAAGATGACAGTGTTTGTCTCGTACGGCATAATTGCACGATTTTCCGCCCGCGGGCGATCCACTTTGAGAAGCGGTAACAAGATGAAATACGCCAATATCACCGGCTGGGGCAAATGCCTGCCTCCCTCCGTGCTGACCAACGACGACCTCAGCACCATCATGGATACGTCAGACGAGTGGATCTATCCGCGCACCGGCATCAAGGCCCGCCGGATCTCCCATGTCAGCACCTCGGATCTCGCCACCTTGGCCGGTCGCCGCGCACTGGCCTGCGCCGGTCTGGAAGCGAGCGACCTCGATGGCATCATCCTAGCCACCGCCACCCCGGACAACCTGCTGCCAAGTGCCGCCTCTGCGGTGCAGAAGAAGCTCGGTGCCGTCAATGCCGCCGTGTTTGATCTCAACGCGGCCTGCACCGGTTTCGTCTACTCTCTCTCGGTCGCCACCTCGCTGGTGCAGACCGGCATGATGAAAAAGGTGCTGGTGATCGGCGCCGAGCGCCTCACCTACCTGCTGGACTGGGCACGCCGCGATACCGCCGTGCTGTTTGGCGATGGTGCCGGTGCCGTGGTAATCGAGGCGAGCGAGCAGGAGTGTGGCCTGATCGCCAACAAGCTGGGCTGCGACAGCGAAGCGCGGGAGATCCTGCACGTACCGAACTTCGGTACCGATCGGGTGCGTTTTGCCGATATCGATGGGCTGTTCACCTTCAACTTCGAAGGTCCGGAGATCTTCAAACGCGCCGTGCGCGGCATGGGTGAAGCCACCAGCACTGTGCTGGCACAGGCCGGTATTGCGCCGGAGCAGGTCGACCTGATCGTGCCGCACCAGGCCAATATCCGCATCATCGAGACCCTCGCCAAGCGGATGAATGCGCCGATGGAGAAGGTGATGGTCAACATCGAAAACTATGGCAACACCTCCGCAGCCACTGTGCCCATCGCCCTGTGCGAAGCGCTGGAGCAGGGCCGCGTCAAGCCGAACTCCTATCTGCTGACCGCTGCCTTCGGTGCCGGTCTGACATGGGGAGCCGCCATCATCAAGTGGGGCGATCGCGTCACCCCCATCAAGGCGTGCGATGCTGAACTGCCCCCGTGCGACAAGAGCGCGCTGGAGCTCATCGCCCACGCCGTGGAAGGTTGCCAGAAGGCTCACGCCAACGAGGCGTGATCCTCATCAGGAGCCTGAATCCTCAGGCTCCTTCTCTCCTTTTCATCCCCACCTGGCTCTTCCCCCCACTTCGCAAGCCACTTGATACGGCAATCGCTGATACAAACAACTCCGATTTGCAGCCAATTAATTTTTTTCCGCTAACCTTATTGTGCCAACTATAAATAAAGAAAAGAGCGTCAAGGGGCACCATGACGGTTGCAGTCCCGCGCCTTTACCTCTTACCAAATAATTGCACAGGGATAAGCTACGTATGGCACAACACAAAAGTGGCGTGAACACACCGCTTTGGGAACCGGTTTGCTGGATTTGCTGCATCGGGCTTGCTCTGCTGAGCTGCCTGTTGCTGCAGCTCGCCGATGCGCTGTCACCTCTCTACCTGCTGCTCAATGTGCTGGTTGGTATTGCCGCCGCGCTCTGGACATCGAGTCACTTCCACCAGCACACACTCCGACATCGTGCAGGAGAGGAACAAACCGTCGCAACCGATCCTCTCGCCCACTCCATCATCGGGCTCGAACAGGTGTGCGAGAAGGCACTCCCCATCTGGTCCCAGCAAATTGAAAGCTCTCGTCAACAAACCGAAGCCGCGATGATTGACCTGACTCAACGCTTCAGCGGCTTGGCCAACAAGCTGGAAGAAGCAGTCAATGCTTCTCATCTGGCAGCCGGAGAATTGGGTGATGCCAATTCTCGTGGCATGGCAGGAGTCTTGAGCGAGAGCCAGCAGCAGCTCAATGAAGTGGTTGCCATCCTGCATTCCGCCCAGGCCAATCGAGACGCCATGCTGGGTGAGATAAAAAGCCTGACCACCTACACCATAGAGCTCAATACCATGGCCATGGATGTGGCCAAAATCGCCTCCCAGACCAACCTGCTGGCCCTCAACGCAGCCATTGAAGCGGCTCGTGCAGGGGAAGCAGGCCGTGGCTTTGCTGTGGTCGCTGATGAAGTGCGCAACCTCTCCCGCCTCTCCAGCGAAACCGCCCAGAAGATGACCGACAAGGTAGACACCATCAATACTGCTATCGGCCGCGCATTCCAGATTGCCGAAAATGCTGCCGCACGGGATCACGCCTCGGCGCTCAACTCGGAGCAGACAATCGAACAGGTACTGGCCCGTTTTCGCCATGCCACTGACAGCCTGGCGGAATCCGCCTCCCTGCTGCAAAACGAGAGCACCGATATCCATCGCGAAATCTCCAGCGTCATTGTCTCGCTGCAATTTCAAGACAGGGTCAGCCAGATCCTCAGCCACGTCAGACAAAACATGGAGAGCCTCTCCAGCCATCTGGTTGCTTCGGAGCAGAGCAGCAATGCGACAGGGCCAATCCAGATCGATGCCAATCGCTGGCTAGCAGAAATGGAGCTCTCATACGCCACCGACGAACAGCGCAATATTCACCATGGTCGCACCACCCGTTCTGTCAACGCGCAACCAAGCAGCGCCGACATCACATTTTTCTAGGAGAGAGATATGGGCAAAACGATCCTGATCGTGGATGACTCGGCAACTATTCGCCAAGTCGTGGGCATGACCCTCAAGGGAGCCGGTTATGAGGTCATGGAAGCCTCTGACGGCAAAGATGCGCTCAACAAACTAGATGGCAAGAAGATCAACCTGATCATCAGTGACGTCAACATGCCGAACATGGATGGCATCACCTTCGTCAAAGAGGCCAAAAAGCTGGCCAACTACAAATTTACCCCTGTCATCATGCTGACCACCGAGTCTCAGGACAGCAAGAAGCAGGAGGGACAAGCCGCGGGAGCCAAAGCTTGGGTGGTCAAACCCTTCCAGCCCGAACAGATGCTGGCCGCAGTCGCCAAGCTCATCATGCCGTGATCCGGAGCGCATCATGCAACTACAGAGTGAGCTACTCGACAACAAGGTAGTGGTGACCATGCCGGACGAGATCACCATTTATACAGTCAGCGAGCTGAAAGATGCTCTCTCACCCTTATTGCATCAGGGGAACGAACTGGAGCTGAATCTGGCAGCGGTATCCGAGATAGACAGCGCCGGGCTGCAACTGCTGCTGGCAGCGAAGAAAACCGCTCTGCAGCAGGGCACCTCCCTGGCGCTGGTCTGGCACAGCCATGTTGTGCTTGAACTGCTGGAGCTCTGCCAGCTCTCGGCCTTTTTTGGCGACCCCACCCTCATCACCCATGGCGAACGGCCCTGAGCCACCATGACAAGGAGTCACCGTGAGCATCGATCTTGATCAGGCTTTACAAACCTATATCGCCGAGGCACGCGAGTTGCTTGAAGAGATGGAGTCAGCCCTTCTATCACTGGAATCTGACCCTGACAATAGCGAGCTGATTGGTGCCATCTTTCGTGCTGCTCATACCATCAAGGGGTCGGCTGGCCTCTTTGGTCTGCAACCCATCGTCGGGTTTACCCATATTGTCGAGGATCTGCTAGACCAGATCCGCAATCAGCAGCTCACCGTCACCTCTACTCTGATTAAGGATCTGCTGGAGAGCTGTGACCATATCCAGACGCTCATCAGTGTCGTTGCAGAACAGGGCAGCACGTTAAGCGAGGGCGATGCCAACCAAGATGAACGGCTGAGGCTCACCCTCACTCGTCATCAGTGCGTCCCCCATACCACGCTGCCAGATACTGTGCATACGCCGGAACCCAAGATCGAAAAAGAGGGAGGAATTACCAGCTCCGCCTCCTTGTGGCATATATCCCTGCGTTTTGGTCCCGATGTGCTGCGCAATGGCATGGATCCGGCCGCATTTCTGCGCTATCTCGGCACACTGGGAACCATATGCTCGGTGGAGACCATCCATCAGGCGTTACCGGATTGGGAACAGTTCGATCCGGAGAATTGCTACCTAGGCTACGAGATAGACTTCGACTCGCAGGCAGACAAGACGGCCATCAGCGATGTCTTTGAATTTGTCAGAGATGACTGCCAGATCACCATCTTGCCACCCCACAGCAAGATCGCCGAGTACATCAACCTGATCGAGTCGCTGCCTGAAGATAGCGCCATGCTGGGGCAGTTGCTGGTCAACACCGGCGCCCTGACTGCAGAGGAGTTAGCAAGCGGTCTACAGACACAACAAGCGGCCCCGGCAGAACAAGCGCCCAGACTCGGAGAAATCCTGATTGCGCAGGGTGCCGTCAACGAAGCCGTTGTCGATGCAGCCCTGAAAAAACAGAATCAGACCAAAGAGAGCAAGAGCAAAGAGGGCCGTTACGTCAGGGTGCATGCCGACAAGCTGGACGATCTGATCAATCTGGTCGGGGAGTTGGTAGTCGCCAGTTCAGGGGCCAATCTGCTGGCCCAACGCACCCGCGAAAGCCAGCTGCAGGAAGCCACCTCGGTCATTGCCATGCTGGTGGAAGAGATCCGCGACAGTGCACTGCGCCTGCGCATGGTGCCTATCGGCGATACCTTCAACCGCTTCCAACGGGTGGTGCGCGATGTCAGTCAGGAACTGAACAAGGATATCACTCTGGTGATCTCCGGAGCTGAGACCGAACTGGACAAGTCGGTGGTAGAGAAGATCGGCGATCCGCTGATGCATCTGGTCAGAAACTCGATGGATCATGGCATCGAATCGGCAGAGCAACGGCTGCTGGCAGGCAAACCCCCCCGTGGCACCCTGAATCTCAATGCCTATCACGACTCCAACAGTATCGTCATCGAAATTCGGGATGACGGCGCAGGTCTCAACAAAGCCAGGATCCAGCAAAAAGCCATCGAGCGCGGCCTGATCAGCCCAACCACCACGCTGACGGATCAGGAGATATACAACCTGATCTTCGAGCCGGGGTTCTCTACCGCCGAGGCGATAACCAACCTCTCCGGTCGCGGGGTGGGCATGGATGTCGTCAAACGCAACATCTCTGCCCTGCGCGGCACAGTCGATCTGGACAGCATCCCGGGAAAAGGAACCCGTGTGCAGATCCGCCTGCCGCTTACCCTTGCCATCATCGACGGCTTCCTGGTGCGAGTCTGCGACACCCACTACGTCATTCCCCTCGATATGGTGATCGAGTGCGTTGAATTGACCCAGAGTGCACTGTCCGATACCCAGGGTCGCAATTACATCAATTTGCGTGGCGAGGTGCTGCCCTTTATCCGCCTGCAACACTACTTCGATACCAATGGCAGCAAAGGGAGGCGCGAGAACATTGTCGTGGTCAGCCATGCAGGCAAAAAATCCGGACTGGTGGTGGATGAACTGCTGGGAGAATTCCAGACCGTCATCAAACCGTTGGGGAAATTGTTCCAGCGTCTGCAGGGCATTAGTGGTTCAACCATTCTGGGGGGGGGAGAGGTCGCCCTGATCCTCGACATTCCTTCGCTTATCCAGCACGCAATCACTCAGGAATCCTGTCAGCTCAACAGGTTGACAGTGTCGCGCAACCTGCCTCAATCCAGCATCAACTGAGGGGACCATCATGTTAAAAAATTCCACCATCAAATTGCGTCTTATTGTACTGCTCTGCATGCTCTGCCTACTGCTGCTGGCCGTTGGCAGCCTCGGGTTATACAACATGCAGAGCAGCAATACCGGATTGCAGCGCGTTTACAACGACAGGGTGGTTCCCCTCAAGCAGCTGAAGACTATCTCCGACAGCTATGCCGTCTCGATCATCGACAACCTCAACAAGGCCAATGCGGGGCTGATCCCGGCAGAAGAGGCTTTGAAGCAGATACAACAGGCCCAGCAGACAATCAAAAACGAGTGGCATCACTACCAGTCCACCACTCTCACACCAGATGAACAGCGTTTGTCAGCCGAGGCGACCACCCTGTTCAACGCGGCCGATACCGATATTGGCAAGCTGGAGAAATACCTAGCCACCCAGCACGGGATGATTACTGGCATGCTGAACAATTTTGACGGTGCCCTCTATGGCTCCATCGACCCGATAGGCAACAAAATCACCGAGCTGGTCAACCTGCAGCTCAATGTGGCCAAGTCGGAATATACCGCTGCGCAATCCTGGTATGACGTGATGCTGATAACCATGGCGGTGGTTATCGCGGTCGGCATCGGACTCGCAGCCTGGTTTGGCACCCTGCTGATCAAAAGCATCATCACCCCCATCGAACAGGCTCTGCGCGTGGCCAATAGTCTGGCCGATGGCAATCTGGATGTATCGATCCAGATAGAGTCCAACGATGAAGCGGGTCAGCTCTTGATGGCGATGGATAACATGGTCAAGAAACTGGGGGCATTGATCACGGATATCGAGACGCTGGTCACCGCCGCTGTCGAACAGGGCGACTTCAGCCACAAGATTGCGCTGGAGGATCGTCAAGGATATATCAAGCGGGTATCCGAGCTGCTGAATCGCCTCTCCCATGTGACAGATACCAGCCTGGAAGATGTGATGCGCATTGCCACCGCGCTCTCCAAGGGGGACCTGACCCAACGGATCGATGAGCCCTACCCAGGAATTTTTGGCCAGACCAAAGACGGCCTCAACCGGACCATAACAGCGCTGACCAATATCATCGAAGAGGTACGTAACGCCGCCGACAACCTGACCAATGCCTCCAATCAGGTGAGCAATACGGCGCAGGCATTGAGCCAGGCCACCAGCGAGCAAGCGGCCAGCGTTGAAGAGACCAGCGCCTCTATCGAGCAGATGAGCGCCAGCATCAATCAGAACACCGAGAACGCCAAGATCACCGACAGCATGGCCAGCAACTCGGTGCTGGAGGCAACCGAAGGGGGCCAATCCGTTCAACAGACGGTGACCGCCATGCAGCAAATCGCCAAGAAAGTCAGCATCATCGACGACATTGCCTACCAAACCAACCTGCTTGCCCTCAACGCCGCCATCGAGGCGGCTCGCGCCGGAGAGCATGGCAAAGGCTTCGCGGTGGTTGCTGCCGAGGTGAGAAAACTGGCAGAGCGCAGCCAGATCGCAGCGCAGGAGATTGGCGAGCTCTCCTCCGACAGCGTCAGCAAGGCAGAGCGGGCTGGCAACCTGCTGGAGAGGATCGTTCCCTCCATTCGCAAAACCTCTGATCTGGTACAAGAGATCAATGCTGCTTCCGGGGAACAGGCCAGCGCAGCCAACCAGATCAGTCTGGCCATGAACCAGCTTAATCAGGTGACACAGCAGAATGCGGCCAGCAGCGAGGAGCTGGCGGCCACGGCCGAAGAGATGAGCTCGCAAGCCAGCGAACTGCAGCAAACCATGGCCTTTTTTGCTCTGGAGAAAAGTGCGCAGCTCAACACCAGGCCCAATGAAACCGGCCACAAGGGCATGCCTCCCAGAGGCAGTTTCATCGCCCCCCCACAACGGGCCAGCCAGCCCAATCAACCATCATCCCATTCCATTGATGACGCGGATTTTGTCCGCTTTTAACCGGAGGCGACCATGCATACATCCACCGACATCACGGTGCCATCAGCGGCCGCTGACGAGAGCAGTGGCGATGCCCAGTACCTGACATTTCTGATCAACAACGAGATGTTCGCCATCAATATTCTGGGGGTCAAAGAGATCATCGAATACGGCAATATCACTCCGGTTCCGATGATGCCGGGTTTTATTCGCGGCGTAATCAACCTCAGAGGAGCGGTAGTGTCGGTCGTAGACTTGAATGCCCGCTTTGGCAATGCACCTTCGGTCATCACTCGCCGCAGTTGCATCGTCATTATTGAGGGGGTGGCCCCGCAGGGCGATGAACCTTTAGGTCAGGATATTGGCGTTGTGGTGGATTCCGTATCGGAAGTACTGGGTATCCCACAAGCAGATATCGAGCCCCCACCCAGTTTTGGTGCCCGCATCCGGGCCGATTTCATCAGCGGCATGGGCAAGGTCAACGGCAAATTCGTCATCCTCATCGATACCGGGAAAGTGTTGTCACTCGATGAGATGGCTCAACTCAACGAACTGGCCCAGCCACAGGCAAGGTTGCCACAAGGCAACCTGCAACCCTCCTGAACAGGCCTCCATACTCCACGACATGCAGCATAAGGAAACGCTCATGACCCAATCACTCTTAGGAAAACTCTTCGGAGACAATACCACCGAAGTGAGGCAGCGGACCCAGTTACTCGACGCAATCGGCCAGCTGCAACACGCAGTCCTGGCAGAGCAGGTTCCAGCACCACTCGATCTTTCCGGTATGGACAGTCCCTTTCGTGAAGTAGGACATGCCATCAACGAGGTGGTCACCTTGCTCAGCGACAAGCTGGAACAGAGCCGCAACGACATTAAAAATAATCAGATGTTGCTCCATGAAAACCAGCTGGTTCGCAAAGCCCTCGACTGCGCCAGCACCAACGTGATGATTGCCGATACCAACCTCGACATTATCTATATGAACGAGGCTGTGACCGGCATGCTCAATCAGGCTGAGACCGACATCAAGAAAGAGCTCTACAGCTTCAACGCCAATCAGCTGATGGGCGCCAACATCGACAGCTTTCATAAAAATCCCGGCCATCAGCGCGCCATGCTGGCCAAACTCAACAGCACCTACCGCACCCAGATACAGCTGGGGGGGCGCACCTTCTCCCTGATCGCCAATCCGGTCTTCAACGATACCGGTGAACGGTTGGGGTCCGTGGTCGAATGGGCCGACAGAACCAAGGAGGTGATGATAGAGAAAGAGATGTCCGACATTGTGCAGGCCGTGATCAATGGCGAGCTGCACCGCAGGATGGAACTTGCTGGCAAGAGCGGCTTCTTTCAGGCGATGGGAGAAGGGATCAACCAGATTGCCGAAGTGATCGACAGCACCCTCAACGACGTCATCCGGGTCGTGCAATGTCTGGCAAAAGGTGATCTGACTCAACAGATTGAGGCGGACTACCCCGGTGTGTTTGGCACCACCAAGGATGCGCTCAACAAGACCATCGCTTCGCTCACCAACATCGTCACCGAAGTACGCGGCGCCTCTGACAACCTCTCCAGTGCCGCCGAGCAGGTAAGCGCGACCGCCCAGTCGATCAGCCAATCCAGCAGTGAACAGGCCTCCAGCATGGAGGAGACCAGCGCCTCCATCGAACAGATGAGCGCCAGCATCAACCAGAATACCGACAATGCCCAGGTCACCGATGGCATGGCCAGCAAGGCAGCCAAAGAGGCCGTAGAGGGAGGAGAAGCGGTCAAACTAACTGTGGATGCCATGAAACAGATCGCCAGACGGATTGGCATCATCGATGACATCGCCTACCAGACCAATCTGTTGGCACTCAACGCAGCTATCGAAGCGGCGCGGGCTGGCGATCACGGCAAAGGCTTTGCCGTAGTGGCGGCGGAGGTGCGCAAGCTGGCCGAACGCAGCCAGGTGGCAGCACAGGAGATTGGCGAGCTGGCCTCCAGCAGTGTCGAGATGGCGGAAAAAGCAGGTCGTTTGCTGGATCAGATGGTTCCTTCAATCAACAAGACCTCGGATCTGGTGCAGGAGATCAGTGCCGCTTCGGTTGAGCAATCCACAGGTGTCAGCCAGATCAACCAGGCCATGAACCAGTTGAGTCAGGTTACCCAGCAAAATGCCTCTTGCAGCGAAGAGCTGGCTGCCACAGCAGAAGAGATGAGCAGCCAGGCTGAACAGCTGCAGCTGGCCATGGAGTTCTTTACCCTCGAGGTCCACGCCAAAGAAGGTAAAGCAGCCACCTCGCATCTTCACCCCAATACCCGAGGTCGCTTCATGAACGAGAGCAATGCCAACAGTCGGGAACGAGCCGCCACAGTCCAACGCCCCACGGGCGATGGCGATTTTGTCCGGTTCTAGTCACGGGAGAGGCGTTGCCTCTCCCATCTCCGACCACACAGGTAGAGGGATAGTTTTTTGTATCAAACCCAGCTGCATGATGATGAGTTCTCCCGTTTCCAACGCTGGCTTCATCAAACGGCGGGGATAGAGCTGTCTCCAGCCAAGAAGGCGCTGGTGGCCAGCCGCCTGGCGAAACGGCTCTGTCACTATGAGCTGGATAGTTATGACGACTACTTCCAGCTCATCATGAACGATCGCAGCAGCGAACTGCAGCTGGCGCTTGATCTCCTTACCACCAACGAAACCTACTTTTTCAGGGAGCCCAAACACTTCGAGTTTCTAACGCGGGAGATAGTCTCAGCGCTCCCGCCCGAGCAACCACTGCGGGTCTGGAGCGCTGCCAGCTCATCCGGCGAGGAGCCCTACAGTCTGGCCATGACCCTCGCGGAAAAACGCAGCACCTTCAACTGGGAGATCCTGGCCTCCGATATCTCGTCCCGGGTGCTGGAACAGGCGATGAGCGGTCGCTACCCTATCGAGCGGGCGCAAAATATTCCACTGCCCTTTTTGATGAAATATTGCCTCAAGGGTGTGGGCCTGCAGGAGGGCATCTTCATCATCGATCGCAAGTTGCGGGACAAGGTGCAGTTCATGCAGATCAACCTCAATCAGGATCTGCCGGACATCGGCATGTTTGACGTCATCTTCATCAGAAACGTGATGATCTACTTCAACAAGGAGACCAAAGGGCAAGTATTGCAGCGGCTGGTACCCAGACTCAAACCCGGTGGCTACCTGCTGGTGAGCCACGCCGAGAGCCTGCACGGCCTGCACCACGGCCTGCAGCTTGTCTCTCCTTCCATCTATCAGAAGAGATAAGTCATGGCACGGGAGGTGATCCTGCAACCGGGAGAGCTCTTCTTTGGCAAGGAGGATGTGGTGGTCAGAACCGTACTGGGCTCCTGTATTGCCATCACCTTGTGGCATCCGGAGCAGAAGCAGGGGGGAATGTGTCACTACATGCTGCCAAGTCGGCGCAATCCCTCTGCCAAGCTGGATGGGCGCTATGCCGATGAAGCCCTCGCCTTGCTGCTGCAAGCGGCCAGTCACTATCCCGCCCCCATCCATGAATATGAGGCCAAGTTGTTCGGGGGTGGCAACATGTTTACCGAGCCTCAATACGCACAGAGCGACAACAATGTCGCCACCAAAAATATTCAGGCAGCCTGGCAGCTGACCCGACACCTTGGCCTTGATATCAAGGCTCATCATCTTGGCCATAGCGGCCACCGAAGCTTGCTCTTTGAGCTCAGCAACGGCAGTGTCTGGCTCCGCCATCATCGTCTGCCACATCAACGGGAGTCGCGAGAATGAAGCAGATCCGGGTCATGCTGGTGGATGATTCCGCCGTGGTCAGACAGGTATTGCAAGCGGTGCTGGAGCAAGAGCCCGATATCCGGGTGATCGCCACAGCATCAGATCCCCTGTTTGCCCAGGAAAAACTGAAGAAAGAGTGGCCTGACGTCATCGTGCTCGATGTGGAGATGCCCCGTATGGATGGCATCACTTTTCTCACCAAGATCATGGCAGAGCATCCAACCCCGGTGGTGATCTGCTCCTCCCTCACCGAAAAAGGTGCCGAGACAACCTTGCAGGCAATGGCTGCCGGCGCGGTGGACATCATCACCAAACCGACCATGGGGATAAAAAGCTTTCTGCAAGAATCTGCCCACGACCTGGCGATGGCGGTACGTGCTGCGGCCCAGGCCAATCTCAAGCGCGTGGGCAAGCCCTCCTCTGTGCCGGTCAGCACCAAACTCAACGCAGATGCCATGCTGGCGCCCAACCAGCACGCCATGGCACAAACCACCGAGCGGCTCATCGCCATCGGCACCTCGACCGGCGGCACCCAAGCGCTGGAAGCCGTGCTGACTGCCTTGCCCCGGGTCAGCCCCGGCATCGTCATCGTGCAGCACATGCCGGAGAAATTTACCGCCATGTTTGCCGAGCGGTTGAACGGGGTCTGCCAGATAGAAGTGCGGGAGGCGAGAAACAATGACCGGGTGATCCCGGGGCTAGCGCTGATTGCCCCCGGAGGCAAGCATATGCTGCTCAAACGCAGCGGTGCCTACTATCACGTCGAGGTGGTCGACGGGCCGCTTATCAACCGCCATCGCCCCTCGGTAGATGTGCTGTTTCGCTCCGTCGCCAAATATGCCGGCAAGAATGCCACCGGCATCATCATGACCGGCATGGGGGATGATGGTGCCCGAGGGTTGCGCGAGATGCTGGATGCGGGTGCCAACACCTATGCCCAGGATGAGGCCTCATGCGTGGTCTTCGGCATGCCCAAGGAGGCGATCAAGCTGGGAGCAGCCCGCCATGTACTCCCCTTGCAAGAGATGCAATACGCCATCCTCGGCAAATAATCCCTTATCGCGCGTTTTGACCATAAAAAAGTCCGGCTCCCCAAGGGGAGCCGGACTTTTTACATCAACCGGAACCAATCCGGTATCAGGCGAGCAGATTACTCTGCAGCAGGAGCTTCTTCAGCGGCCGGAGCGGCGTCAGCAGCAGGTGCAGCCGCTTCGGTCGGGGCGTTTGCTTCCTTGATGGAGAGACGTACGCGGCCCTGACGGTCCACTTCCAGTACCTTCACCTTGACCACGTCACCGATGGTCAGGTGGTCAGCCACGTTCTGCACGCGAGCGTCGGTGATCTGGGAGATGTGTACCAGACCATCTTTGCCCGGCAGAATGTTGACGAATGCACCGAAATCGGCCAGACGGACAACTTTACCTTCATAGATGCGGTTCACTTCGATCTCGGCGGTGATAGCCTCGATGCGACGGATCGCTTCCATGGCGGCTTCGTTGGCCACGGCGGAGATACGTACAGTGCCGTCATCATCCAGCTCGATGTTGGTGCCGGTCTCTTCGGTCAGCGCACGGATCACGGAACCACCCTTACCGATCACGTCCTTGATCTTCTCGGGATTGATCTTGATGGTGTGGATACGCGGTGCGAAATCGGAGATCTGGGCACGGGGAGCCTGGATAGCTTCGTCCATCACTTTCAGGATGTGCAGACGAGCGCCACGAGCTTGCTTCAGCGCAATCTCCATGATCTCTTTGGTGATGCCTTCGATCTTGATGTCCATCTGCAGCGCGGTCACACCTTCGGTGGTACCGGCTACTTTGAAGTCCATGTCGCCCAGATGATCTTCGTCACCCAGAATGTCGGACAGCACGACGAAACCTTCTTCTTCCTTCACCAGACCCATGGCGATACCGGCAACGGAGGCCTTGATCGGCACACCGGCATCCATCAGCGCCAGAGAGGAACCACAGACAGACGCCATGGAGGAGGAGCCGTTGGATTCGGTGATTTCAGAGACCACGCGCACCACGTACGGGAACTCGGCGGCGCTCGGCATCACGGCAGCAACGCCGCGCTTGGCCAGACGGCCGTGACCAATTTCACGACGCTTCGGGCTACCCATCATGCCGGTCTCACCGACACAGTATGGCGGGAAGTTGTAGTGCAGCATGAAGCGATCGGCACGGTTGCCGGTCAGCTCGTCGATGTTCTGGGCGTCACGCTCGGTACCCAGAGTGGCGACCACGATGGCCTGAGTTTCACCACGGGTGAACAGGGCAGAACCGTGGGCACGGGGCAGAATGCCGGTACCTACGCTCAGGGCGCGGATCATTTCCGGATCGCGACCATCGATACGCGGCTCACCACGTACTACGCGACCACGAACGATGCGACTTTCCAGGCTGTGGAACTCTTCGCCGATCTTCTTGGCATCTTCTTCCACACCGGAAGCAATAACTTGCTCAACCACACGACCCTTGATGGCCGCGATGGTTTCGTAACGAACAGCCTTCTCGGTGATGCGGTAGGCTTCACCCAGTTCGGCGCTCGCCAGCTCGGCAACCTTGGCTTTCAGCGCTTCGTTGACGGCAGGCGGAGTCCAGTCCCACGGCTTGGTGCCGACGGCAGCGGCAAACTCGTTGATCGCATTGATCACGGTCTGCATCTGCTCGTGACCGTATACCACGGCGCCCAGCATCACTTCTTCGGAGAGGATGGCCGCTTCGGACTCAACCATCAGTACCGCGTTGGCAGTACCGGCAACTACCAGATCCAGATCGCTCTGCGGCAGTTCGGTGGTGGTCGGGTTCAGCACATACTGACCGTTCATGTAACCCACGCGAGCAGCACCGATCGGGCCGCCAAACGGGATACCGGAGATGGCCAGTGCAGCAGAGGCACCGATCATGGCAACGATGTCGGGGGATACGGCCGGATTCACGGACATTACGGTCGCAACGACCTGAACCTCATTGAGGAAGCCTTCCGGGAACAGCGGACGAATAGGACGGTCGATCAGACGGGAGATGAGGGTCTCGCCTTCGCTCGGACGGCCTTCACGACGGAAGAAACCACCCGGGATACGACCAGCAGCATAGGTACGCTCCTGGTAGTTGACGGTCAGCGGGAAGAAATCACGGCCGTGATCGGCCTCTTTCTTGCCGACTACGGTCACAAATACGCAGGTATCGTCCATGCTGACCATAACGGCCGCAGTGGCTTGACGGGCCATCACACCGGTTTCCAGAGTGACGGTGTGTTGACCGTACTGGAATGACTTTACAATAGGATTCACGTGAATTTCCTTTTTACAATTTGGCTCTTTAAATTCGCGCACAAGTATACTTGATTCGATGCAAAAGGTAAGCGGCGACGCGAATTCTGTGAGGCAGACAACGGCTTGAAGAGCAATAAAAAAGGGGAACCTGACGGTTCCCCTTTTTCGCGAAATCTGATGGTCGATTAACGACGCAGACCCAGCTTGGCGATCAGAGCAGCATAACGCTCGGAATCTTTACGCTTCAGGTAGTCCAGCAGCTTACGACGCTGGGAAACCATGCGCAGCAGACCGCGACGACCGTGGTGGTCCTTGGAGTGCTCTTTGAAGTGACCTTGCAGATGGTTGATCTGGGCAGTCAGCAGGGCAACTTGCACTTCGGGGGAACCGGTGTCGTTGGCGCAACGAGCGTTGTCAGCAACGATTTGAGCTTTGATCTCAGCATTTAGAGACATGGTAATACTCCAGTAGAGTGTTTAAAGGTTCACAGCCAATCTCTAATTCAGCCGTGAAATGAGGGCGGTATCATAATCGTCCCCGCCCCTTTTCGCAACGATAAAGAGGCGAAACGGGAAAGACGCGCTGATACCGCCTGAGGATCACTCCTCGTCGTGATAACGCACCAGTCGCTTGGGAGCGACGCGGCCATCATCATCAATCTCGCCAACCCCGATGAACTCGCGCTCCGGGCCGACCGTCATGCGAACCTGACCGCTTTGCGGCGCACCCGCCACCTGCACGGCCTGGCCCTGATTCACATAGGCAGCCACAACAGCCAGCATGTTCACCTCGGGCAAGCTTGCTACGGCGGTGTCCATCGGCAGCAACAGCGGATCCAGCTGCTCGCGCGGCGGGATGCTCTCGGCCTTGGCCTGCTCGAAGATGCACTCGAGTTGCTCCAGGGTCAGCATCCGCTCGTACGGATAGTTGGCCACCTGGGTACGGCGCAACTGGGTCACGTGGGCGCCACAGCCCAGCACTTCACCCAGATCATCCACCAGAGAGCGGATGTAGGTGCCTTTGCTGCAGTGCACTTCAAGGCGCACTTCATCACCTTCGAAGCTCAGCAGTTTGAGCTCGAATACGGTGATGGGACGGGCTTCACGCTCAATCTCGATGCCTTCGCGGGCATATTCGTAGAGCGGACGGCCGTTGTGCTTGAGCGCGGAGTACATGGAGGGCACCTGCATGATGGGGCCACGGAACTGGTCCAGCGCCTCGATCAGGGTACCGACAGCCACGTTCACCGGACGGGTGGAGACCACCTCACCATCAGAGTCGCTGGTGTTGGTGCGCTCGCCCAGTTTGGCGGTCACCTCATAGCGCTTGTCCGCTTCCAGCAAATACTGGGAGAACTTGGTGGCCTCGCCGAGGCAGATCGGCAGCATGCCGGTCGCCAGCGGATCCAGTGCGCCGGTGTGACCGGCCTTGGCGGCGTTGTAGATGCGCTTGACCTTCTGCAACACATCGTTGGAGGTCAGGCCGGTCGGCTTGTCCAGCAGCAGAATGCCGTGCACATCACGGCCCTTGAAACGACGTCTTCGGGTCATCTCAGGCTTTATCCTCAGTCGTGTCATCCGGTGCGGATTCAGCTTCTTCGTCACGGCCGGATTCGGCCATGCGACGCTTGTCTTCACGCACAGTGTTGGTCACCAGGTTGGAGAGACGCATCCCCTCGACCAGGGTCTGGTCGTAGTAGAAACGCAGCTCGGGCACCACGCGCAGACGCATGGCACTGCCCAGCAGACTACGGATATATCCGGCTGCTTCGGTCAGACCCTGCAAGCCTTCCTTGATGCGCTCGGCATCATTTTCCAGCTGCAAGAAGGTGACGTAAATCTTGGCATAGTTGAGGTCACGGGACACTTCCACATCGGAAACGGTCACCATGCCGATGCGCGGGTCTTTCACCTCGCGCTGCAGGATCAGCGCAATTTCACGCTGGATCTGCTGTCCGACCCGACGGGTCCGGCTGAATTCTCTGGCCATATTCTATCCTGCGATAAAAGGGGGCCGCGGCCCCCTATTTTGTCTAACTCTCGGCTTACAGAGTCCGTTGGATTTCAACAGTCTCGTAAACTTCGATCTGGTCGCCTTCGCGCACGTCGTTGTAGTTCTTGACCGCGATACCACACTCGTAGCCGTTGCGAACTTCGTTGACGTCATCCTTGAAGCGGCGCAGGGATTCCAGCTCGCCTTCATAGATAACCACGTTGTCACGCAGAACGCGGATACGGTTGGAACGCTTGACCACACCTTCGGTAACCATACAGCCGGCAACGGCGCCGAACTTCGGAGACTTGAAGACGCTACGCACTTCAGCCAGACCGATGATCTCCTGACGATACTCAGGGGCCAGCTTGCCGCTCATGGCCTGCTTCACTTCGTCGATCAGGTCATAGATGACGGAGTAGTAACGCAGATCCAGGCTCTCGGATTCGATGACCTTGCGCGCAGATGCGTCGGCACGGACGTTGAAACCAACCAGGATGGCGCTGGAAGCAGCAGCCAGGGTCGCGTCGGTTTCGGTGATACCACCTACACCGGAACCCACGATCTTCACCTTCACTTCGTCGGTGGAGAGTTTGACCAGCGCATCGCAGATCGCTTCCACAGAACCTTGTACGTCAGCCTTGATCACCACGTTCACTTCGGACACTTCGCCCTCGGTCATGTTGGCGAACATGTTTTCCAGCTTGGCCTTCTGCTGGCGAGCCAGCTTGACTTCGCGGAACTTGCCCTGACGATAGAGCGCCACTTCACGGGCTTTCTTCTCGTCACGGACAACGGTGGCTTCGTCACCGGCAGAGGGAACGCCGGACAGACCCAGGATTTCCACCGGCAGGGACGGACCTGCTTCCTTGATCTCGCGACCCAGTTCGTCACGCATGGCGCGAACACGGCCGTACTCGAGACCACACAGAACGATGTCGCCCTGACGCAGAGTACCTTCTTGTACCAGTACGGTAGCAACCGGACCACGACCTTTATCCAGGAAGGATTCGATCACGACGCCGTTGGCCATGCCGTCAACCACCGCTTTCAGCTCCAGTACTTCAGCCTGAATCAGGATGGCTTCCAGCAGGTCGTCGATGCCTTCGCCAGACTTGGCGGATACGTGCACGAACTGGCAGTCTCCACCCCAATCTTCGGACATGACGTTGTAACGGGCTAGTTCGGTCTTGACGCGATCCGGGTCCGCTTCAGGCTTGTCGATCTTGTTGACCGCAACAACCAGCGGTACACCGGCAGCCTTGGCGTGCTGGATAGCTTCGATGGTTTGCGGCATCACGCCGTCGTCAGCTGCAACAACCAGAACAACGATATCGGTCGCCTTGGCACCACGAGCACGCATGGAGGTAAACGCCGCGTGACCCGGAGTATCCAGGAAGGTGATCATGCCACTGTCAGTCTGGACGTGGTAAGCACCGATATGCTGGGTAATACCACCGGCTTCGCCAGCAGCAACCTTGGCTTTACGAATGTAGTCGAGCAGCGAGGTCTTACCATGGTCAACGTGACCCATGATGGTAACGACCGGTGCGCGCGGCTTGGCTTCGGAGGTCTCGTCACGATCGGACAGTACCGCCTCTTCCAGCTCGTTCTCACGACGCAGCACAACCTTGTGACCCATCTCCTCGGCGACCAGCTGAGCGGTCTCCTGGTCGATCACCTGGTTGATGGTGGCCATGGCACCCATCTTCATCATCACCTTGATGACTTCAACGCCCTTGACGGCCATCTTGTTGGCCAGCTCGGCCACAGTGATGGTCTCGCCGATGACGACGTCGCGGTTCACCACGGCAGCCGGCTTGTTGAAGCCGTGCTTCATGGCGTTCGGCATGGCGACCTTGCCGCGCTTGCCTTTGCGGGCACGCGGGTTGCGAGAGTCGCGATCATCTTCACGACGACCGGCTTTCTTCGGTGCCTTGGCAGCTGCGGCAGTGCGGCGGCTGGTCTCTTCTTTCCGATCCAACTCGTCTTCTGCGGCTTGCGCATGCTTGTTGGTGGTCAGATGGTAGTCGCTGCTCTCTTTGGCGCGAGCGGCCTCTTCTTCAGCCCAGCGGGCTGCGTTCTGTTCCGCCATGAGACGAGCCTCTTCGGCTTTCTTCGCGGCGAGTTCTTCAGCTTTTTTCAAAGCTGTTTGTTCCTGTTGGCGCTTCAGTTCTTCTGCTTCGCGCTTGGCCATCTTTTCTGCCTCTTGCTGAGCTGTGCTACTGGCTGCTTTGGCGGGCTGTGAAGCCTGTCGAGCCTTTGATTGTGCCTCGATCCGCGCCTTTTCCTCAGCTTCACGACGAGCTTGCTCAGCCTCACGGCGAGCCTTCTCTTCAGCTTCGAGGCGAGCCTTCTCTTCGGCCTCGCGACGAGCTTTTTCTTCTGCTTCCAAACGCGCTGTTTCCTCGGCTTCCGCCTGACGCTGTTCATCTTCCAGCGCCGAGCGTCTTACATAGGTGCGAGACTTGCGCACTTCTACCTGCACTTCCTTGTTCTTGCCGCCAGTACCCTGAACACTGATGGTGCTCTTGGTCTTGCGCTGCAAGGTCATGCGGGCAGGAGCGGCGACCTCGTCACCTCCATGCTGTTTCTTCAGGTGTGCCAGCAGAGCCTGTTTCTCAGACTCGCTGACCATGTCGTCGGCCTTGCTCTTGCTGATACCGGCATCGACAAACTGCTGGAGAAGACGATCAACCGGTGTGTCGATGTCAGTGGCAAGTTGTTTGACTGATACTTCTGCCATTCATTTTCCTCCGTTTGATCTTACTCGGACTGCTCTTCTCCGAACCAACAGATATTGCGAGCAGCCATAATGAGCTCACCTGCCTTCTCGGCAGTCAGCCCTTCAATATCAGCAAGGTCATCGATACCTTGCTCAGCCAAATCTTCCAGGGTGCCCACGCCACGGCCCGCCAGAGCGTAAGCCAGTTCGCGGCTCAGGCCGTTCAGATTGAGCAGCTCTTCGGACGGCTCAACGCCATCGAAAGACTCTTCTTTTGCCAGTGCCTTGGTAGTCAGGGCATCTTTGGCGCGCTTGCGCAGCTCTTCGACCATGTCTTCATCCAGACCGTCGATAGCCAGCAGCTCGTTGACCGGAACAAAGGCGATCTCTTCCAGGGTAGAGAAGCCCTCTTCCATCAGTAGACCGGCGAAATCGTCGTCGATATCCAGAGTGCTGGTGAACAGGTTCATGATGCGGTCGTTTTCGGCCTGGTGCTTGGCACGCATGTCCTCAACGGTCATCACGTTCAGCTCCCAACCGGTCAGCTGGGAGGCCAGACGCACGTTCTGACCATTGCGACCGATGGCCTGAGCCAGGTTGGCAGCTTCCACGGCGATATCCATGGTGTGGTTGTCTTCATCAACGATGATGGAGGCCACATCGGCAGGTGCCATGGCATTGATCACGTACTGGGCCGGGTTGTCATCGTACAGCACGATGTCTGCACGCTCACCGCTCAGCTCGGCGGAGACAGCTTGCACACGGGCACCACGCATACCGATACAGGCACCGATCGGGTCGATACGACGATCGTTGGTCTTCACCGCGATCTTGGCGCGGGAACCCGGATCACGGGCAGCGCCCATGATTTCGATCATCTCTTCACCGATCTCCGGTACTTCGATACGGAACAGCTCTTTCAGGAAGTCCGGGCTGGAACGGCTGACAAACAGCTGGGAACCACGGGCTTCCGGACGCACTGCATACAGCAGGCCACGGACACGGTCGCCCGGGCGGAAGGTTTCACGCGGCAGCATGTCATCACGGAAGATCACGGCTTCAGCATTGCTGCCCAGATCCAGGATGACGTTGTCGCGGTTGCTCTTCTTGACCACACCACTGATGATGGTGCCTTCTTTATCTTTAAACTGATCAACTACTTGTGAACGCTCGGCTTCGCGCACTTTCTGCACGATAACCTGCTTGGCGGTCTGGGTAGTGATACGGTCGAAGGTCACAGAGTCGATCTGGTCTTCAACATACTCACCGATCTGGATCTCCGGCTGATCAATCTGCGCCGCTTCCAGGGTGATTTCAGCATAGGGGTTCTCCATCGCGGCTTGATCCGCAATGACTACCCAGCGGCGATAAGTGTCGTAGTCACCGGTCTTGCGATCGATTTCGACCCGAACTTCAATCTCGCCTTCATATTTCTTCTTGGTCGCAGTCGCCAGTGCGGTTTCCAGAGCCTGGAAGATCTTCTCGCGGGGTACCGCTTTCTCGTTGGATACTGCGTCAACGACCAGCAAAATCTCTTTATTCATATCCGATAGCCTCGTTAACCAAAGTTCGGCACTATGTTCGCTTTTTGGATATTGGTGAAAGCCAACACGTCGTCCTTACCATCTACTGTCAGGGTGATCATGTCGCCTTGCACAGCTTTGATTACGCCTTTGAACTTGCGGCGGTTGTTTGTTGCCATCCGAAGCGTTACCGCCGCCTCTTGGCCAACGTATTTTTCGAAATGGGCAACCTTGAACAGGGGACGATCCAGGCCTGGGGAGGACACCTCGAGGTAGTACTCCTCGGTGATGGGATCTTCGACGTCCATGATGGCGCCAACCTGATGGCTGACCTCAGCACAGTTCTCGACAGTCACACCCTGCTCGCCGTCGATATAGACACGCAAGGTGGAGTGTTTACCCGCACGGATAAACTCAATACCCCAAAGTTCAAAACCCAAGGCAACGACCGGAGCCTCGAGCAGATCGGTCAAACGTTGTTCCAACGTAGCCAAAGTCACCCTCCGAAAAACAAAAAAAGGGCATAAAGCCCAGATAGATATCGATTCAGAGTAAATTGCACATAACAAAAAGCCCCGATGTCAAATCGGGGCTTGGCGCTTTACCCTGATTGTCGCCTCGCAGCGACCGCCTTCCTGAGCGTAGGAAATGCGTGAAATTTGGTTGCGGGGGCCGGATTTGAACCGACGACCTTCGGGTTATGAGCCCGACGAGCTACCATGCTGCTCCACCCCGCGTCCGAAATCGTGCGAGATTATAGCCACTTCACTCTCTCGATACAAGACTGACTGGCTATAATACACTCGGCTTCCCGAGCTCACTGCTTAATTGGTGCCGTGGGCGGGACTCGAACCCGCACACCCTAGAGCACTACCCCCTCAAGATAGCGTGTCTACCAATTCCACCACCACGGCAAAACTCTTACTCGGGAACGTCAGTATCTTTCTTCACTGGCGCTTTGGTCTGCTCAACCTGTTGGGTTTGTTGCAGATTTTCCCATTCACTACCCTGCTTTACCTTGTTGCTGGACATAGATCCGAGCACCAGGCTGATAACGAAAAACAGAGTAGCCAAAATTGCTGTTGTTCGGGTCAGGAAACTTCCTGAACCACCGGAGCCGAATACTGTGTTCGATGCCCCTGCGCCGAAGGAGGCGCCCATATCAGCCCCTTTACCTTGCTGAATCATCACCAGACCAATCAGAGCCAATGAAACCAGCAGATAAACGACTAAAAGAATCTCGTACATTTAACTTGCACCCTTTGCCGCTTCAACAATTCCTAAAAACGCATCGCTATCGAGGCTTGCTCCGCCAATCAGTCCGCCATCAATGTCGGGCTGTGCAAACAAATCTCTCGCGTTGCTCGGCGTTACGCTCCCACCATAGATGATTCTAACTTTCTCACCTATTACCGGAGTATCCTCCGCCAAGCGACCACGTATAAAGGAATGAACCTCTTGTGCCTGCTCGGGTGTGGCGCATTTACCTGTACCTACAGCCCAAATCGGCTCGTAGGCGATGATAGCATTATCGAAAGCCATCGCGCCATTTTTCTCTATGACGATATCCAGCTCTTCAGCGATCACCTCGAAGGCTCTTCTCGCCTGCCTCGCCGCACCTGATTCACCTAAACAGAGGATGGGAATTAAGCCTGCCGCTCTGGCTGCCGCAAACTTCTCTGCGACGATAAAACTGGTCTCACCAAAGAGACGCCTGCGCTCGGAGTGCCCTACCAATACGTAACTACACCCTGCCTCAACCAGCATCTGACACGAGATTTCTCCGGTGTAAGCGCCAGTCGCGTGCTGACTCACATTCTGAGCCCCCAACTTTATTACCTTCTGCTCATTGAGCAGTGAAGCGCTAAAGTCGAGATGCACATGGGAAGGACAGAGAACCACATCTACTTTTCCGTCAACGCCGTTCAGGCACTGACTCGTAAACTGCTCTAACTGCGACCTACTACCGTGCAACTTCCAGTTGGCTGCTACAAACGGCTTGCGATGTCCCATCGGCAACTCCCTTGCGAAAGCGGGGCTGATAATATCCAGTGGATGCTCAGCTGACAAGTGCTATTTTTAAATTTTTGAATCGTTTGAACAAGATACAACCAGGACGGCTAAAAAGCCGCCCTGGCTGTTCATTAAAACGCCGACTCAACCTGCTTGGCGATGCGCTGAGCCATGTCACGCACCTGCTGTTCATGCTCCCCTTCGACCATGACCCGGATCAGCGGTTCGGTACCTGATTTACGCAACAGTACGCGACCACGACCAGCCAGCTCCTGTTCCACCTTGGCAACCTCAGCCATGACAGCATCAGCGGCCAGCGGATCCTTGCCTTCGGCAAAACGAACATTCACCAGCACTTGCGGGAACTTGCTCATGCCGGAGCGCAGCTTGGCCAGCGGCATCTCGGCACTGCGCATGGCGGTAAGCACCTGCAAGGCAGCCACGATGCCATCACCCGTAGTGGTCTGATCCAGACAGATTATGTGGCCGGAGTTCTCGCCACCGATACGCCAGCCCTTCTCTTCCATCATCTCCAGCACATAGCGGTCACCCACTTTGGCACGGGCAAACGGAATGCCCAGGGTTTGCAGCGCCAGCTCCAGACCCATGTTGGCCATCAGGGTGCCGACGACACCGCCTTTGAGGCGACCATTGCGCAGGGCATCGCGCGCGATGATATAGAGCACTTCATCACCGTCGATGAGATAGCCGGTATGGTCAACCATGATCAGACGATCACCATCACCATCAAAGGCAACCCCCAGATCGGCCTTGCACTCCAGCACCTTGGCCACCAGAGCGTCAGGTGCAGTCGAACCGACACCATCGTTGATGTTGAGACCATCCGGGGCACAGCCCATGGTGATCACTTCGGCACCCAGTTCGCGGAAAACCGACGGCGCAATGTGGTAAGTGGCGCCGTGGCCACAGTCGACCACCATTTTCACCCCATCCAGATTCATGTGGGAGGGGAAGGTGCTCTTGCAGAATTCGATATAGCGACCGGCGGCATCATCAATGCGCACCGCTTTGCCAAGTTCGGCCGACTCGACACACTTGAGCTCGTGATCCAGCTCGGCTTCGATAGCCAGCTCGACATCATCGGGCAGCTTGGTGCCGTCGGCGGAGAAGAACTTGATGCCGTTGTCGTAGAAGGGATTGTGGGAAGCGCTGATGACGATGCCAGCTTCGGCACGGAAAGTGCGAGTCAGGTAGGCAACCGCCGGCGTGGGCATCGGTCCCATCAGAATGGCCTTGAGGCCTGCCGCAGAGAGCCCCGCTTCCAGCGCGGATTCCAGCATGTAACCGGAGATGCGGGTATCTTTGCCAATCAGCACCTTTTTGGTGCCCTTCTTGGAGAGCACCTTGCCGGCAGCCCAACCTAATTTCATTACAAAATCAGGGGTGATCGGGTATTCGCCAACCTTGCCGCGCACACCATCGGTACCGAAATACTTTCTTGCCATTGTCTGTTCTCTTTATTATTTGGAAATAAAATCTTGTCCCGTCATTGCCAGCCAACCGACGCGCAATGCGTCCATGGTCTCCCGTACATCGTGTACCCTGATGATGCGGGCCCCATGCTGCATGCCGATAAGGGCGCATGCCAGACTGCCCGCCAGACGCTCATCCACCGGACGGCCCAGCAGGTTGCCTATCATAGACTTTCGCGACATCCCCACCAATAGCGGCAAGCCATAATCAAGCAGTTCCTTTTGAGCAGCCAACAGCTGATAGTTGTGTGCAAGGGTTTTGCCAAAGCCATATCCCGGATCCAGCAACAGCTCTTCACGACGGATCCCGACCGCCAGACAAGCCGCAATACGCTCATCAAAGAAGGCGCGTACCTCCCCGATCAGGTCGTCATAGTGCGGCTCGACTTGCATGGTTCGCGGCTGCCCCTGCATATGCATCAGACAGACCGGAACCCGCGCTTCGGCCGCGGCTTGCAGTGCTCCCGGCTCTTGCAGTGCCCGCACATCGTTGATCAGATGGGCACCCACCTTGCAACCCTCCCGCATCACAGCCGCTTTGGAGGTATCGAGGGAGATCATCACATCCAGCTCACGGACCATCTGCTCCACGACAGAAATGACCCTGTCCAGCTCCTCCTGCTCGCTCACATCGGGCGCACCAGGGCGGGTTGACTCGCCACCGATGTCGATGAGGGTGGCACCGTCAGAGACCATCTGGCGCGCATGGGCCATTGCCCGTTCAAACTGGTTGAAATTACCGCCATCGGAGAATGAGTCGGGCGTCACATTGAGGATCCCCATCACATGGGGACGATCGAGGGAGAGGCTGAGCCCCTTGCTGGTTAACTGCATTTTCACGTCCATCTGATAAAGAAAAACCCCGGGCAAGCCCGGGGTTTGGAGAGTCACAATTATTTGGCCGGCGCGTCGTTGGCTTTGTCGATAGTGACATCCGCCACCGGTGCAGCCTCATCGGCAGGCTTGGCTTCGGCAGCCACGGTGGAACCGCCTTGCGGGGTATCACCGTGCTCGTCATGCCAGTTGCTCGGAGCACGTACCTCACGACGCGCCATCAGGTCATCGATCTGTTTGGCGTCGATGGTCTCGTACTTCATCAGCGCATCTTTCATGCTGTGCAACACGTCCATATTATCCAGCAGAATCTGCTTGGAACGGGCGTAGTTGCGGTCGATGACCTGCTTGACCTCTGCATCGATCACGCGAGCGGTATCGTCGGACATGTGCTTGGCCTTGGCCATGCTGCGACCGAGGAACACTTCACCATCTTCTTCCGCGTATAGCATCGGGCCGAGACGCTCGGACATACCCCACTGGGTCACCATCTTGCGGGCGATGTCGGTGGCACGCTCGATATCGTTGGATGCACCAGTCGATACCTTCTCGGCACCGTAGATCAGCTCTTCTGCCAGGCGACCGCCATACAGACTGGAGATCATCGACTCCAGATGCTGCTTGGAGTGGCTCCAGCGATCCTGCTCCGGCAGATACATGGTCACACCCAGCGCACGACCGCGCGGAATGATAGAGACCTTGTAAACCGGGTCATGATCCGGAACCAGACGACCAATGATGGCGTGACCGGCTTCATGATATGCAGTCATCTCTTTTTCGGACTCTTTCATCACCATGGAGCGACGTTCCGCACCCATCATGATCTTGTCCTTCGCCTTCTCGAACTCGGCCATGGAGACCACTCGGCGGCTCTCACGGGCAGAGAAGAGGGCAGCTTCGTTGACCAGGTTCGCCAAATCCGCACCGGAGAAACCGGGGGTGCCACGGGCAATCAGCGCCGGATTGACGTCATCCGCCAACGGAACTTTGCGCATGTGCACTTTCAGGATCTGCTCGCGACCACGGACATCCGGCAGACCGACCACAACCTGACGGTCGAAACGGCCCGGACGCAGCAGTGCCGGATCCAGTACGTCAGGACGGTTGGTGGCAGCGATGACGATAATGCCTTCATTGCCTTCAAAGCCATCCATCTCGACCAGCATCTGGTTAAGGGTCTGCTCACGTTCATCATGACCACCACCCAGACCGGCGCCACGCTGGCGACCGACCGCATCAATTTCATCGATGAAGATGATGCAGGGGGAAGATTTCTTGGCCTGTTCGAACATGTCACGCACCCGGGAGGCACCGACACCGACGAACATCTCCACGAAATCGGAACCTGAGATGGTGAAGAACGGCACCTTGGCCTCGCCCGCAATGGCCTTGGCCAGCAGGGTCTTACCGGTACCAGGAGGACCAACCAGCAGCACACCGGTCGGGATCTTGCCACCCAGTTTCTGGAATTTGCTCGGGTCGCGTAGATAGTCGACCAGCTCCTTCACCTCTTCCTTGGCTTCATCGCAACCTGCAACATCAGCAAAGGTGGTCTTGATCTGATCTTCGCTCATCAGGCGAGCCTTGCTCTTGCCAAACGACATGGCACCTTTGCCACCGCCGCCCTGCATCTGACGCATGAAGAAGACCCAGACACCGATCAGCAGCAGCATCGGGAACCAGGAGATGAATATAGAGGTCAACAGAGAGGGCTCTTCCGGCTTCTCGCCCATCACTTTGACATTGTGATTGAGCATGTCGTTGAGCAGCTGGGGATCCGGCGCAGGGATGATAGTGGTGAATCGTTCACCAGTACGCTTGACGCCATTAATGACCTTACCGTCCATCCGCACTTCACGGATCTGCTCTTGGGTCACCTCTTTAACGAAGCTGGAATAGTCCAGCTGGCGACTGGTGGTATCGCTGGGGCTGAAGCTATTGAATACCGACATCAAAACGACGGCGATGACCAGCCACAGGATTAAGTTTTTCGCCATGTCACTCAAATCAGTAACCTCGCAGACTGACAGTTAACGATGAAGGTTAGGGTACTACAGTTTAAAACCGGTAGCCACAATGTAGACTTCCCGTGATCTGGCGCGGGATGAGTCTGGTTTACGAATTTTGACAGCGGAGAAAAGTTTACGAATTTCATTGAGATAGGCATCAAAGCCCTCTCCCTGAAACACCTTCACTACGAAACTGCCGTCACTACGCAATACCTGATTGCACATGTCCAGTGCCAGCTCGACCAGATACATGGCGCGAGCCTGATCCACCTGCTGGGTACCGCTCATGTTGGGCGCCATATCAGACATCACGACATCGACCTTGTCGGGACCCACTCGCTCCAGCAAAGCGCCGAGTACAGTTTCCTCCCGAAAGTCCCCTTGCAGGAAATCGACACCAGCAATGGGATCCATCGGCAAAATGTCACATGCGATGACGCGACCCGAATCACCAACCTGTTCAACCGCGAACTGGGACCAACCACCGGGGGCTGCACCCAAATCCACTACGGTCATGCCATGTTTCAGCAAGCGATCCTTGCCCTGGATCTCGTCAATCTTGAAAACAGCACGAGAACGCAGGCCCATTTTCTGGGCTTTTTTGACGTATTGATCGTCGAAATGTTCTTTTAACCAGCGAGTTGAACTGGGGGAACGTTTTTTCTGGGTCATGATAATCGACTTTAAAAAACCACAAGGGTTATTAGTATTAAGGGCTAAGTGGGGGTAGAATACGCCCCTTTCAACCCTGACTTATGAAGAAATTGCGATGATTCTCAACAATAAACAGAAACAGTACCTCAAGGGCCTTGCCCATAGCCTCAAGCCTGTCGTCCTGCTGGGTCAGCATGGTCTGACCGAAGGTGTACTGGCCGAGATCGATCTGGCACTGAACCATCACGAGCTGATCAAGGTTAAGGTTGCCTCTGAAGATCGCGAAATGAAACAACTGGTTATGGATGCTATCGTCCGTGAAACCGGTTCAATCAAGGTGCAAAGCATGGGTCATGTGCTGACCATTTATCGTCAAGCCAACGAACCCAAAATCCAGCTGCCCCGCAAGTAAAAGGAAAGAGCATCGCTCTTTCCTTATTCCACTTCTTCCCGAGTCGCTTGCCAAAGTAGTCGCAAAGCCCTTAACCTGCGATGAATACTTCCGGACACGCATTATGGCTCACCATCCTATTCTGACCGACGATGAGCTGGCCATGCTGCGGGACTTGGGGAGCAATCAGGACACCCATGTTCTGAGTGGTCACCTCGATGCCCCCATGCTTGGCTTGCTGCAAAAAGCCGAACACCTTGTACTCGAAGCCCGCTTCGCAGGCCATCAGCTGCGTTTTCCCCTGAGCTTTACCCAAGGGGAAGATGGCTTCGTCGAACCCCGCTTATCTGCACCGGTCATCAGGGAGCTGGGATTTGCGCAACCGCGCGCCTGGCGTCTCACCCAAAAAGCCAAGCTTTGCAGCGAACTGGGCCTGTTTCAGGTACTCAGCCTCTCCCTCAACGGCCTCATCGTGGAAAATTTGCCAACCGACATGGTGGCCGATACCCCCATCAACGGCGAGCTCTGCATCGAGCAAGAGGCCCCTCTTCCACTGCAGGGACGACTGGTAAGGCGCATCAAAGCCAATGCCGACCATGCCACCTGGGCACTGAGCTTTCAAATGAGCGAGAGCAACATCGAACGGCTGCGCCACTGGCTGTTCCAGCGTCATCAGGACGCCTTTACCGAGGCGTATCTGTCCTGATTTTTATAAATAATCATATAGATAAAGACAAACAGGGGAGCGCCAGCCCCCCTGTTTCATCGTCTGTAGCATTCGCTTAGATGTAAGCGACTTCCAGTACTTCGTATTCCACATCACCACCCGGCGTCTTGACTATAGCGACATCGTCCACTTCCTTGCCAATCAGGGCGCGAGCAATGGGGGAGTTGACAGAGATGAGGTTCTGTTTGATATCAGCCTCATCGTCACCCACAATGCGGTAAACCACCTCTTCCTCTGTCTCGCTCTTGAGCAGAGTCACAGTCGCACCAAAAATCACGCGGCCGTTGTTGGTCATCTTGGTGACATCGATCACCTGCGCATTGGAGAGCTTGGCTTCAATCTCCTGAATGCGGCCTTCACAGAAACCCTGCTGCTCGCGAGCGGCATGGTATTCGGCGTTTTCCTTCAGATCACCGTGCTCACGGGCATCGGCAATCGCTTCGATAATCTGGGGACGAAGCTCGGTCTTGAGATAATCGAGCTCTTCGCGCAGCTTCTCAGCGCCGCGAACAGTCATCGGAGTATGATTCATAGTCGAAACCTGGGTTGCTTGAAAATAGAAACTGCGGCCATCTGCAAGGAGGCCGCAGCAATCGGTTCGGATGAGGCATCTTAATATGAAGCCAACACAAAATCCACGTCAGCCCCCTGATGCAGATCCCACTTGCGTCATCGGCATTCCCTTCGCTTACTTCCCTTCCGGTACGGAAATGGGGGCCGAAACGGTCGGTTTGCCCTGCATGATGGCGATCTCCACTCGCCGGTTCATCCGACGATTTTCCGGGGTGGTATTGGGCACCAATGGTTGGGAGTCCGCCATCCCCTGCACCACCAGTCGCCCCTGATCAAAACCGGGGACCTTCAGCATCTGGTGCGCCACCGCCACCGCCCGTTGCGACGACAACTCCCAGTTGGACTGGAACAGCTCATCTTCGGTCGCCACGTTGTCGGTGTGACCGGAGATGGTGATTTCACCCGGCACATCCTTGAGCAGGGTCGCGACCTTGCGAATGACCGGCCAAAACTGGGGCTGCAGAAATGCCGAACCGGCCGGGAAAGACGCTTTTTCCCTGATCCGGATGATGATCTGCTGGCCCAGCGCCTCAATTTCGATGGCGCCATCCTGGATCTGATCTTTCATCTGCTCGGCGAGGGCTTTGGCCAGGGTATTGGATTGTTCTTGCGCCTTCTTCGCATCCTGCGCGGTATCGCCCCCCGTCTGTTTGCCATCACTCTTGTCCTGACCACCGGCCTGATCCGCCTCACCGGGCAGAAACTCCAGTTCGGTCTGGGTCAGATCGATGGTCTGCTGCATCACGGTATCAATCGGCGTGGGTTCCGGGCGACCGGGCCTGAACTCCTGGGCAATCACCGAGGTTCCCTTGGGAATATCTTTCACCTCAAGGATGTTCTGCACTCCGAAAGCATTCTTCATAGAGCCCGCGATCTGCTTGAACTTGAGTACGTCCATCTCGGCAAAGGAGAGCAGCAGCACGAAGAAGCACATCAGCAGCGACATCAGGTCGGCAAAGGTGCCCATATAGGCAGGAAGACCGGGGGGGGGACATTTGCAATCAGACATGGTGCCTACTCCGCGCCGGTATTGCGTTTGGACTGGCTCAGATAGTTCTGCAGCATGGACTGGATCACCCGCGGGTTCTGGCCATCCTGAATACCCATAATGGCATCAAGGATCAGGGTACGACTGAGCTTCTCCTCCCCGCTGCGCAGCTCCAGCTTGTCAGCAATAGGAATAGCGATCATGTTGGCCTCAATCGCTCCGTACAGGGTGGTCAGCAAGGCCACCGCCATTGCCGGACCGATCGACTTGGGGTCACTCATATTTGACAACATGGCCACCAGGCCCACCAACGTACCTATCATCCCCATGGCTGGGCCCAGATCCCCAAGGGTACGGAAGACCTTGATGGCAATGACATGGCGCTCGGCTGTCAGGTCGATATCCTTTTCCATCACGGCACGCACCACTTCGGCATCGTGACCATCCACCAGCATGTCGATCCCTTTCTTCATAAATGCATTGGGGATCTCTGCGGCCTCCAGCGCCAGAAAGCCACCTTTGCGAGCCGCATCAGCCAGTTCAACGGCTTTGGCGATCAGATCGTCGAGCTTGTCGCCCTTGTACATAAAGGCTTTGCCCGCCACCTTGAAAGCCAGAAAAAACTGCCCGATATTGAACTTCATCATGGCGATGAAGATTGAGCCAAGAATAGTGATATAGACCGATGGCATATCGATAAACATGCTCAACGAGCCACCAAGGATCATGCCGTAAATCACGACACCGAATCCTAAAACGATACCTAACAAGCTCCCTAGATCCACGTCCCTACTCCTGTCACCGGTTCTTATACCTAATTATAGTTTGTTGAATTTTCTGCTATTGCGACCCTAGCGGCAAGCATGCATCCACTGAGAATGATGGCTCATTATCGGCCAGTTTAGCGAGAGTTTGAGAGGGCAATGCTTTTCTGCCTCCCCCCTGTGGACGGTCGATGTTAATATAAGCCGTTTTTTTCAATCCCCGAGGATGGACATGGCCAGTAAAAAAATCGACCGTCTGAGTTTTGATGCCACTCTGGAAGAGCTGGAAACCATCGTTCATCAGCTGGAACAAGGTTCCCTACCCCTGGAAGAGGCACTCAAGCAGTTCGAGCAGGGCGTTCATCTGGTACGGGCCGGTCAGCAGAAGCTGGAACTGGCCGAACAGAAGATCCAGATCCTGCTCAGTCAAGCCGATGGCAGTGACCAGCTCGCCCCCTTCCAGCCAGAACAAGGAGAGGAGTGAGTGGCGCTGGACCATTTTTCCCGTCTGCATCGTCAGCGTATTGACGACTGTCTGTCAGCACAACTTGAATCCTTGCCCGCCATGGCGCCGCGCCTGCGCGATGCCATGAGTTATGGCCTGCTGCTGGGTGGCAAGCGGGTTCGCCCGTTTCTGGTCTACGCGGTCGGCGAGATGCTGGGCGTCAAGAGCGAACTGCTGGATGGCCCCGCTGCTGCCGTGGAGTGCATCCACGCCTACTCCCTGCTGCACGATGACCTGCCCGCCATGGATAACGACGACCTGCGTCGTGGTCAGCCAACCGTTCACAAGGCGTTTGACGAAGGAACCGCCATTCTGGCCGGTGATGCGCTGCAGACCCTGGCGTTCTCCATTCTGGCCGATCACCCCATGCCCGACTCCTTGATGGCCAACCGGGTGCGGATGCTGAGTACCCTCGCCCGCGCCTCCGGCTATCTCGGTATGTGTGGCGGTCAAGCGCTGGACCTGCAGGCTGAAGGGCGCCAGATCTCGCTTGCCGAACTGGAGCAGGTACACCGCCACAAGACCGGTGCGCTGATTGAATGCGCCGTGGCGCTCGGCGCCCTGTGCAAAGCCGATGTCGATGACGCCACGCTGGCTGCACTGCAAACCTACGCCGCCGCGATTGGCCTCGCCTTTCAGGTGCAGGATGACATCCTCGACATCACAGGTGATACCGCCACCCTGGGCAAGCCACAAGGTTCTGACCTGGCGCTGGAGAAAAGTACCTATCCGGCCCTGTTGGGACTCGAAAATGCCCGTGAGCTGGCTCGCGAACTGCATGAGAAAGCCTTAACAGCCCTGCAATCCTTGCCCTACAATACCGACATTCTGGAAGCGTTTGCCGATTACATCATCGAGCGAACCCACTAAACGCTGGATAACAGTAACAATATGAGCGTTGATATTAGCAATTTCCCCAACCTGGCCCTCGCGGACACTCCGGTCGAGCTGCGTTCCTTGCCCAAAGATCGGCTGCCGGTGCTGTGTAACGAGCTGCGCGAATATCTGCTGCGCTCTGTCAGCCGCTCCAGCGGACACTTTGCCTCCGGTCTCGGCACGGTCGAACTGACCGTGGCCCTGCACTACGTCTACAACACCCCGTTCGATCGGCTGATCTGGGACGTGGGCCATCAGGCCTATCCCCACAAGATCCTGACCGGGCGCCGTGACCAGATCCACACCATCCGGCAGAAGGATGGCCTGCACCCCTTCCCCTGGCGTGGCGAGAGCGAATACGACGTGCTCTCCGTCGGCCACTCCAGCACCTCCATCGGTGCGGCGCTCGGTATGGCGGTCGCCGCCGAGAGCGAAGGGCTGGGCCGCAAGGTGGTAGCGGTAATTGGTGATGGTGCCATTACCGCAGGGATGGCCTTTGAAGCGCTCAACCACGCTGGCGATGTCCATAAAGACATGCTGGTGATCCTCAACGACAACGAGATGTCCATCTCCGAGAATGTCGGGGCGCTGAACAACCATCTGGCCCGGGTCATGTCCGGCAAGCTCTACACCACCATCCGCGAAGGCGGCAAGAAGGTGCTGGCGGGGCTGCCGCCGGTCAAGGAACTGGCCAAGCGGGCTGAAGAGCACCTCAAGGGGATGGTGGTACCCGGTACCCTGTTCGAGGAGTTCGGCTTCAACTATATCGGCCCCATCGACGGTCACGATATCGAGGCACTGGTCGAGACCCTGCGCAACATGCGCAACCTCAAGGGCCCGCAACTGCTGCACGTCAAAACCAAGAAGGGCAAGGGTTACGAGCCGGCGGAGAAAGACCCCATCGGTTATCACGCCGTGCCCAAGTTCAATCCTGACGATTGCTCCCTGCCCAAGGCGAGCAGCGCCAAACCCACCTTCTCCGCCATCTTCGGCCAATGGCTGTGCGACATGGCGGCCAAAGACGAGAAGCTGGTCGGTATTACCCCCGCCATGCGCGAAGGCTCGGGGCTGGTGAAATTCAGCCAGCAGTATCCGGATCGCTACTTCGATGTGGCCATTGCCGAGCAGCACGCGGTCACTTTTGCTGCCGGTCTCGCCATCGCCGACAAAAAGCCGGTGGTCGCCATCTATTCGAGCTTCCTGCAACGTGCCTACGATCAGGTGATCCACGACGTAGCGCTGCAAGAGCTGCCGGTGCTGTTCGCCATCGACCGGGCCGGTCTGGTGGGCGCCGATGGCCCCACCCATCAGGGGGCGTTCGATATCAGCTTCCTGCGCACCGTGCCCAACATGGTGATCATGACCCCCTCCGACGAGAACGAATGCCGTCAGATGCTCTATACCGGCTATCGCCATCAGGGGCCAGCTGCGGTGCGCTACCCGCGCGGCAGCAGCCTGAGCGACGCCCCCATCTCGTCAGAGATGCAGGCACTGGCGCTTGGCAAGGGACGTATCCTGCGAGAGGGCAAAGGCACCGCTATTCTGGCCTTTGGTACTCTGCTGCACCACGCCAAAGCGGCCGCCGAGGCGCTGGATGCCACCCTGGTGGACATGCGCTTCGTCAAACCGATGGATGAGGCACTGGTGCTGTCGCTGGCGGCCAGCCACGATCACTTCGTCACCATCGAAGACAACGCCATCATGGGCGGCGCCGGTTCGGCGGTGAACGAGCTGCTGATGCGCAGCAAACAGTGCAAGTCGGTGCTCAACCTCGGCCTGCCGGATCGCTTCGTCGAACAGGGTACCCAGCAGGAGATCTATGCCCTGCTCGGTCTGGACGATGCAGGCATCCAGCGCAGCATCGAAAGCTGGCTGCAAGCCTGACGAGACACGATGTGATGCAATAGACAGGAAAATTCAGTAACGGTTCGAAAAAATCCCCAGGTAATGCCTGGGGATTTTTTTAAGAAGACAGCAGAGTGTGACTACTGTTGTGACGATACCGAATCGACAGCGCTTAGTTACACCCTTCGGTAGAGGCTGAGTTCAGGTAGCTCACCTCATTGCCTGGCTGATAATCCGCAACGTTGATGGTCTTCTTGATCTCAATGTACTCCTTCAGCACGGCAGCATCCACCAACCCGGCGTTGATGGTATCGATCTTCGGATAGCCGTCACCACCGGAGGCGCTGAAGCTCGGGATCGCGAAGCTGTAAGTTGCTGCCGGATCAAACGCCTTGCCACCGATACTGGTGATATTGACGCTCTTGGCCTGGCAATCCACCGCCATGTTGATACCGCCAAACTGGGCATAACCACCGGTATTGCGGGTCTTGCTTGCCACCTGGCCCAGATAGGTCGCCAGCTCGCTTCCCTTCATGACAGCCTTGTTGACCGTGTTGCCAAACGGGTGCACCAGCAGCACGCTGCGGTAAGTGATATCACCGGCCGGGATGCTGTCACGCACGCCGCCTGAGTTGACGATACCAAAGTCGACCCCCAGCTTGCTGCTGGTCGCCGTGGTGATGAGGCGACCCAGGTTGGTCTGCTTGTTGCGAACCGAGTTGCGATCACCAACCAGCAAGCCATCCGCCGAGCCAATGACAACATTCAGCTCTTGCTGACCTTTCTCCTGATAACCCAGCAGGGTGTTATACAGCTCGGGATCCTTGGTGATCTCGTCCTGTACGAACTGCATCTTGGCCGGGTCCTTGGTCACGGCACCGTTGGCATCGATCGCCTCGCCCTTGGCGTTGCGCTTGATGAGGTTGACCGGGATCAGGTCATAGCTGGTCAGGGTCAATTTGCCATTCTGGTACTCAAACTGGGCACGGCCCACATACTTGCCCCACTCGTGAGCCTGCATGATCCAGGTGCCGTTTTGCTGGTCCGGCTGGCAGTTATCACCCGGTTTGAAATTGGCGTACTTGTTGGTGGTGCCCGGTTCCATACAGACCGGATTCTGGGAGTGACCACCAATGATGGCATCCAGAGTCCCTGCCGGCAGTGCACGAGCCATCTCTACATCGCCCGGCGCATTGCTGCCGTGCTGGCCATTCTCGTAATGGCCCATGTGAGTGATGGCGAAGACCAGATTGGCCTCCTTGTTACTGCGGATCTGCTGGCCCAGTTTGGCCGCCTCGCGGGTCGGATCGCGGAACTCCAGGGTTTGCACGTTGTTGGGATCAACCAGCTGGGCGGTATCCTCGGTGGTCAGACCCAGTACGGCGACCTTGAGACCGCTCTCCAGCTTGAACACCTTGTAGGGGTCAAAGTAGTGTTTGCCACTGGCCTTGTCGTAGATGTTGGCCGAGAGCATGGGGAACTGGGCCCACTTGCGCTGCTTCTCCAGCACGCTGAGGGGGTTGTCGAATTCATGGTTGCCCACTGCCATGGCATCGTAGCGAATGTTGTTCATCGCCATGAAGTCAGGCTCGGCATCCTGCAGATCGGACTCCGGCACGCCGGTATTCACATCACCACCGGAAAGAACCAGTACGTCACTGCCAGCAGCCTTGGCATCGGCACGCAGCTGTTCGACCAGAGTCTTCTGGGCAGCCATACCATACTCATTTTCAGCGTTGTGCCAGAAACGGCCGTGGGTATCGTTGGTGTGCAGTATGGTCAGTTTGCAGACATTTTCGGTGCAGGGTGCAACGGTGTCATTGGTCGAGGTATTACAGCCAGTCAGTGCAGCAAGCACGGCCAGTGCCACGCCGCCTTTGATAAAGTTATTATTCATTTCCATATCACCTTGATTGTTTTGTTATTTATCAACCCTGTCCAGCGGGTCGGCGCCAATATAACAAACAACAGATGACCGTTTTTCATCGATGACTCACAAATTCTGCTAATTGTGATCTTCGGCCCAACATCCAGCTTCCTGCTGATTTATCAGGTTTTTTGTTGAGCAGTCACTCACTTGCTCCCCTCCCGCACCAAGCAGGCGCCACCCGACGCGCCTTTATGGCATACTCCCCAGCCAGCCATGCCCGAGGAGATGATTTGATGGCCAAGTACGACAAGATTTCCCCCGAGACCCAGCAAGAGGCGATGAAAATTGCCCGTGCCAACCAGAAGCCGGGGCAGACCAAGGAGCAGACCCAGCTTATCGCGCAAGGTATCCAGAAAGGCATCGACGAATACAAGAAACAGATGAAGGCGCGGGCCCGTGAAGCGAGCCGCCAGAAAAAATTGCAGGCCAAAGCCAGGCAGCCACAGGGCGCGCCCCAAACCGAAGAACAAGACGATCAGCTGGAGCTGGTTGAAGTAAGCCATCAGCATCCCCTGCCCTGGATATTGCTGGTGTTGAGCTGGCTGGGATTTGCTGCAACCTGGTTCTGGTTGCACTAAGAGTGCGCTAGCAAACCTTTATCCGGGATCCTCTTCACAGCCCGGACCCGGGCTGCTGGTGATTACCTGCGAAGAGTGATTAAATCCCGCGCCTCTTGCACCGGACAACCGGTTTTTTGACGATCAGTTTTCAGGAAAGATGTTATGAACCCCGCTCCGCTCTATCTGCTGGCCCCTTTTGTTCTGTTCCTTGTGACCATGCTGCTCTATCGCATTTCGCCGCTGCGGGCGGTCGCCGCCGGTGGGGTACGCTGGTTTATCCTCCCCGCCTTCACCCTGTTTATTTTGCTGATCATCATCAATGGAGCCGCCAATCCCGCCCTGCGCGATCCGGCATTCCACTGGTTGATGCCGGGCCTTGGCTTTGCTCTGAGCCTGTTTCCGGCCCTGCCCAAGGCGCTGGTACCACGGCTCGCCATCAAAGAGGGGGCCTTTGCCGCCCTCGGTCTGATGCTGATGAGCCTGGCTATGGTCTACTGAGCAACTGGCCACAGCCGTTAACATGACTCAAGGGGCGCTCTGTGACGGGCGCCCCTTGTACAAACAATGGCCTGCAGGCATCTTGGTGACAGGATAACCAGCAAGGAGGCCAAATGGACAATCCGCCCGATTTCATGGCGCTGTGGGATTATCAGGATCCCGCCGCCAGTGCCCTTCGTTTTCACACCCTTCTTCCCGAAGCGCGCGCCGCCGCCGACCTGCAACTCGAACTGGAGTTGCTGACCCAAATTGCCCGCACCCATTCACTGCAGCGCCAGTTTGCCGAAGCCCATCAGCTGCTCGACGAGATAGATCCTCGCCTCACAGATACAACCCCCAGAGCCCGGATCCGGACCTTGCTGGAGCGAGGCCGCACCTTTAACTCGGCGGGCGACAAAGCCAGTGCCAAACCGCTGTTTGAACAAGCCTGGCAATGGGGGCTCAAGGAGAAGGAGACCTATCTCGCCATCGACGCCGCTCACATGATCGCCATCGCCGCACCACTGGAAGAGCAGAGCCGCTGGCATCAACTGGCGATGGAGCTGGCGGAACGCAGCAGTGACGAGAAGGTGCGTGGCTGGCTGGCCCCCCTTTACAACAATCAGGGCTGGACCCTGTTCGAACTGGGCCGCTTCGAGGAGGCGAAAATCCAGCAACAGAAGTGTCTGGCCTGGCATCTGCAACATAACCAGCCGGCCAAGGCGTTTATCGCTCGCTGGAGTCTGGCTCGCCTGACCCGGGCCCAGGGTCAGCACCAGCAGGCACTGGCAGAGCTGCACCAACTCAAGGTTGATATGGCCGAGGCAGGCGAACCTGAGGATGGTTATCTGTTCGAGGAGCTGGGGGAGAATGCCTTGGTGCTGGACGATCCGCTGGCCGCGGAATACTTTTCCCGCGCCTGGTTTCTGCTGTCACAGGACCGCTGGTTCAGCGCCAACGAGGGAGAGCGACTGGCCCGCCTCAAGCGCCTAGCCAAACTCTGATCCCCAAAATAGCAAGGGCGGCACGCTAGCCGCCCTTTCTGCTGACAAGATGGTTCAGGCCCGATTGGACTCCTCCCACCCCTGCTTTTTACGGTAAATGGTGGAGGGGCTGATCTCGAGCAGGGCCGCCGCCTTGGGAATGTTGCCGTCACAGCTGGCGATGGCCTGTTCGATCACCTCTTTCTCCACCAGCCAGAGCGGACGAATCGGCCCGTTGGCCACGCCAGTGGCGGCCGGAGCCGATGCCACCGCTGCCGCAATCGCAGTCGGTAGCTGGGGGCGCACCCCATTGAGCGGTGGCGGCAGAATATCCGGGCTCACCAGCTCCTTGTCATTGAGCACCACGATATTGCGTACCACGTTTTGCAACTCGCGTACGTTGCCGGGCCAGGGGTAGTCGAGCAGCACTCGTGCAGCCTCGACATCAAAATCCTTGAAGCGTTTGTTCTCCTCCTTGGCGTAGCTCTGCAGCAGGGTACGCGCTAGCAGCAGGATATCCTCACCCCGCTCCCGCAGCGGCGGCAGGGTAAGCGGAATGACGTGGAGCCGATAGTAGAGATCCTCGCGAAAACGGCCCGCTTTTACCTCTACCAGCGGATCCCTGTTGGTGGCGCAGATAAAGCGCACATCCACCGTCTCGAGCTTGCCGCTACCGACCCGCTGCACTGTGCCGGTCTGGATAAAGCGCAGCAGCTTGCTCTGCAGGTCGAGATCCATCTCGCAGATCTCGTCGAGAAACAGGGTACCGCCATCGGCCAGACTGGCCGCCCCCTTGCGATCCCCCTGCGCACCGGTAAAAGAGCCCTTCACATGACCGAAGATCTCGCTCTCCATCAAATCATGGGGAATGGCGGCGCAGTTGAGGGCAATAAAGGGCTGTTCGCTGCGGGGACTGCACTGGTGAATCGCCTCGGCACACACCTCTTTGCCGGTGCCGCTCTCGCCAGTGATAAAGACGGTCGCCTTGCTGGGCGCCGCGCTTTCGATGATGCGATAGACCGCCTGCATCGACATGGAGGCACCGATAAAACCGAAGAAGGAGCTACGCTCGAAGTTTTCCCGATAGTGGGCAACCAGCGAGCTCAACTGCTGGTGTTTCAAGGCATTGCGAACAGTGGCGCAGAGCCGCTTGCTGTCAAACGGCTTGGTCAGAAAATCGAAGGCTCCGAGGCGCATCGCCTCCACTGCCACATCCACCGAACCATGGGCGGTGATCACTACCACAGAGCAGGGCAACTGCTGTTCGGTGATCATTTGCAGAATATCCATACCGGACATATCCGGCAGCTCCAGATCCAGCAGCACCACGGGGGGAGGACTTGCCAGCAACTGCGCCAACGCTTGCTGACCACAGTCGGCCAGCACCACCTCATACCCCTCCTGGCGCAGGTACTGTTCATAGACCACCGCCAGACTACGGGTATCTTCCACCAGCAGGACACGCGATTTATTTTCAGCCACTGGACTCATCCTTGTATTTGATTCTGCGATCTATTTTGCCTTATTTTCGCGCGCAAACCCAACGCCAAGACAGCTCTGTTATCCCGCGATTGCAGGGAATACACAAGTAAAAACGGCTCCTTAAGGAGCCGTTTTTAACTACAAGAAGGGATTACTTCTTGGCGTCGTCAGCAGTCGGCTTCTCGATAGCCAGCAGCTCAACGTCAAACACCAGCACGGCATTCGCCGGGATGGAGCCTGCACCGTGCTCGCCATAGGCCAGCTTGGACGGCAGGAAGAACTTGAACTTGGAGCCAACCGGCATCAGCTGCACACCTTCAGTCCAACCCGGGATAACCTGATTGAGCGGGAAGGTAGCCGGCTCGCCGCGATCGACGGAGCTGTCGAACTTGGTGCCATCGGTCAGGGTACCGGTGTAGTGAACCTTGACGATGTCGGTAGATTTCGGCTTGGCGCCAGTGCCCATCTTCTCGACCACGTATTGCAGGCCGGATTCAGTGCTCTTCACACCCTCTTTCTTGGCGTTGGCAGCCAGGAACTCTTCGCCCTTCTTCAAATTCTCAACGGCGTCTTTCTCGGCCTTGGCCTTGGTCAGCTCATTGATCTTGGCGTCGTAATCCTGCAGTACCTTCTGGATCTCTTCATCAGTCATCTTGGCTTCTTTGCCCAGACCGTCAGTCACCCCTTTCAGGATCACGGCGTTGTCCAGTTTGATGCCCAGTTCCTGCTGACGCTCCAGGGTATTGGCGATGTAACGCCCCATGGAGAGGCCAATTGCGTAGCCAGATTGCTCTTCAAAGCTCTTGGCTTCGGCCTTGGTCGCCTCTGCGGGCTTGCTGGCTTCTGCCTTCACTTCGGCGGTATTGGCCGCAGCAGGCTTCTCGTCTTTTTGGCAAGCAGTCAGACCGACGGCAACGGCCGCCGCCAACAGGGACACCTTCAGAAATTTGTTCATCAGTTTCTCCAAACTCCAAATACCGCTCTCGGTTCCATCGTGAAATGAGAGGTTTATCGTGATAAGCGCCTTATACTAACGCCGTGATCGCAGGTAACAAAAGCGTGAGACCGCAAAAATGATAAAAAGTGCCATTTATCTGGTGAGCCTCTGTTTAATGCTCACCGGTTGCGAGCAGAGCTCCCAACCCAACCAGCAAATGACCCTCGCCAGCACGGGTCTGCTGACCGCAGATCTCTCCAGTGATGGCAAGCAGGCCATCGTCTCCAGCATCAGCCAGGGCATCATCGTCTGGGATCTGGAACAGAACCGTCAACGCTGGCGCTGGAAGCAATCCGACTCTGCGGAAGATCTGGTATTCATTACCCGCTTTTCCGAAGGCAACAGCCATGCCGTCACCGCCACCCCAGACACCTTTGCTACCTGGCGGCTGAACGACGGGCAATCACAAGGCTACTACTCACTTCCTGAATCCAGGCTGAGGGACATCGCGCTCTCTGCCGACGGTCGTTATGTGCTGATCGGGCGGGAAGATGGCAAGGCCGAGTGGCTCGATACCCGAAGCGGTCGTCGTCTGCAGTTTCTGGGGCACACCGAACAGGTCAATACGGTCGATCTCTCCGCTAACGGTCGCTACGCCCTGACCGGAGGCAACGACTACAGCGCCTATCTGTGGGATACCCGTAGCGGGCAGGTAATTTGGCGCTTCAACCATGGTGGTCGGGTGATCATGGCCAGACTGGAGCCGAGCGGCCGCTACGCCTTCACCGCCGACAGCAGCCGGGCCAGCATCTGGGATCTGAAAACCGGCAAGGAGGTGAGTCAGCTGCAATATGATCACCGCTTCGAGGTCTACACCAGCGCCCGCTTTGCCAACGACGGCAAGTGGCTCATCACTGGCGCCCCTTCCCGTCAGCTCTCCCTGTGGCAAGTGAGCGATGGCGCCCTGCTGCAGAGCTGGCGCGTCTCGCCGCAACCCAAGGTGAAACCGCCCAGCGCAGTGGTCTACGGCGTCGCTTTGCGCGACAATAGCCACCTTGTCAGTGCCAGCTCCAGTGGTCTGGCCGAAATCTGGACAATCAAGTAAGGACCCGAAGGCCCATGAGTCAGCAACTTAACGATCGCATCGAAACCCTGGAAACCCGTCTCGCCTATGCGGAGTACACCATAGAGCAGCTCAACGACGAGGTAACCACCCAGGGCCGTGAACTCGATCGGCTCAAATACCAGATCCAGCTGCTGATCGACAAACTGCAAAGCGTACAGCCCAGCCAGATTGCCAGCATGGCCGAAGAGACCCCGCCGCCGCACTACTGATGGGTGTGCAATCAACAAGCTGTCTGCTCAAGACCAATAAAAATCCGAAACCGGCTAAACCGGTTTCGGATTTTTTTCATCCAAATGGCCTGACAGCTGCGACTCAGCGCCTCAGAGTCGGCCCGCGTTAACCTTTGTAGATCTTGGGGTTAAACACATCCCGCAGCCAGTCACCCAGCAGGTTGATGACCAGCACCAGCACCACCAGACAGATACCCGGGAAGGCGGTGATCCACCAGGAGCCGGAGAAGATGTAGTTGAAGCCGACGCTGATAAGTGAACCGAGCGAGGGCTGATCAACCGGCATCCCCAGACCGAGGAAGGAGAGCGCCGCCTCGCTCATGATGGCGTTGGCCACCTGCACGGTGGAGATGACCAGAATGGGCGACAAACAGTTGGGCAGAATGTGGCGGAACATGATGCGCGGGGCGCGGAACCCCATCACCTTGGCCGCTTCCACATACTCCTTCTTCTTCTCCGCCAGCACAGAGGCGCGCACAGTACGGGCATACTGCGGCCACTCGGCGATACCGATGATCACCACCAGCATCATGATGGCGAACTTCGAGTAGAACTCGGAGCCAAAGGTCGCCTGAAAGATGGCGGAGATGATGATCGCCACCATCATGGTGGAGAACGACAGCTGCACATCGGCAAAGCGCATCAACAGGTTGTCGATACGACCACCGAAGTAACCGGCAATCAGACCGATGACGATACCGAGCACCAGCTGCAGCGCCACCGCAAACAGGCCGATGGTGAGGGAGATACGGGCGCCATAGAGGATGGTGCTCCAGATATCCCGCCCCTGGTTGTCGGTGCCGAGCCAGAAGCGCTCCTCGCCGCCTTCGAGCCAGGAGGGGGGCAACTCGGCATCCATCAGATCAAAACTGGTCTGGTCATAGACGTTGTGCGGGGCGAGCCAGGGCGCCAGCAGCGCCGCCAGCACGAACACCACAAACACCGCAAAGCTGAACATGGCTACCTTGTCCCGCAGGAAGTAGTAGACGATGTCAGAGTTCTTGAATCGTGCCCAACGGCTTGGGCTTGCAGTTACAGCATTAGTCATGCGCTTACCCCTTGGCAGTCAGGTTAACGGTCGGGTTGATCAACCCGTAGAGCAGGTCGACCAGGGTATTGGTCACCACGAAGATCAATCCCACGAAGATGACGTAGGCGGTGATGAGGGGCGTATCGACCCGGTGGATCGCCTCGAGGAACAGGAAGCCGGTGCCCGGCCACTGGAACACGCTCTCGGTCAGAATGGTGTAGGCCACCATGGTGCCGATCTGCACCCCGCCGACGGTAATAACCGGCAGCATGGTGTTTTTAAGAGCGTGGCTGTAGTAGACCTTGTTGTTGTCCAGCCCCTTGGCGCGGGCGAATTTGACGTACTCGGAGGAGAGCTGCTCCAGCATCTCGGAGCGCACCAAGCGGATAAACAGCGGCAGCATGATGGAAGAGAGCGACACTGCGGGCAGGATCAGGTGCAGGATGCCGTCCCAAGTGAAGAAGCCCGACTCCCAGCCCAGCAGGTTACGGGTCTCGCCGCGGCCATAGGCCGGCAGCCAGCCCAGCTGGATGGAGAAGAGGTACATCAGCATGATGGCGGTCAAAAATACAGGGATCGAGATACCGATACTGCTCCCCGCCATGATGATCTTGGTGGGAATGCTGCGCGGGCGGATCGCCGAATAGACACCGAGTGGAATGGAGACCACCACGATGATGAGCGCAGCAGCAAACACCAGCTCAAGGGTAGCCAACAGCTTGTCGAGGATCACCTCGAGAGCAGGTCGCTTGAAGAAATAGGAGGTGCCCAAATCCCCATGCACCGCATTTTTCAAAAAGCGGCTGTATTTGATGAGGAAGGGATCGTTAAGGCCCATCTTCTCGCGCAACTCGTGACGCTGGGCTTCGGAGACGGATTGTCCCACCAGCTCGCGCAACGGGTCACCCAGGTTGTCCTGGATGGAGAAGGCGACCAGGCTGATGACGAACATCACTATCACGGCCTGATAGAACCGTTTCAGCAGGAATGTAAACATGCTTGTCCTTCTACGTGGCCTGTGTCGTGGCACAGGCTTCTGTTAGTGGGCGGAGTGGCCAGCAGACCACCCCGCCCCGTCCTTCCTTGCGACGTTCTCTTACTTGCTGACCACCAGGTCACCCAGGTAAGGGAAGTTCATCACGTTGACCACCGGCTTGATATCGACGTTCTTCTTGGCGCCATAGGCCAGATCTTCCCAGTGCAACGGCACGTAGGCAGCATCTTCGATCAGCATGGCTTCGACCTTTTTCAGCATCTCGGCACGCTTGGCCGGATCGGTCTCGGCGTTGGCATCCATCACCAGCTTGTCAGCTTCGGCGTTGGCGTAACCGGCGCAGTTGTACTGACCCATACCGGTCTTGGCGTCCTTGGTGAAGGTCAGGAACTCGAAGAAGTTCGCGGTATCTTCAGTGTCGGAGTGCCAGCCGATCAGCTGCATGTCTGCGGCGCACTTGTCAAACTCGGGCCAGTACTGGGCCACCGGCATGGTCTTCAGATCCACCTTGATGTTGATCTTGGCCAGCATGGCGGAGACAGCCTGGGCAATCTTGACGTCGTTGACGTAGCGGGCAGCCGGGGAGATGAAGGTCATCTTGAAGCCTTTCTCGTAACCGGCCTCCTTCATCAGCTCCTTGGCCTTGGCCAGATCATACTGGGGCACCAGCGCCTCGTTGTGACCGGCATAGCCTTTCGGACTCAGCTGGCCAGCAGGGGTACCGAAGCCCTTGTTGATCTTCTCGACGATGCCCACCTGGTTGATGGCGTAGTTGATCGCCTGACGTACACGCTTGTCTTTCAGTGCCGGGTTAGTGTTCTGGTTCAGCTCGATGATGATAGCGCGGGTACCGGACAGGGTGACCAGCTGGGAGTCCTTTCCATTCTTCACGCGCTCCAGATCGTTCGGCGCAACCGGATAGATCATGTCCACGTCGCCACCCAACAGGGCTGCAACACGGGTCGCATCTTCCTTGATCGGCACCACGGTCAGGTTCTCGACGTTACCCTTGGAAGCTTTATCCCAGTAGTTGGCGTTGCGGGCATAATCCAGCTTCACGCCCTGCTCGCGGAACTTGACGGTGAACGGGCCAGTACCGGAGACGTGGGTAGAGGCATAGGAGTCGCCGTTTTTGACGATCTCGGCCTTGTCTTTGCCCGCTTCGGTTTTGCCGGTGTAGAACTTGGAGTCCATCGGGAAGATGTAGGTGACGGTCTGCAGCACCAGCGGGAACGGCTTGGCGGTGATCAGATCGACGGTGTAGTCATCGACCTTCTTCACTTCGCTGATGGGATCGAAGATCGCCTTGAAGTCGACGGAGGATTTCAGGCGGTTAACGGTCCACACCACGTCGTCGGCGGTGAAGTCGTTACCGGAGTGGAACTTGACCCCTTTGCGCAGATGGAAACGGACGGTCTTGTCATCGACACGCTCGAACTTCTCGGCCAGACGGGGCTCGAACTGCAGGTCCTGGGTGTAACGCATCAGGGGATCGAATACCAGGTGCGACATCTCCAGGGTCTGACCGGAGAGCTGCTCCTGCGGATCCAGCGAAGTGGCGTCAGAAGCGACACCCACCTTGATATCAGCGGCTGAGACACTGAAGGCGAAACCGGCGGCAAACAGCGCCAGGGCAATCTTGGACAATCCTTTCTTCATCTTGTTCTCCATGCTTTTGGCTTTCTTATGACACTTTTTTTGACAAGCAGACCGGCGCACCGGCGCTCTCCTAGCTTGCGATTTCCAGCCCCTCGCGGGACATTCCCTTGAACTCCGGCATGAGGGAGATCAGCTTGCGGCTGTACTCATGCTCGGCATTGGTAAAGAGTTTCTCGGTCTCGGCCACCTCCACCAGATGACCGTGCTGCATCACCCCGATGCGGTCGCACATCTGGCGGATCACCGGCAGATCGTGGCTGATAAACAGCATGGTGAGCTTGAGCTCCTGCTGCAGATCCTTGAGCAGGTTGAGGATCTGGGCCTGCACCGACACATCCAGCGCCGAGGTCGGCTCATCGCAGATAAGGAAGCGCGGGCGAGTGGCCAGGGCGCGTGCAATGGAGATGCGCTGGCGCTGACCGCCGGAGAACTCGTGGGGATACTTGACACCGGCACCACGACCGAGACCCACGTGATCCAGCAGATCGCCGACAATCCCCTCAATCTGGCTCTCGCTGCTCGCCAGCTGATGGAAGCGGATCGGCTCGGCAATGATGTCGCGCACCTTCATCCGCGGGTTCATTGACGAATAGGGGTTCTGGAACACCATCTGCATCTGGCGACGCAGCGGGCGACGCTCGCGCTCGCTCTTGAGAGCGGTGAGATCGATCCCCTCGAAGAAGATTTTGCCGGTATCAGGCGGATAGAGGCCGGTGATGGCGCGGGCAATGGTCGATTTGCCGGAGCCCGACTCCCCCACCAGACCGAAGGTCTCCCCTTCGAAGATCTCGAAGCTGATGTTGTTGCAGGCGCGCACATACTGGCGACGGCTCGGGAAGATGGAGTCCTTGGTGACGAACTTCAGATCGACGTTCTCCACCCGCAGCAGCGCCCCTTCATAGGCACGCTCGTCCTGACTCTGGCCGAGCCAGTGGGTCTTGAGGTCGATATTGGTATCCGGCGCACTGGCGTCCTCGATATAGGAGACCAGCGGGAAGCGCACCAGCTTCACATCGGAACGGGGGACCGCCGAGATGAGGCTGCGGGTATAGGGGTGATTGGGGCTGCCCAACACCTGTTCGGTCAGGCCGAACTCCACCAGATCGCCGCGATACATCACCGCCACCTTGTCGGTAACGTTGGAGACCACGCCCATGTCGTGAGTCACCAGCATGCAGCCCACCTGACGCTCTTTGCAGAGGGCGCGGATAAGCTGGAGGATCTGATCCTGAATGGAGACGTCAAGCGCCGTGGTCGGCTCATCAGCGATGATCAGCTCCGGATCGCAGGAGAGCGCGATGGCGATAACCACCCGCTGACGCATGCCACCGGAGAACTGGTGAGGATACTGCTTGATGCGCAGCTCCGGTTGCGGAATACCCACTGCCCCCATCAGCTCCAATGCCTTGGCAAAAGCAGCTTCGCGAGAGAGGTCGGTATTGGCCAGAATGGTCTCCACCAGCTGATGCTCAACGGTGAACAGCGGGTTGAGGGAGGTCATGGGGTCCTGGAAGATGAACCCGATACGGGAGCCACGGATGGCCCGCATCTCATTCTGGCTCTTGCCGGAGATGAGCTCGCCATTGAGATAGATATCACCACGGGCGATGCGACCCGGCGGGCTCAGGAGATCGATAACGGCGTTGCCGATGGTAGACTTGCCGGCGCCGGATTCACCGACCACCCCGACAATCTCACCCTTTTCGATAGAGAAAGAGAGATCCTTCACCGCGGCCAGCACCCCGTAGCGGGAGGGGTACTCGATCCGCAAGTTCTTTACTTCGAGCAAGGACATGTTTACCTCTGCGGGGGACATCCGTCCCAAATAATTCGTCCGTAAATCAGCCGCAGATGCCGGTTGTTACCTTGGGCAATATTTGCTCAATCCATGAGGCAGCGAAACCAGCGATCCGGGCGGGTTTTTTGCATTTTTTTGGAATAACCCGCGAGTAACTTAGACGGTTTGACCACGGGTGTAAATGATTGAGTTATACAATTCCGCAATGTTTTGTGCAGATAACCACCAATTCGGCAGAGATAAATGATGATTTTCATCACACAAATGGCCGGAGCGTCCGTACATCTATTGGTGTCATTACTTTAATTTCAACAACAACGCAACAAGCAGCATTTATCACTATTTCCAAAACAATCACCAGCCCCGAATGAGTAGTGAATATTTATGTGAAATGGATAATAAACGGCAGCATATGCCGATGAATGAAAATTAAGCAGATATAAATCGGGGGATGCCAGAACGGTCATCCCCCGGAAGGCAGCATTCAGCCGAGCCAGAACGCCAGCAATTGCATACAAAACAGGGCAAACAACGCGGCGATCAAATCGTCCAGCATAATGCCGAGGCCACCGTGGATCCGGCGGTCAAACCAGCAGATGGGCCAGGGTTTGAGCACATCGAACAGCCGGAACAGCACGAAGCCGGCCAACACCCACTCCCAGCCAGCCGGGGCGGCAATCATGGTGACACCAAAGCCGATCACCTCGTCCCAGACGATGGCGCCGTGATCCGGCATGCCGATGGCATCGGTGGCGCTCTGGCAGATACGAATACCGACCACAAACCCAACCGCCAGCAAGGCGATAAACCAATAGGTCGGCAGACCGCTCACCAGCAGATAGAGCGGAATCGCCGCCAGGGTGCCCATGGTGCCCGGCGCCTTGGGGCTGAGACCGGAACCAAACCCCACCGCCAAAAAATGAAGCGGATTTTTCAGATCCAGTCGTGTCAGCTCGGGCTTTATCCTGAACAAACTCATGCGAAGTGATCCCACCCTTTCAGTTGCAGCTCGACCGCTTGGTCGCCACGCTGGTAGTCGATGCCCGGCTCGCCCGCCACGATGCGGCCGATGCGGCTGAACTTGACCCCGCTGTGGGCCAGCGCCGTATCGAGCGCGCCGCGGTGCTCCTCCGGTACGGTAAAGCAGAGCTCGTAGTCATCGCCACCGGCCAGCGCCAGTTGCCACGCCTCCTGCTCGCTCACCGCATCCTGCAGCACCGGCGAGAGCGGTAGCAGATCGAGATCGATCTGGGCCCGTACACCGGAGGCCTTGAGGATATGGCCGAGATCCGATGCCAGACCGTCGGAGAGATCCAGCGCACTACCCGCCAGCCCGCGCAGCGCCTGACCGGCCAGAATGCGGGGATGGGGATGGTCAAGCCGTGGCAGCACCGCTGCCAGCTGGTTCTCGTTGAGGGTGCGTTTGCCCAGCAGATGGGAGAGTGCCAACGCGGCATCCCCCAGGGTACCGGTCACATAGATGCCGTCACCGGCTTTGGCGCCGCTGCGCATCAAGGCGCGCCCGGCAGGCACCGATCCCTTCACCGAGATGGTGATGGAGAGCGGCCCGCGGGTCATGTCTCCGCCCACCAGCGCCACATTGTAGTACTCGGCCAGCTCCAGAAACCCTTCGGCAAAACCGGCGACCCAACCTTCGTTAATGGCAGGCAGAGTCAGCGCCAGCGACACCCAGCGCGGCTCGGCCCCCATGGCGGCGAGATCGGAGAGATTGACCGCCAGCGCCTTGTAGCCGAGATCCACCGGATCCATGTCGGGAAAGAAGTGTACGCCGCTCACCAGAGTGTCGGTGCTCACCGCCAGTTGGGTATCGGGGGGCAGGGTCAGCAGGGCACAGTCATCTCCAGGGCCCATCACCACGTCCTTGCGGGCGTGGGGGACCTTGAAGTACTTATCAATCAGCTCAAATTCACCCATACAGTAAAAAGCCAGCAATAAGCTGGCTCCTCTCTTAGATGCTGACGGACAGCAGGATCAACGCTTGTTCAGCGACTTGATCACCTTGTCCAGTACACCGTTGACAAACTTGTGGCTGTCATCGGCAGCAAAAGCTTTGGCCAGCTCGATCGCTTCGTTGATGACCACGCGCGGCGGTACATCATCACGACGGGTCAGCTCGTAGGTCGCCAGACGCAGGATCGCCTTGTCCACCATGTCCACTTCTTCCAGTGGACGGGAGAGGAAAGGTGCAAACACCTTGTCCAGCTCGCTGCAGTGGAGGGCTACCCCGAACAGCAGATCGCGGAAATAGTTCAGGTCTACACCCTTGGTGTCCTGATCGATCTTGAACTGCTCTTCGATGTCACCCACGTTAGCCTTGGTCATCTGCCACTGGTAGATGGCCTGGGTGGCGCAATGGCGGGCTTTACGGCGCTCAGACGGTTTCAATGTACTTCTCCTCGTTACACGTCCAGTTCTTTCAGGACGTTGATCATTTCGAGCGCTGCCAGTGCAGCCTCTGCACCCTTGTTACCCGCCTTGGTACCTGCACGCTCGATGGCTTGTTCAATGTTTTCAGTGGTCAGCACACCGAAGGCAACGGGAATTTCATATTCCATCATTACCTGGGCCATGCCCTTGCTGTTCTCGTTTGCCACCAGGTCGAAGTGGTAGGTGCCGCCACGGATGACAGTACCGACCGCCACGATGGCATCATATTGACCACTCTTGGCCAGCTTCTTGATGACCAATGGCATTTCAACCGCGCCCGGCACTTTTACCAGTGTCAGGTTGCTGTCCTGCACTTGACCTTGACGCTTCAGTACGTCCACCGCGCCGTTCACCAGACTGTCGTTGATGAAGCTGTTGAAACGGGCAACAACAATAGCAACGCGCGCCTCAGGAGCGGCGATATTTCCTTCGATAACCTTCATTGGAAATCCTGTATCTGTGCAATCAAAAGGGCCGGAGTCAAAAGTGCGCACATTCTAGCACAACAGACCCACGACAAAAACCATGGCCGCAATAGACGGCCATGATCGCGAATTAACCAGTCCGGCGCACTTGCTCGCCGGTAAATTCCACGACTTCCAGACCGAAACCGCCCGGAAGGGGATGGTACTTCTCTGGTAGTACGTTACTCGCCGACGTACTCAACCACTTCCAGACCGAAACCGCCGAGGGCATGGTATTTCTTCGGCGAGCTCAACAGGCGCATCTTGCTCACGCCAAGGGCCTTGAGGATCTGGGAACCCACACCAACCCGGCGCGAGGTGCCCTGCCACTTGGCTCCTTCCGGTGCTAGCCCCTTGTCGGCGGCTTCAAAACCCTTGACCCTAGCCAGCAGCTCGGCGCCATGGGATTCCGCCCCCAAAATCACCAGCACGCCACCCTCGTCAGCGATGCGAGCCATGGATTTGGGCAGCGGCCAGCTTCGGGCGGCGTGGCGGTCGGTCAGCAGCAGATCGCTCAGCACATCATGCAGGTGCACCCGCACCAGGGTCGGCTGGTCGGCCTGCACCTCACCCTTTTTCAGGGCGAAGTGAACCTGATTGTCGATGGTGTCGCGGAAGGTGATGAGGTCGAACTCGCCAAATTCGGTGGGCAACTTGCACTCGGCCACCTTCTCGACCGTGGTCTCGTGCTGGTTGCGGTACTCGATAAGGTCGGCGATGGTGCCAAGCTTGATGCCGTGCTCCTCGGCGAACACCTCCAGATCCGGACGGCGCGCCATGGTGCCATCTTCGTTGAGGATCTCGACGATGACGGCCGCAGGCTCGAAACCAGCCAGACGGGCCAGATCGCAACCCGCTTCGGTGTGACCGGCGCGGGTCAGCACGCCGCCATCCTGTGCCATCAGCGGGAAGATGTGGCCCGGCTGCACCAGATCGGCCGCCTTGGCATTGGGCGCCACAGCCGCCTGCACGGTCACCGCGCGATCGGCGGCTGAGATACCTGTGGTCACCCCTTCCGCCGCCTCGATGGAGACGGTAAAGGCGGTGGAGAACTGGGCATTGTTGCGATCCACCATCAGCGGCAGCGCCAATTGCTTGCAGCGATCCCGGGTCAGGGTCAGGCAGATGAGGCCACGACCGTAGCGGGCCATGAAGTTGATATCCTCCGGACGGACGCAGGAAGCGGCCATGATGAGGTCCCCTTCGTTCTCCCTGTCTTCGTCATCCATCAGGATCACCATCTTGCCAGCCTTGATATCGGCAATGATTTCCTGGGTTGTGCTCAGCGCCATGGGCTACTCCATCAGTGTGCTTGGGGGTTGAGCCCGCAGGCTCAACGCAAATGCGAGTGTATGTTGCTCTAGATTGGGGCTCGCGGCTCCATTTCAATCAGAGCGGGATCACAGAAAATCGTTTTGGTGGCCAGATTCAGCGCACACTGTCAGAGAAAACCGGCCTTGGCCAGCGTCTCCATGGTCAGGGTCGAGGCGCTACTCTCCTGACTTTTCCCCATCATCAGCCGCTCCAGATAGCGGGCGATCTGATCCACCTCGAGGTTGACCTTGTGGCCCGGCTTCCAGCTGGCGATGGTGGTCTCCTGCGCGGTGTGGGGCACGATAGTCAGGCGGAAAAGGTCCCCCTGCACCGCGTTGACGGTGAGGCTGATGCCATCCACCGCAATGGAGCCCTTCTCGGCGATATAGCGGGAGAGCTCGCCCGGCGCCTTGATCCAGTATTCGATGGCGCGGCCGCTGCTGGAGACGCTTTTCACTTCCCCTACCCCGTCCACATGGCCGGAGACCAGATGGCCGCCGAGGCGGGAGGTGGGCATCAGCGCCTTCTCGAGGTTGACCCGATCGCCCACCCTGGCGGCGGCAAAACCGGTACGGGAGAGGGTTTCCAGCGACACGTCGGCGGTATAACTCTTGTCGCCCAGCGCCACCACGGTGAGGCAGACGCCGTTGGTGGCGATGGAGTCGCCCAGTTTGACGTCGCTAAAATCCAGACCTGGTGCGTGGACGGTGAGGGCCATGTCATCGCCCTGACGGCGCAGCTCGGCCAGGGTTCCCACCGCTTCGATAATTCCGGTAAACATGCAAATCACCTTGCTGATGACGGGGGCTGATTATGCCCCCTTGAACATTGATAAATCAGGCTATTTTGGCGGTAATGCGAATATCCGGCCCCACCATGCGCACATCCTTGATGGCGAGCTTGGGGGCCTGGAACAGCCGGGTCAGACCCGGCAGATGGAACAGGCCGCGCCCTTCGTCACCTATCAGTTTGGGTGCCTGATAGAGCACCAGCTCATCCACCAGCCCTTTTTCCAGCAGAGCGCCGCACAGCCGCGGCCCCGACTCGACCAGTACCGAGTTGACGTTCTGCTTGGCCAACAGCATGAAGAGGCTGACCAGATCCAGCTTGCCATCCAGCAGCGGCAGCTCCAGCTGCTGCACCCACTCGGGCCACTCGCCGGACGCCTGGTGACGGGCCAGCAGCACCGGGCTCTCGCTCTGGAACAGCGGCAAGTCGGGAGTGAGGCGGTTTTGCGAATCGACGATGACTCGCAGCGGCTGGCGCAGGGTCTCTTTGGGATAACTTGCCTTGACCGAGGGGGGCAGCTCGTCCCAGCGCACGGTCAGGGAAGCGCCATCGGCCAGCACGGTTTCGGCGCTGGAGAGCACCGCATCGTGGCGGGCCCGCAGCCGCTGCACGTCACGGCGCGCATCCGGGGAGGTGATCCACTGGCTCTCGCCGCTCGCCATGGCGGTACGGCCATCGAGGCTGACCCCCAGCTTGACGGTCACCCGCGGGAAGGCGGTACGCATCCGCTTGAAAAAGCCCGGGTTGAGCGCTTCGGCTTCGCTCGCCAGCAGGCCGAAATCTGTCTTGATCCCCGCTTCGGAGAGCATCCGCAGGCCACGCCCACCCACCTGGGGATTAGGATCGACCATGGCCGCCACCACCCGCGCTACGCCAGCATTGATCAGCGCCTCGGCGCAGGGGGGAGTACGACCATGATGGGAGCAGGGTTCGAGGGTTACATAGGCGGTAGCACCACGGGCGTTGTCACCGGCGGCGCGCAGGGCGTAAACCTCGGCATGAGGCTCGCCCGCCTTCTGATGCCACCCTTCGCCAACCACCACGCCATCTTTGACCAGCACGGCGCCGACGCAGGGATTGGGGGCCGTGGTGTAGCGGCCGCGACGAGCCAGTTCGAGGGCCCGACTCATCCATTGGTAATCATCTTGACTAAACATTCGGGCTCCTTTGACAACACATCTCGGCTTTACGCAGTATCGTAGGTTCGATTAGCACAGCGTGATCGGACGCGGCAACATGGGTGAGAATGGCGGTTTACTTCTCCAGCTTGGCGATCTCTTCGCCGAACTCGCGAATATCTTCGAAGCTGCGATAGACGGAGGCAAAGCGGATATAGGCCACCTTGTCCAGACTCTTGAGCTCATCCATCACCAGATTGCCCACCAGCTCGGAGGCGACTTCGCGCTCGCCGGTGGCACGCAGGCGGGATTTGATATGGTTGACCGCCTTTTCGATGGCTTCCATGCTCACCGGCCGCTTCTCCAGCGCCCGCAGGATGCCGGCGCGCAGCTTGTCTTCATTGAACGGCTCGCGGGAACCGTTGGACTTGATGACGCGGGGCATCACCAGCTCGGCCATCTCGAAGGTGGTAAAACGCTCGTGACAGAGCAGACACTCACGACGGCGGCGCACCTGATGGCCTTCTGCCACCAGACGGGAATCGATCACCTTGGTATCAACCGCACTACAGAATGGGCAATGCATCGGACCTCCGGCGTTAATGGAACAGGGACCGGCCCGGCGGGCCAGGATCTAGGTCGGCCAGTGTAGCACGGCCATCCAAAACCGGTAAAAGCCAGAAAAAACAATGCCACCCGCAGGTGGCATTGGTCTCAAACCGGATGGTCTGACTTATCAGCCATAAACCGGGAAGCGGCGGCAGATATCCAGCACCTTCTCGCGCACTGTGGCCAGCACGGCATCGTTGTCGTGGTTGTCCAGTACGTCGCAGATCCAGTGGGTCAGCTCGATGGACTCGGCCTCCTTGAAACCGCGGCGGGTGATGGCCGGGGTACCGATCCGCACACCGGAGGTGACGAACGGGGAGCGCGGGTCGTTGGGCACTGAGTTCTTGTTGACGGTGATGTTGGCTTTGCCCAGCGCAGCGTCAGCATCCTTACCGGTCAGCTCGCGGCCGATCAGGTCAACCAGCATCAGATGGTTGTCGGTACCGCCGGAGACGATCTTGTAACCGCGCTCGATAAAGGTGGCAGCCATCGCCTTGGCGTTTTTCACGACCTGAGCCTGATAGGTCTTGAACTCCGGCTCCAGCGCCTCTTTGAAGGCAACGGCTTTACCGGCGATGACGTGCATCAGCGGGCCACCCTGACCACCCGGGAAGACGGCGGAGTTGAGCTTCTTGTAGAGCTCCTCGTCGTCAGCGGCGGAGAGGATCAGACCACCGCGCGGACCGGCCAGGGTCTTGTGGGTGGTGGAGGTGACCACGTGAGCGTGGGGAACCGGGTTCGGGTAGACACCAGCGGCAATCAGGCCAGCCACGTGGGCCATGTCGACGAACAGGTAGGCACCGACCTTGTCGGCGATTTCGCGCATGCGGGCCCAGTCAACGATGCCGGAGTAGGCGGAGAAGCCACCGATCATCATCTTCGGCTTGTGCTCGACAGCCTGACGTTCCATGTCGTCGTAGTCGATCTTGCCGGACTCATCGATACCGTAAGGCACGATGTTGTAAAGCTTGCCGGAGAAGTTGACCGGAGAGCCGTGGGTCAGGTGACCGCCGTGGGCCAGGTTCATGCCCAGTACGGTGTCGCCCGGCTGCAGCAGAGCCATGTAAACGGCGCTATTGGCCTGAGAGCCGGAGTGCGGCTGCACGTTGGCGTAGGTGGCACCGAACAGCTCTTTGGCGCGCTCGATGGCCAGGGTTTCGACCACATCCACATACTCGCAACCACCGTAGTAACGCTTGGAGGGGTAACCTTCGGCGTACTTGTTGGTCAGCTGGGAGCCCTGGGCTTCCATGACACGGGGGCTGGTGTAGTTCTCAGACGCAATCAGCTCGATATGCTCTTCCTGACGACGGGTTTCGTCTGTGATGGCCTGCCACAATTGCGGATCATAATTGGCGATGGTCATGTCACGTTTCAACATCCGTTTCTCTCCTGAAAATCGTTTGCGCGTTAGGTGAAGTGGGCGCGGGCATTGTAACGTGAGCTGGATCAAAGAGACAGTCCAACCACCTAAAAAACCGCCTCCCCGGCACTCCGTGGCCCATGGAATTAGAAACACGTCCACTACACTGATCTCACCGGACAGTGGTCGTTTGCTTTTTGGAGGCTTAGTCCCCGTCAAAAAACCTGACCCAGGGGAAGCTGCGGACCCGTGAGTGGTGGCACCTTGGTGACCCCGTTTAGGAATGTGATCGAATCCGAGTCCCCGTCCGGCACTATTTGTGATGGAGGGGTATTCATGAAAAAGCACAACACAGAACACGGTTTGCCGATCATCCATGCCCGCGCCGCGGGCATTGATATCGGTTCACGGTTCCATGTGGTTGCGGTGCCCACCGCGCTCGCCGAAGAACCAGTGCAAACCTTTCAGGCTTTCACGGCAGACCTGGAGCGTATGGCTGCTTGGTTGGTCGAGCTTGGGATCACTACCGTGGCAATGGAATCAACGGGTGTGTATTGGATACCCGTGTACGAGATCCTGGAGACCCATGGCTTACAGGTCATCTTGGCTAACGCCCGGGATGCCCGGGCCGTACCTGGGCGCAAAACTGACGTCAACGATGCGCAATGGATCCAGCGCCTGCATGCTTGCGGTCTACTGCGCGCCAGCTTCCATCCTGAGCGGGAGATCGCCGCGCTGCGCAGTTATCTGCGGCTACGTGAACGTCACCTCGATTACGCTGCGGCCCATATCCAGCACATGCAGAAGGCGCTAACTCACATGAACCTGCAATTGCAGCATGTGGTGAGTGACATCACCGGCGCCACCGGTATGCGGATCATCCGTGCCATTGTCGCAGGAGAGCGAAATGCCACGATGCTCGCCGCCATGCGCGACTTGCGCTGTCAGTCGAGCGTCGAAACCATCCAACGTGCGCTGGTTGGCAATTACCAGCCCGAGCATGTGTTTGCCTTGAGTCAGGCACTGGCCATGTATGACGCCTACCAGGCCCAGATTTCTCTCTGTGATGAGCAGATTGCCCAAAGCTTGCAACAACTCTCTCGTGGTAAGCCCCGTCCCAGCGAAGCGCTACCCAAGCCTCGCCACCGTACCCGGCAGCCGAACGCACTCAACTTTGATGTCCGCACCTTGCTCTATCAACTGGTCGGTATCGATCTGACCCAGATCCATGGCATTGGCCCTTACCTGGCACTGCGTCTGGTGGCCGAGTGTGGAACGGATCTGAGTCGCTGGCGAACGGCCCAACACTTCACCTCATGGCTGACACTGGCTCCGGGCTGCCGGATCAGTGGTGGCAAGGTACTGTCAGCTCATACTCGCAAGACCAAGAATCGAGTCACCGCCCACCTACGACTGGCAGCGGTGACCATCGGCAGAACAAATACAGCGCTGGGGGCATTCTACCGACGGTTGTCAGCGCGCATCAGCAAAGCGAAGGCGGTCACCGCCACGGCCCGCAAGATTGCGGTCTTGTTCTATAACGCCATGCGTTTTGGTATGGAATATCAGGATCCTGGCGCCGATCACTACGAGCAGCAGTACCGCGATCGGGTGGTCAAGGGATTGCACCGTCGGGCCGCCGAATTTGGTTTTACCCTACAGGCAATCGAGGGTGTTTCTTAGGA